>JAPYPT010000064.1 GCA_029937535.1 Alphaproteobacteria bacterium
GCCTTGTCCTCGGCCCTGATCTCCATCTCCTCCAGCCGCCGCAGGGCGCGCAGACGCATGTTCAGGATCGCGTCGGCCTGCACGTCCGTTAGCTTGAAGGCCTTCATCAGCGCCGGTTTTACCTCATCTTCCTCGCGGATAATGCGGATCACTTCGTCCAGGTTCAGATAGCAGATCAGATAGGCGCCCAACACTTCCAGGCGATGGGCGATCTGTTCCAGGCGGTGTGTCGTGCGGCGGACCAGAACCACGTGCCGATGATCCAGAAAGGCCTGCAAGGCCTCCGCTAGGTTCATCACTTTGGGCGTTTGATCGGCGTCCAGGACATTCAGGTTCAGGCTGATGCGGACTTCCAGTTCGGAGAGGCGGAACAAGTGCTCCATCAGCATCTCCGCTTCCACCCGGCCTGATTTCGGCTCCAGCACCAGGCGAATATCCTCCGCTGATTCATCGCGAACGTCGGCCAATAGAGGCAGCTTCCGCAGATGCAGCAGCTCGGCGATTTTCTCGATCACCCGCCCCTTGGATACCTGATAGGGGATCTCGGTCACCACGATGTTGTAGGTGCCCCGCTTGCCCTTTTCGATTTCCCATTTGGCGCGCAGGCGAAAACCACCCCGCCCGGTTTTGTAGGCCTCCAGAATGGCGGCCCGGTCCTCGACGATCACCCCGCCCGTGGGGAAGTCCGGACCGGGGATCAATTGCACCAATTTGTCCATGCCGGCATTGGGGAATTTGATCAGATGCAGCAGGCCGGCGCAGAGCTCGCGGATATTGTGCGGCGGGATCGAGGTCGCCATGCCCACGGCGATCCCCGTGGCGCCATTGGCCAGCAGGTTCGGAAAAGCCGCCGGCAGGACGATGGGTTCCTTCTCCTCCCCATCATAGGTCTCGCGGAAGTCTACCGTGTCCAGGTCGATGCCCTGCAAAAGCGCCTCGGCGACGCTGGTCATGCGGGCCTCGGTGTAGCGCATGGCGGCGGCGTTATCGCCGTCCACGTTGCCGAAATTGCCTTGCCCATCGACCAGGGGATAGCGCTGGGCGAACTCCTGGGCCAGGCGGACCAGGGCGTCATAGATGGCCTGGTCGCCATGGGGGTGAAATTTGCCCATGACATCGCCGACAATGCGGGCGCATTTCTTGAATCCGGTGTCCGGGTTCAGCTTGAGCTGCCGCATGGCATAGAGGATGCGCCGGTGCACCGGTTTCATGCCATCGCGCACATCGGGCAGGGAGCGGGACATGATGGTGGACAGGGCGTAGGAGAGGTAGCGTTCGCCCAACGCCTCCGCCAACGGGGTATCGCGGATTTCACCGCCTTCGATAATCTCTGTCATGGGGCAATTGTATCACTCAGCGCTTGCTCCGCACGGGAAATGCGTTCGACCAGGCGCTCGCGGGGCCAGGGAAGGGGCCGGTTATGGGGAGCGAAGACCGCCGTTTCCAGAAAATGACCGGTCAGTTTCAGGCCATCGAGAATATCGCCCGTGGTCAGTTTTTCCGGTGGATTGGGCTGCAAAAATGCGGGCAGGGGCAGCAGCCGTTCCTTGTAGGGCGCCGCTGCCTGGCGGCTGACGGCGCGGGCGGTGCGGGGCGAGACAAAGCCCAGATCGTCCCTCTGGCCGGTCGCCGCGCATTGGCTTAAATCCAGCCCAAAACCCAGCTCGGCCAGCAAACCGAGCTCGAATCGTACATAGACCGCCGGCCAGCCGGGCGCATTCGCCAGGGCATCCAGCAGGGAGGCAAAGGCATCGTGGATTGCCAGATGAGGTTCCCGTTCGGGCAGCGCCGCCTCGCACACCGCCGCCGCCGCCGTCAGACCGGCCAGACGGTCGCCACTCCGTAGCAGCGCGGCGGCATGATCGCGCAGGCCTTCAACCGTGTAGCTGCCCAGATGCTCGGCCAGCCGGCCGCGCCAGTTGGCCGCGACCAGATTGCCCGGCTGCAGTACGCCACGCAGGCGCCGCCCCGTCCCGCCCCGTACCAGACCCGCATGGCGGCCATGTTCCCGGGTCAGCAGATTGACGATTGCCGCGGCCTCGCCATGACGGCGAACGGACAGCACATATCCTTCGTCTGACCAGTTCATGGCCGGACCAAATTATGGCCTGAGGTGGTTCACGACTTGAGCGGCGGCTCAGGCGGCGGCGACGGCCGGTGCGAAACCTTTCGGAACGCCGGCCTTGGCGATGGCGCCCAGCAAAGGCTCGTTCGGCAACCCGGCGGCGACAATTTCCCGGACCGCCACCAGGGCGTCCAGATCGACGCCCGTCTTCAGGCCCATGGCTTCCAACATGAAGACCAGATCGTCCATGACGATATTGCCCGAGGCGCCCGGCGCGAAGGGGCAACCGCCCAAGCCGGCCAGGGAGGCATCGAAGCGGCGCACGCCTTCGTCCAGCGCCGCGTGAACATTGGCCAGGCCAAGACCGCGGGTGTCGTGGAAATGTGCGCCCAGCACCACGTCCTCGCCCAGATGCCGGCGCAGCAGGCGGTATATATCGCGGACCTGGGTTGGATTGGCGTAACCCACCGTGTCGGACACCGATAGTTCATCGGCACCATATTCCAACAATTTCTCGGCTATGCGAACCACCTCCCCGGGGTCCACCTGACCCTCGATGGTGCAGCCCAACGCCGTCGCCAGACCCACGTTGAGGGTGACCTTCTTGTTTTCAGGCGACGAATTGCGCAATTCGGAGATTTGGCGGAAGCGTTCCAGGGACTCTTCGCGGCTGCAGCGTACGTTGGCCTGATTATGGCTCTCGGAAATGGACAGCACGAAACTCAATTGATGCACGCCCGTGGGGAAGCCGCGTTCCGCCCCGCGCAGGTTCGGCACCAGGGCGGAGACCGACAGGCCGTCATGGGTCAGGGCATCGGCAATGACCTCTTCGCAATCAACGAACTGACCCGAGACACTGGGGGGGACGAAAGAGCAAACCTCGATCTCGCCGACGCCCGCGGCGGCTTCCGCCGCGATCCAGGCTTTTTTCTTGTCCGTGGGAAAGAATTCATCGATACCCTGGATGCCGTCGCGCAAGCCAACTTCACAAACCGCGACATCAATGTCCGCTCTCATGACCATAACCCTTCCGTCGAATAATGTTGCTTCATCCCTTCATAGCGCTTTTATGTATCGAACCCAAATGAACAATGCGCGGCGTCCATACCAATGGTCTTGAAAGGAATCTGACATGCGATTGGCAATTCTGACGGGCGGCGGCGATGTCCCCGGTTTGAATTCCTGCATCAAGGCCGTCGTCATGCGGGCGGCGGGTAATGGCTGGGACGTCGTGGGCTTTCGCCGCGGCTGGGGCGGGCCCTTGCATTACAATCCCGACGACGACGGCGCCCAGGAGCGCTGGCTGCAGCCTCTGACGCCCGAAATCGTCCGCACCATCGACCGTACGGGCGGCACGTTTCTGCATACCTCGCGCACCCATCCGGGCAAGGTCAAGAAAGACGATCTGCCGGATTTTCTGGCTGGTTCGCCAAAAGCCGTGGCACGGGGCGATCTGTTCGATTGCACCGCTCATGTCATGGCCGTGGTCGAGGCGTTGGGGATCGATGCCCTGATCGCCATCGGCGGCGACGATACCCTGTCCTATGCGGCGCATTTGCACGAACAGGGCCTGCGGGTCGTGGCCATCCCCAAGACCATGGACAACGATGTCTATGGCACCGATTACTGCATCGGATTTTCCACCGCCATCACCCGCAGCGTGGAGGCGATAACCGCCCTGCGCACGCCCACGGGCAGTCACGAACGCATTGCCGTGATCGAACTGTTCGGCCGCAACAGCGGCCAGACCGCCCTGATCAGCGGCTATCTGGCGGACGCGGACCGGACCCTGATTTCGGAGGTGCCGGTGGACATGGACCGGCTTGCCAACCTGGTGATGGAGGACCGCAACCGCAATCCCAGCCATTATGCGTTAGTGGTGTTGTCCGAAGGCTGCAGTATCGAAGGCGGCGATATTATCGAAGGCGGGGCGGCGGATGCCTACGGCCACCGCAAACTGGGTGGGATCGGCCGGCACATGGGCGATATTCTGACCCAAAAAACCGGCGTGGCGACGGTCAACCAGCAATTGGCCTATTTGATGCGGGCGGGACCGCCGGATTCTCTTGACCGCATGGTCGCGACCATTTTTGCCAATCTGGCCATGCAGCACCTCGAAGATGGCCAATCCGGCGTCATGATGGCGCTCCGCGACGGCAATTACACCACGGTTCCCGCCAATACCTGCGTGCAAGGCGAAAAACGGGTCGATGTCGGCGAGCTCTATGATGCCGCCACTTATCGGCCCAGCGTCCGCTACGCCTTGGGTAAGCCCATGTTCCTGTATTGAGGAAACCGCAATTTGCCGTCACAATGGTGGCAAATCAGGGAGGAAAGCTATGAGTAAATTGGATCTGGCCACCGAATTAGGGGCCATCTTGAAGGCGCGGGGCGAAACCGTCGCGGTCTCGGAATCATCCACGGGCGGGCTGGTTTCGGCCAATCTGTTGAGTATATCGGGGGCCTCGAAATATTTTCTCGGCGGCGGCGTGATCTATACCTACGACGCCCGCGAGCGCATTTTGGGCGTTCCGAAGGAGGCCATGAAAGGTCTGCGCTCATCGTCCGAGCCCTATGCCATGTTGTGCGCCCGGACGATCCGGGAAAAAATGGACGCGACCTGGGGTTTGGCCGAAACCGGCGCCTCGGGCCCGACCGGAAACCGCTATGGCGATGCCGCCGGCCATACCTGTCTGGCGGTCAGCGGACCGGTGGAAAAAGTCATTACCCTGGAGACCGGGGACGATGATCGGGAGGCCAATATGTGGGTCTTCACCAGGGCGGCGCTTGATCTGTTGCGCGACTGTATTGAGGAGGCGGGTTAGGCCATGGAATTCAATGTTCCCAAAGAGATACAAGATAAAATTGAGGAACTGGATGAGTTCATAGAGCGGGTGATCAAGCCGCTCGAAAATGAAAATTTGCAGTTCTTCGACCATCGCCGGGAGAACGCCCGCACGGATTGGGACAACGACGGCAAGCCGGCCAAGGAATGGGAAACGCTGCTGCGGCAGATGAAGGATCTGGCCGATGAGGCGGGTCATTTGCGCTTTGCCCTGCCAAAGGAGATCGGCGGTCAGGAAGGCTCCAACCTGGCCATGGCGATGATCCGGGAACATCTGGCGCACAAGGGTCTGGGGCTGCACAACGATCTACAGAACGAGTCGTCCATCGTGGGTAATTTTCCCCTGGTTCACATGATGTGGAAGTTCGGCACCGATGCCCAAAAGGAGGAATTTCTGCCGGCCCTGATCACCGGCGGGCGGCGGGTCGGTTTCGGCCTGACGGAACTGAACCACGGCTCCGATGCCACATACATGGAAACCGCCGCCGTCAGGGACGGCAACGAATGGGTGATCAACGGCAACAAGCGGTTCAATTCGGGCATTCACGAGGCAACCCACGATCTGGTCTTCGCCCGCACCTCCGGCAAGTCCGGCGAGGGCCTGGGCATCACCGCCTTTCTGGTGCCGGTCACGGCGCCCGGCTTTGAAGTGGTGAAGATGGATTGGACCTTCAACATGCCGACCGATCACGGCATCGTCTCCATCAAGGATGTGCGCATGCCGATCAGCGATGAATCCTATTTGGGCGGGGAAGGCGACGGCCTGATCGTGGCGCAAACGTTTTTGCACGAAAACCGTATCCGCCAGGCCGCATCCTCCCTGGGCGCGGCGCAGTTCTGTATTGACGAGGCCGTGGCCTATGCAAAACAGCGCACCACCTGGGGCAAGCCCCTGGCCACCAACCAGGCCATTCAGTTCCCCTTGGCGGAATTGCATACCGAAGCCGAAATGGTCCGCAATCTGGTCTACAAAACCGCCTGGAACCTGGATCAGCATAACCACATGGCGGTGACCGACCAGGTCTCCATGGCCAATTACCGGGCCAACCGCCTGATCTGCGAGGCTTCCGACCGGGCCATGCAGGTCTTCGGCGGCGAGGGCTATACCCGCAACCAGCCCTTCGAACATATCTACCGCCATCACCGCCGCTACCGCATCACCGAGGGGGCGGAAGAAATCCAAATCCGCAAGATCGCCGGACATCTGTTTGGTTTCGTTGGCAAAAATAGATGAAACGTTTAACTTGCAAAGTATGATATCGTCGTGATATCATACTTTGCATGGGACAAGTAATCATACGAAATCTTGATGATAACATTGTCGGGATGCTGAAGAACCGCGCCGCACGCCATGGCAAATCGCTTGAGCAGGAATTGCGGGAAATTCTGACCGATACCGTAACCGGTGACCGGCGGCGGTTTATTGATAATTTGAAAGATCTGCATGCGAAATTTGAATGCAGGAGCTTTCCCGATGCCGCGGCCTTGATCCGCGAGGACCGCGATCGTTGATGTTTGTCTTCGATGCTTCGGTCATGGTCAACGCCATTGTATTGCAAAAATATACCGCGGCCGCCATGCGTTGGTTGGAAACTCCGACCGAGTTAATAGCACCGGAATTTTTGCGGCTGGAAGTCGCCAACGCACTCTGGAAGTACGAAAATGCCGCCAACATGAGCCGTGAAGAGGCTGAAATGTCGTGGCGCGCCATGATTGATGCAGACATTCGTCTCGTGCCCGATTTCGAATACCTTGATCGCGCCAGAACCATGGCCCGAAATCTTGACCACCCTATTTACGATTGTCTGTACTTGGCCGTCGCACAAGTTCATCAAGCCACGTTGATCACGGCTGACCGCCGTCTCTTTCGTGTCGCCGATGGCCAGCGAGACGAGCTGGCGGTTAGCTGGATCGAAGACGATCCGCCATTAATTCCGCGATCATGACGGTTGTCAGGTGCGTGTTGGCCCGGACGTTCTCGGGCATGATGGAGGCATCGATAACCCGCAGATCCTCACATCCGATGACCCGGCAATCTGTGTCCACGACGCTGCGCGGATCGTCCGCCGGGCCCATGCGGCAGGTGCCGATGGCGTGCTGGGCATCGCTGCATTCCGCCATGATCCAGGCATCGAGGTCGGCGGCTGAAAGTTCGTCCGCAATGGATACGCCACTGTAGCCATAGGTAATGTCTTCGCTGATATCGGCCAGGGCCGGGTGTTGGCCAAGGGCGCGCAGGCGGGCGACACCATCGCGCAAACGGGCGAAATCCCGCTCGTCCGACAGCATGTTTTCCTCGACCCTGGGGTCTACTCCGGCCTCCGGGCTGGTGATCATGACCTCGCCCTCGCTGTGGCTGTCATAGACGGCAACGCCGACGCGTCCTAAGTCAAAGTCACCCTGTTCATGGGCCCGCAGGTTGCCCGCGATCATGATCATATCGTTCCGTTCGCCGCCCGCCAGACCGGAGCCATAGCGGATGCAGCAATTGGTGTGGCGATGGGTCAGGGTGGTGGCCCGCGCCGATGTTTTCAGGCGCAAATTGATCGCCACGATGGGATGATCCAACAAATGCTGACCAACGGGGCGGTCCGCCAGCACCGCAAGGCCCAGATCTTGCAATAATTTGGCCGGTCCAATACCGGAGCGTTGCAGGATGGCGGGGCTGTGAATAGCGCCGGCACATAGAATGGTTTCCCGTTCGGCCCGGAAAGTCCGCCGTTGCCCATCAATTCCGACGGTCACGCCGCTGGCCCGGTTGCGGTTGCCTTCGAAAGTCAGGCTTTCGACCAGGGCCTCGCCCATGATCGTCAAATTGGCGCGCCCGCGCGCGGGTTCCAGATAGCCGTCATTGGTGGAGACCCGGCGGTTGTCGCGGCTGTTGATGGCGTAGGGCGAGACACCGGTGCCCACCGGGGCGTTATGATCGTCGCACCAGCCATAGCCCAAGGCCATGCCGGCCTGCATCAAGCCCCGGTCCACGTGCCCCCAGGCCTCCACCGGTGCGCGGTAAACCGGGATTGGCCCGCCGGTGCCGTGATAGGGCGCATCGCCAAAATTCATGTCGTCTTCCAGCTTGCAAAAATACGGCAACACATCGTCCCAGCCCCAGCCGCTACAACCCAGCCCGGCCCAGCGCTGAAAATCCTCCGGCAGGGCGCGAATGGCAATTTGGCCATTGATGGTCGAACTGCCGCCCATGGCGCGGCCGCGCCACAGCAGACGCGGCTCCTGTGCCGCGGTGCGCCGGGCCATGAGTTCAGGCCAGCGATAATCATCATCCTCGATGGCGCGAAGAGGATTTGGCATTTGGATATGGGCCGGTGTCTCGGCGCTGCGGAAATCACGCCCGGCCTCCAACAACAGAACCTTGGTGGCCGGATCCTCGCTCAGGCGCGCGGCCAGCGTCGCGCCGGCGGAGCCGCCGCCGACAATGATATAATCGAACATATTTGTACCGGTCCGCTTTTCCGCTGCCTGCTTTTGGCCCGCATAATCCCGCCATGGCTGGCAACCATGGCGCATTCCCTTTCCCTGATTTGCCTCAGGTTAGGCCGTGCTTGCCCAGGGCTCAATATAATTCTAGCTTTGTCGCCAGGGCTCATGACGAGAGGGAATAGGGACATGCAAGGCGTGGTCTTTCTGGGCGAGAGGAAACTGGAATTCCAGAATTTTGACGATCCAACGCCAGGCCCCGGCGAAGTGGTATTGGAGATCAAGGCGTCGGGTATGTGTGGCAGCGATCTTAAATTCTACCGCGCCCGGACCGGTGGCGGGACCGGTGATTTGGGCCTGGGCGGTGATGGCTCGCCGGTGATCGCCGGGCACGAGCCTTGCGGCGTGGTTGCCGCGGTCGGTTCCGGGGTCAGCGAAGCCCAGGCCAAGATTGGCCAGCGGGTGATGGATCATCACTACGCCGGTTGCGGCGTTTGCAATGATTGCCGGGCCGGCTGGTCGCAACTCTGCCCCGAAGGCATTACCGTTTTTGGCGCCACGGGACACGGTGCCCATGCCCCTTATATGAAGGTCCCGGCGCGCACTTTGGTGCCCCTGCCGGATGAGTTGTCGTTCGAGACCGGGGCCGCCATATCCTGCGGCACGGGGACGGCTTTTGGCGCTTTGCGCCGCATCGGCTTAAGCGGCCGGGATACGGTGGCGATCTTCGGCCAGGGACCGGTGGGTCTGTCGGCGGTGCAATTGGCCACCGCCATGGGCGCCCGCGTCATCGCCATCGACGTCGGCGACGAACGTCTGGAACTGGCGAAAAAATTTGGTGCGGAGAGCTGCATTAATGCCGGCGCCGACGACCCGGTCGCCGCCATCAAGCAGCTCACCCACGGCGCCGGCGCCGATCGCGCCCTGGATTGCTCGGGCGCCGCCGCCGGCCGGCTGGCGGCGGTGCAGGCAACGCGGACCTGGGGCACGGTTGGTTTCGTCGGCGAGGGGGGTGATGTGACCATCGATGTCAGCCGGGACATGATCCGCAAACAGTTGACCATCGTTGCCTCATGGACATTTTCAACCATCGGCCAGGCCGAATGCGCCCGCTTCGTGGCGGACCGTCATATTGACGTGGATGCGCTGTTCACCCATCGCTGGAGCCTCGATCAGGCCGAGGAGGCCTATCAACTGTTCGACCGGCAAACCACGGGCAAAGGGGTATTCCTGTCTTAACCCGCATTTCCCTTGCCTTCGTTCTGTTGCTGGCCGCTTGCGACCGGCAGGACCTGACGACGGTGCGGATGTGCGAGCAGATGGTGCCGGGACTGGAGACCGAAGGCATCGCGATTGAGATTCTGTCCCGTGCGCCGATCGATGACGACAGGAATTCGGTGGTGGTTCACTACCGCGTTCAATCATCGGGTCCGCACTGGCTGGCCTGCCAGTTCTCCGAACCAACGGCGCCGGACAAACTGCCGCGGCTGTTGAGCGCCACCTCGGACCGTTGGGGCGAACTATCCCAGGTGCGGCTGTTCCTGTTGCAAAGATATTGGCTAGCGGAAGTTTCGAAGACGTCCGGTGCGGCGGACCAGCGGAAATGAATGTGCCGGAACATTTCCGAATTGGTAATGCTCCGATTCTTAAAAATAGAGCAGTTTTTCCAATCACTTAGAATCACTTCGTGGTAACCGGGCACGCTACACGACATTTCGTCATCCCCGGACGTAGCGAAGCGAAGATCCGGGGATCCAGAGCCGCAAACACCTGAGTTTGTTGCCCTGGATTGTCGGGTCGAGCCCGGCAATGACGTTAATATGGCCGTGTGTCGTGTAGTGTGGTAACCGGGGCAAAACACCGGGCGGGTCCCAAGTGAAGTCTGCCGCCACACACTTCCAATGTCATACCCGCGCAGGCGGGTATCCAGATTTATCCATGTTTTCAGATGCTTATGATTTGTTCCTGGATGCCCGCCTACGCGGACATGACGATTTAATGGACTTCGAAGTTCGACAAAATCTCTCATTGCCCGTTGTTTTGCCCCGCTTACCACTTCGTGATTCACATTGGATCGGAACTGCTCTAGCATTCAGCCATCAAACATTAAGGGAGCACACATGAGCCGGATTGCCTTTGCGGGATTTATGCACGAGACCAACACATTTGCGCCGCAAAAGGCGGATTGGGACGATTTCGTCCGGGCCGAGAGCTTTCCCGGCCTGACCATGGGTGAGGATCTTTTCGGGGTCATGGCGGGCAAGAATATCGCCACCGCCGGGTTCATCGGCGAGGCCCGGGCGAGCGGCCACGAATTGGCCCCCATCGCCTGGTGTTGCGCGGTGCCGTCCGCCCATGTCACCGAACATGCCTTCGAAACCTTCGCCGAAATGCTGTTGACTGGCCTGTCGGAGGCAGCCCCCTTCGATGCGGTCTATCTCGATCTGCATGGCGCCATGGTCTGTGAACACCTGGAAGATGGCGAAGGCGAATTGCTGGCCCGCGTCCGCGAACAGCTTGGCCCTGATCTGCCCCTGGTGGTGAGCCTGGATCTGCACAGCAACACAACCCAACAGATGTTCGACAATTGCGACGGTTTGATCGCCTACCGCACCTATCCCCATCTCGACATGGCCGACACGGGCGCCCGCGCCGCCCGCTATCTCCATGCCCTGCTGGCCAATCCAGAAGAACCGCCCGCCAAGGCGCACCGCGCTTTACCGTTCTTGATGCCCCTGACGGGGCAATGCACCATGGTGCAGCCGACCCGTGGCGCTTATGACACGCTGGAGACGTTGGAGGCGGGGCCCGGTGTCCGCTCCATCTCGTTCACGCCCGGCTTTCCACCCGCCGATATCTGGCATTGCGGCCCCGTCGTCGTGGCCTATGGGGACGATCAGGCCGCCGCCGATGGCGCGGCGGATGCGCTCTATGAAACCATTCTGGCCCGAGAAGTCGAATATCAGGTTGAACGCCTAAAGCCCGGTCGGGCCGTGGCGCAGGCCATCGCCTCCAACGCGCACAAGCCATATGTCCTGGCCGATGTTCAGGACAATTGCGGCGCCGGCGCCACCTCGGATACCACGGGGCTGCTGCGCGCCTTGATCGAAGGGGGCGCGGACGGCGCCGTGCTGGGGGTTCTGGTGGATGGCGAGACCGCCGCCCAGGCCCATGCGGCGGGCCAGGGCGCGGAGATCGATGTCATTCTGGGCGGCAAGGTCTACACCGACGGCGATCCGCCCTACGAAGGCCGGTTCCAGGTCATGGCCCTGGGCAATGGGCAATTTACCTGCACGGGGCCGTTCTACAAGGGCGCGACGCCGAACCTTGGGCCCATGGCCCTGTTGCGCAAGGGCGGGGTTTCCGTGGTGGTCTCCACCCACCGCATGCAGGCCGCCGACAAGGAGATGTTCCGCCATCTGGGCTGCGAGCCGGGGGAACAGAAAATCCTCGGCCTGAAAAGCAGCGTGCATTTTCGCGGCGATTTTACCGATATCGCCGAACAGATCCTGGTGGTCGAGGCGCCGGGCGCCTCTATCGATCGCCCCGAAAGCCTGCCCTACAAAAACCTTCGCCCCGGCGTCCGTCTGTGCCCCAAGGGCCCGGAATTTGTGGCGCCTAAATTGTGAAAGCCCGAATAGCGAAAGAGATCAAGCGATGAAAATTTCCATATCCATTGGCGCCTATAACCGGGTCGATGTTCTGGGCATGGTGGACTACATCCAAAGGGCGGAAAAGATTGGCGTCAGCTACGCCTGGTCGGCGGAGGCCTGGGGCCAGGACGCCGTCACCGCCCTGGCCTATCTGGGCGCCAAGACGGAAACGATCAAACTCGGCACCGGTATCATGCAGATCAGCGCCCGCACGCCGTCCATGACCGCCATGACGGCGTTGTCCCTATCGAACCTGACCAGCGGCCGCTTCATTCTGGGCCTGGGCGTGAGTGGTCCGCAGGTTGTCGAGGGCCTGCAAGGGGTCTCCTACAAGGCGCCCCTGGGCCGCCTCCGGGAGACCGTGGATATCGTCCGCATGGCCTTCAAGGGTGAAAAGCTCCGCTATGAGGGCAAACATTTCACCCTGCCCCTGCCCGGCGGCGAGGGCAAGGCGATCCGTCTGGATCACCCGCCCATGGATATTCCCATTTATCTGGCCACCCTGGGCCCGAAGTCCCTGGAATATACCGGCGCCGCCGCCGACGGCTGGCTGGGCACGTCGTTTTCGCCCGATCATGCCGAGGCTCATATGGATCACCTGAACAAAGGCGCCCAGGCGGCGGGACGCAGCTTGGGGGATATGGATCTGCATGCATCGTGCAACGTGGCGGTGGGCGAAAACGTGGAAGAGCTGATCGATAGCTACCGCCCGGCCGTGGCCTTTTCCATGGGCGCCATGGGCTCGGAAAAAACCAACTTCTATAACGATGCCTTCAAACGGGCCGGCTACACCGACGACGCCCTGGCCATTCAGCGCCTGTGGAAAGACGGCAAGCGCCAGGAGGCGGTCGACCGCGTGCCCGACGCCATGGTCACCGAATTCGGCGCCATCGGCACCGCCCGTATGGTGGCCAAACGCTTCGAAGCCTACCGCGACGCCGGCATCAACGCCCTGACCCTGCGCATGGACACCAAACTGGACATCAACCAGCGCATCGCCAACCTGGAACAGGTCATGGACCTGCTGCCCGACCGGGACTGAGGCGAATGCACCCATTGTCCTCTTTCATGGAACGACCCGGTTCGCCGCCGTCGCCAAGCCTTCCTCGATATGCTCCCTTAGAGGAATTGGCAGACGTTCGGGATCTAAAATCCCGCGACTAAACAGTCGTCCTGGTTCGCGTCCGGGAGGGGGCACCAAGGTCTCTAACTACAGGGAAATCACCCTAAACTTAGTGCCATTCCACCGTGTCCCCTTTCTTCTTTACGAGCCGCCGCCGCCGCCGCCGCCAAAACAAAAAGGAGGGCAGCGACTATTTTGATCGGACCGTCGCCGCCGTGACGCCCGTCCTCGCCGCGCTCATGAAATGGCCGGGGTAAGGTGCGGTCAGTCTGTTGGCGGGTGCCTAATGAACGGCTAATCAGTGCGGGGCGGCTTCAGAATTGGCCAGCCCGTGAATTGGGCAAGAATAATTGTTGCTAAAAACACCCCGGCCACAACGAACATTATGAAGGATACAATATTAACGGGTTCGCTCAGGTTAGTGGAGGCAGAGGTGACCGTTAGGCCGCGGGCGCCGAGCCAACCCAACGCAAAAGACGCGGCGGTGGGTAAATGCTGTTTTGCAAGCTCGACAAAAAGCGGCCCATCCAAGGAATTATCCTCTGTCTATGCGTTTGGCGATTGTTGCCACAAGAATAATTGAGACGAGACCAAACATGCCGGATGCAAAACCAAGGTTGGGTTTGAAAAATGCCGTGGCCATACCAACAGCAACGGAGGTGTATCCGGCTGCTGCCCAGATATTGAGCCACTGAGGATATTTGGGGTGGGTAATGGGGTCGGTGACTGTCATCGGCGGCAGGATATGCCCGATGTGGTGCGCGGCGTAAATGTTTTTCTTCCCGATTTTGACGACGTCGTCGAATTGTCGATGGTAAATCACATTGTTGTACATCATCCCGTTGCTGTTGGGAAAGGGATCGCCGACGCGAAGGAGATTGATTTTCGAGACCTTAAAATTTGGTCTCATGGGATTCCGGGCAAAGTAGTCACTGAAGCGACGGCCAGCAAAAACCGGGGCGGCGTTATCCTCTGTCAACAAATGCGTGCCGTTATCTGGCGGGATCAATTTTAGATCAGGTAGGCTCAATTTTAGCCTCCTCTTGTCGCTTGGCGGTATTCGGATCCGGCCGATCCATTTGAGATTCTTCCCAATACTTGGCAAAATCCAGTATCCAATTCGCTAGATTTTTTGCGCTTTCCAAGTTCATCACGACATCGACTTCGACTTCTCGAACAATTCCTTCTTTCGCGTCTTTTATGGTCTCAACAGTTTCGCCTTTCTGTAGCTCTGTGACCTGCGGAATCGGGTAGCGCTCATTATACAGAGCGAAATGCAGCATATTCGATTGGACCATGCCACCCCAAGAGCTATCGGCGTATATCACCCTGAAATGTTTGCTCTTGATGTAATTGAATTCCAGACTGGTCGTTTCATCGCCTTTTGGATTGATATCGTCTGCGTCTGCCACATCGGGTCCCTTCTCGGTCGCGAAATATATTGCATTCGTTACGCTATCAGGCGGCCGCCGACCATGATTGTGAATCGACGCTCCACCCTACCCCCGACGGTAGCTGCCGACAACCACCCTATCCAGGTCATTGGCCAGCCCCGCCGTGTTCAACGTCTGGATCATCCAGCACCAGGAATGCAGACAAATGGTGACGCTACCCTTAAACTCGAAGAGTGGCCACCATAGAGCAATTACACCGTGTTCTCTTTATATGCGCCCGCACTGATCTCGGGCAGGCCGCCGCGTCCAAAACGTTAAAACCTCTACGTCATTGAGGACCGCCGTGATGCAGCCAGGCGATGTCTTTTGCCGGCAATAATTGGCTTAGGCGTTCATCGTATACGGCTAGGTCTTCGGCGCACAGGACATCACGCCATTGGCCGCTGGCGCCCTTGTTGAAAAAGTTCTCATCGCGCTTCCAAACGCCGCTGTCCGCTTGGGGCGCGAACTGAGCGGCGTTGTTGCGCATGTTCTGGAAATCGGCGATGCGGGACATTTGTGCGATATCGCCGTCCGTGACGTTGATCCCGAGCGCGCGGGCCAGGGATGCAATCGTGGCCGGGAGGTCCCGTTTCATCTCGGCAAAATGGAAAAAGTGAATGTTCGTCACATGCGCGAACCGCTTGAAGCTTTTGAAGTGAAGGATGAAATTTTCCATCGAGCCGGTGGCCGGGCCGCCGTTAACGGCCGGCGTCCGTACCCATTCCTGGAACGGCGCGGAGACGTTTTCTTCGGGATCAATGGTAATATCACTACCTTGAAAATTGTCCCGATGATTGCGCGCGGAAAAAAACACATCCCGTGGATCTCGGTAAATGGTCACGTAGGTCGATTGCGGGTTATAGGGAATACCATCCAAGGGGGCATGGGTTTTTATGAGGCGACGATGGTCCTGTGCCTCGAGCAACGCGTTCACGGCCTCGATGGGAAAAAAAGTGGCATCGTACCATGGCGACACATCGGAAGGTTTGACGGTGAAATCCCGCCAGCCGAATAGCAACAGGCAGCACAAGGTCTGGGTCCAGGTTGTGCCGGCCTTGGCGGGCGCACAGACAAGAATATCGTTGTCGCGAGCCGTGTAATGGTCCCAACGCGCCGTATCGGAATGATTGGTAAAATAATGCGCCTCCCGCCGGGGCAAATCTTCCGTCATTCCGCTCACTCCCCTCGGGACCAGGACACTAGGAACCCAAAACCTCGAACATTTGATATTCAACCGCATTATGCAGGACCCTCCCTTCGGCGACGGCCACCGTGCGGTTCAACCATTTGTACCGTTCGTCCCCCGTTTCGAATCTTGGTTGGGTGATAAAATAAGTATCGCCAAATTCCGCTGACTTTTTTCCAGCCAGGCTGTCGTTGGCTTTCTGGTTGAAGATAACAACGCCATAATACTGAACATAGATATTTGCGCCGTCGTCGGTACGAAAGGTCGCCCGCACATCAAGATGGCCGACGCCGTCCGCATCGAATGTGACCCAGTCAGCGCCGCTGGGCAGGACATCGCCTTTCAACCTTTCGCCTTCGAAGGTTCCTCCCGTTATATCGGCGATCATTCTTTTGCCCTTCGGGCCTTGGCCGACCAGCACGGGTTTCTTAAGCGTGGCATGCATTGTCAGTAATGGCTGTAATTTCACGTAAAACTCCTACGATTGTCGTCGCTTACTTTTCATACTGTATACAGGTGCGCGGCGGATGTGAAAAACGACCGATTATGATTTTGTCTTGCCATCGTAGTTGATACAGTGGGGGCGAAACCATGACTGGAGTGTGCCATGAACAAGCCTCTGACGACGGCGGAATCCCAACCCAACGATCTGTCGCAATTCTGGATGCCCTTCACCTCGAACCGGGAGTTCAAGGCGGCGCCGCGTATGTTGGTCTCGGCCAAGGGCATGCATTACAAAAGCCACGACGGCCGCGATATCCTCGACGGCTCGGCCGGGCTGTGGTGCGTCAACATCGGCCACGGCCACCCCAAGGTGGTGGAGGCGGTCAAGGCGCAGACGGAGACCCTGGAATTCACGCCGTCATTTCAGTTCGCCCAGCCCCTGGCGTTCGAACTGGCGCAAAAACTGGCGGCCATGACGCCCGAGGGCATGGACCGGATTTTTTATACCAACTCCGGTTCCGAGGCCGTGGATACGGCGCTGAAGATCGCCCTGGCCTATCACCGCGTCCGGGGCGAGGCCACGCGGACCCGGCTGATCGGGCGGGCGCGAGGTTATCACGGGGTAGGCTTTGGCGGTATCTCGGTGGGCGGCATTCCCGGCAACCGCAAATTTTTTGGCCCCCTGATGAACGGTGTCGATCATCTGCCCCATACCCATAATCTAGCGGAACAGGCCTACACCAAGGGCCAGCCGGAATGGGGCGCTCATCTGGCGGACGAATTGGAAAACCTCGTTGCCCTGCATGATGCCTCCACCATCGCCGCCGTCATTGTCGAGCCCATGGCCGGCTCCACCGGCGTCCTGGTGCCGCCCAAGGGATATTTGGAACGTCTGCGCGAGATCACCTCGAAGCATGGCATTCTGCTGATTTTCGATGAAGTGATCACCGGCTTCGGCCGCCTGGGCAGCTCCTTCGCCGCCGAGTATTTCGGCGTCAAACCCGATATGATCACCATGGCCAAGGGCCTAACCTCGGGCTACGTGCCCATGGGCGGGGTGGTCGCCGACAACAAGATCTATGACGCCTTCATGGAGGGGAGCCCGGAAGGGATTGAACTGTTCCACGGCTATACCTATTCGGCCCATCCCCTGGCCTGCGCCGCGGCAATGGCGACCATATCGGTCTACGAAGAAGAAGGCCTGTTCCAGCGCGCCGCCGACATGAGCCCCTATTGGGAGGAGGCGGTGCATTCCCTGAAGGGCCTGCCCAACGTCATCGATATCCGCAACATCGGTCTGGTCGCCGGCATCGAACTATCATCCCGCGCGGGCGCGCCGGGCAAACGCGGCATGGAAGCCTGCATCAAAGCCTATGAAGCCGGCCTGATGGTACGGATAACGGGCGATATCATCGCCCTGTCGCCGCCCTTGATCCTTGAAAAGGGGCATGTGGACCAGATCGTGGAGATTACCGGCAACGTCATCAAGGCGCTGGAATAGCGCCGGTCGGAAGGGTCAATGTCATGCTGATCGGCGTTCCGAAAGAGGTCAAAAACCACGAATACCGGGTCGGTCTGACGCCCACCTCCGCGCGCGAGGCGGTGCATCATGGTCATGGCGTGGTGGTGCAAACCGGCGCCGGGGCGGCAATCGGCTTAATGGACGAAGACTATGCCGCCGCCGGCGCCGAGGTGGTGGGCGAGGCGCGGGAGGTCTTCGCCCGGGCCGATATGATCGTCAAGGTCAAGGAACCCCAAGCCAGCGAGATTGCCATGCTGCGCGAGGGTCAGGTGCTGTTCACCTACCTGCACCTGGCCCCGGACCCGGACCAGACCAAGGGCTTGCTGGCCTCGGGCGCCACGGCCATCGCCTATGAAACCGTAACCGATCCGTTCGGCGGCCTGCCCTTGCTGGCGCCCATGAGCGAGGTCGCGGGGCGCATGTCGATCCAGGCCGGCGCCCATTGTCTGGAGATGGAGCAAGGTGGGCGCGGCGCCCTGTTGGGCGGCGTGGCGGGCGTGCCGGCGGCGGACGTGTTGATCCTGGGCGGCGGCGTGGTCGGCGCCAACGCCGCCCGCATCGCCATCGGCTGCGAGGCCCGGGTCACGGTGATCGATCTGAACCTGCGCCGCCTAAAAGAGCTCGATGATCAATTCCCGTCTTCGCTGAACACCATTTATTCCACCGTCGATGCCATCGAACGCCATGTCATGAATTCCGATCTGGTCATTGGCGCGGTACTGGTGCCGGGCGCCGCCGCGCCGCGCCTGGTGACCGAAGACATGATCAAGGGCATGCGGCGGGGCGCGGTGGTGGTCGATGTGGCCATCGATCAGGGCGGCTGCATCGAAACCGCGCACGCCACCACCCATGACGATCCCACCTACCAGGTCCATGACGTGGTGCATTACTGCGTCGCCAATATGCCGGGCGCCGTGGCGCGGACCTCCACCTTCGCCCTGAACAACGCCACCCTGCCGTTCATGCTGGCCCTGGCCGACAAGGGCTTTGCCCAGGCCATGCGCGACGATCCGCACCTGAAGGCGGGCCTGAACGTCCATGGCGGCACGGTCACCTACGAGGCCGTGGCGCGGGATTTGGATCTGGCTTATCAACCCAGCGATGACGTCCTGGCCTCACTGTAGCGTCGTTGTCGCGTCATCATTATTGTAGGAGAGTATTGAATGGATATCGGTCTTGGCGTGCCCTCGGGCGCGGAAAGCTGGAAGATTGTCGAACGGGCCGAGGAACTGGGCTTCGATTACGCCTGGTTCTATGACACCCAACAGCTTTGCGGCGACGTCTTCGTGGCAATGGCGGCTGCCGCCATGCGGACCAAAAATATCCGTCTGGCCACGGGGGTCTTGATCCCGTCCAACCGTATCGCACCGGTTACGGCGAATGCCTTTGCCACCTTGAATGCCATGGCGCCGGGCCGGATTGATTTCGGCGTCGGCACCGGTTTCACGGGACGGCGCACCATGGGCTACGGCGCCATGAGAATGGACGATATGGAAGATCATATCCAAGCGGTCTACGGCATGCTGTCGGGCGATATCGTCGAGGTGCCGTTCGAGGGCAAACGGCCAAAGGCTAATTTTCTGAATCCCGAACTGGGTTTGATCAAGCTTGACGATCCGATTCCTTTGCACATTTCCGCTTTCGGCCCGCGCAGCCGCGCCCTGACGGCCAAGCTGAAGGCGGCCTGGATCGATATCGTCTTCACCGAACGGACCGGAATACGGGATCTGCAACGCATGCAAGCCGATTGGGCGGAAGCCGGTAATCTACCTGAAGACCTCTATGCCACTATGTTGACCCTGGGCTGTGTCCTGGCGGAGGGAGAGGCCTACGACAGCGACCGGGCCATCGCCCACGCGGGACCCGGCGCGGCGATTTTTATGCACGCCATCGTCGAGGCCGAGGCGAAGACCGGCGAGACCATCAATCTGCCCGACTGGCAGCGTGATCTGGTTGACCAATACCATCGGCTCTACCAATCCTACCAACCTGCCGATGCCCGCTATCTCTCGCTGCATCGCGGCCACATGATGTTCGTGCGCGATGATGAACGCCCGCTGGTCACCGCCGATCTGATCCGCGAGAAAACCTTCACGGGCACCCGCGACGAACTGGTTGAGCGGCTGACGAACCTAAAGAACGCCGGCTACAGCCAGATCGCCGTGCAGTACAATCCGGGCCAGGAAGACATGCTCGAAGACTGGGCGCCCATCCTCAGTGAGGTGCAGGCGGCATGACGGAACCCGTGATGAAGAAGCGCGATGTGGTGTTTGAAGCCAATGGCGAGAAGTTGGCCGGATGGCTCTATGGACCCAACGACGGCGGTACATATCCGCTGATCGTCATGAGCCACGGTTTTTCCGCCATCATGGCCATGGGCCTGAATGACTACGCCGCCGCTTTCGCCGCTGCGGGCTTTGCCGTGCTGGTCTACGACCACCGGAACTATGGCGCATCGTCGGGCTGGCCACGGCACGAGACCGACCCCTGGCAGCAGGTGGAGGACATGCGGGCGGCGATTTCCTTTGCCCGCAATCTGTCATTCGTCGATCCGGACCGGATCGGCCTGTGGGGCACGTCATATTCGGGCGGCCATGCCTTGACGGTTTCGGCGCTGGATCGAAGGGTCAAATGCGTGGTGTCCCAAGTGCCCCTGGTCTCGGGCCAGCGCACCTTTGATGCTTGGGTGCCGGAAAAAAGCCGGCCGCGTTTCCTCGAACGCCTGGCCGCCGACCGCGACGCCCGCGCGCGCGGCGAGCCGCCTGGCGTCACGCCCGCGGCCCTGCCGGACACTGAAACCGCCGAATGGGCCGAGGCGGTGGACAAGGATGGGCTGTACGCCAACGAGATCACGGTGCGCAGTTTGGATTTGTTGCGTGGTTATGAACCCATGGCCTTTATAAGCCGCATCGCGCCGACGCCTCTATTGATGATTGTCGCCGATCAGGATACTCAGACCCCGGTGGATTGGCAGCGCGAGGCTTTCGAATTGGCAGGCGAGCCAAAAAAACTGGTGACACTTTCGGGTCGGCACTACGACCCCTATACCCTGCGCTTGCAGGAATCGCGTCAGGCGGCCCTGGATTGGTTTGAGGAATATCTGAAATGAAGAGACGGGAGTTGATGACTTAAATGCAGCGGCGAATTGAACTTGAAGGCGTAACGAATTTTCGCGATCTGGGTGGGTATACGACGGCGAATGGCGAGACCACGAAATGGGGAACCATGTTTCGCTCCGATACGCTTGCCTTGCTTTCCGACCAGGACATGGAAACGGTCTGCGCCTTGGGCGTAAACACGGCGGTGGATCTGCGTTATGGGCATGAACGGGAGGACGAGCCGTCCCGGTTTCTCGATCATGATCAGGTCACGGTGCTGGCGTTGGGGTTGAATGAGCCGCCGACGGAATCCGTGTTGGATTCGTACCAATTCTCTCCCGATTTACCGCGGATCGCCCGGGAACGCATGACCGAAAATTACCGCAACTATCCGTTTCGATATGCCAAGGGTTACGGCACCCTGATGCGCCGTCTCGGGGCGGGCGAGAGGGTTGTCGTGCATTGCACCGCCGGCAAGGACCGCGCCGGCACGGCGGCGGCCTTGACCTTGTCGGCCCTGGGCGTACCACGCGAAACCGTGTTCGAGGATTATCTGCTCACCAATCAATATTGGGACCGGGCGGGCCGGGAACGTCCCGGCATGGATGCCGAGACCGTCGCCTCGATCTTTTCCGCCCGCGAGGAATATCTGCATGCGGCCTTTGCCGAGATTGAAAGCCGGTGCGGCACGGTGGAGAGCTATCTGGAAGAGGTCCTGGAACTTGATGAGGCTGCGATCCGCGCACTGCGGGCCGCCTGCCTGGACTAGCTAACGTCCCTATCCGGTTTAGACAGGTTGGCAGTAAGCGGGACAAAACGCCGGGCAAGGGGCATCCAAATCGGACTTCAAAATCTGCTTCACTGTCATGCTCGCGTAGGCGGGCATCCAGGGATACATCATAAATATCTGAAAACATGGATAGATCTGGATTCCCGCCTACGCGGGAATTGTCTGTTCGT
>JAPYPT010000387.1 GCA_029937535.1 Alphaproteobacteria bacterium
GCCACGGGTAACGCGGACTGGGCGGTGCGGAAAAACTAATTTGCCTATCCGGTTCATACAGAGTTCCCCTACATTTAAAGCAACCGATGCGCCATGGCTCCACTGCCCAAGCGTCCGGTTTTGACCCAGGCTGTGTCAAAACCGATTTCGGAGCAAATTTATGCAAGATTGATTCGTGTCGAGCCGGCCTGAAGCAGCAATGTTTTGCCATTGAAATTTATTCGATCCAATTGTTGCCCGGGGCAGTTTCTCGAAGAGTTTTTACACCGCCTGGACCCTGAGCGGACATTCCCATCATCGAAGTTAGGATGATTGGCCCAATCTGCTAACATGCCTTCGAACGGGAGCAGGGGACATGGCCGAAGGCATCCGAGACTGGCTGGAAAACATTGGCTTGGCCGAATACCACGACGCATTTATTGAGAATGCGGTCGGTCGCGAGCTTTTACCGCATCTCACGAATGAAGACCTCAAAGATCTCGGCATCGCCAAATTGGGGGACAGAAAGAAGCTGCTGCTTGCTATCGAGCAGATTGGTTCAGAAATTGCGTTTGTTCCAAAAGGGACCACCAGCACGGCAGCTGCGTCAACCGGTCACGTTGAGGCGGAGCGGCGCCAATTGACTGTGATGTTCTGCGATCTCGTCGGCTCGACCGCCCTATCAAGGCAGCTTGACCCTGAAGACTTGCGTGATGTCATGCGTCGATATCAGGACGCGGTTGCAGGGGCGATCACACGGTATGGCGGCTATGTGGCCAAATATCTCGGCGATGGCGTGCTAGCTTATTTCGGCTGGCCGCAAGCCTATGAAGACCAGGCCGAGCGTGCCATTCGCGCCGGCCTGGATGCGATTGACGCGGTGCGCGGTGTCAAAGCCAAGGAATATCAACTCGACAGCCGGGTCGGTATTGCCACGGGGGAAGTCGTGGTCGGTGACTTGGTGGGCGAGGAAGGCATGGACGCCTCCGCCGTCAGCGGCGAGACACCAAACATGGCGGCGCGCCTACAACAGGTTGCGGTGCCGGGCCAGGTCGTCGTTAGCGAAACCACGCGCGAATTGGTGCACCAGGCCTTTGACGTTACGGATCTGGGCCGCCACGCCATAAAAGGCTTCGATGAGGAGGTCCCGGTCTGGGGCGTCAGCGGCGAAGTGTCAGCGGAAGGCCGTTTCGAAGCGTACCGTAGTGCCCTGGCAACCCCATTAGTTGGACGCGACACCGAGGTGGCTGCGCTATCAAGGCTTTGGCAAAAGGCCAGAGACGGCCAGGGGCAGGTTGTCTTAATCAGCGGCGAAGCGGGCATTGGAAAATCCCGGCTATCCGCCGCCGCGATCGATCTGTTGGAGCCAAACCGCCATTTCCGCATCCGGTACCATTGTTCTCCCTACCATGTGACCAGCCCGCTGTTTCCAGCTATCCAACAATTGCAAAAGGCCGCCGGCATCGCGCCCGGCGATGACGACGACGAAAAATTGGACAAGGTGGAGCGGATGTTACGCCGCTCCAACTCGAACAACGCGGAAACCGATGCCCTGTTCGCAAATCTGCTGTCGCTGCCCTATGCGGCGCGATACGGTGAACTGGCGGGATCGCCGCAACAGATTAAACAGGCCACGATTCAGGTTATCCTGGCGGCGCTGCGAAACCTGGCCAAGACGCGACCGGTTTTGTTCCTGTTCGAAGATACTCATTGGATTGACCCGACATCGTTGGAGCTGCTGGCGACGCTGTTGGATGGTATCCGTGATGAGCGCGTTCTGATGCTCATCACACACCGGCCGGAATGGCATCTGCCCAATGCCAATTTCCACTACCTCAGCCACTTCGCCCTCGACCGGCTGGGACGGGCCGAGAATGAAGTGATAGCCCGTGCTATTGCCGGTGCGGAGATAGACGACGATACCCTCGACTACATCGTCTCCCGGACCGATGGCGTGCCCTTGTTCGTCGAGGAATTGACCAAGACATTGGCCGAAACAGATTTTGAGATCACCGAAGCCGACATCCCCGCAACCCTGCAGTCCTCCCTGTTGGCGCGCCTGGACCGATTGGGCCGTGAAGCCAAGGAACTGGCCCAGATCGGCGCGGTGGTCGGCCGCGAATTCAGTTACGAGCTGCTAAGGGAATTAGTGGGTGAAAATGCTGGAGATATGGAAGGGCATTTGTTCCGCCTGGTGAATTCAGAATTAGTTTTCAGCCGGGGTGACGGGGCGAAAACGGTTTTTACGTTCAAACATGCCCTGGTTCAGGAAGCCGCCTATGGCTCTCTTTTGCGTTCCCGCCGCCAGGAATTGCATGGCCGCATAGCCCGTACCTTGGAAGACCGGTTTGCCCAACAGGTTGCCCAGCAGCCAGAAATGCTGGCCCGCCATTTCGGCTATGCCGGTTTGGTTGACGAGGCGATATCCTATTGGCGCCGGGCGGCAGCCATGTCGGTTTCAACCTCCGGCAACCGGGAAGCATTGGAGCATTTCAACGAGGCGCTGAAATTGATCGATGAAATGGGGGAGAGCAACGGACGGGATCAGTTGGAATTGGATGTCCGCGTCGCTCAGGGCATACCGGCCATCGCGGTCACGGGATATTGTTCGCCGGAAGTTGAGGGGATTTATCTTCGGGCCCGTACCTTGGGCGAAAAACTTGACGATACGAGACAGATGTTTCCCGTCCTGCGTGGTTTGTGGAACCTGTACGTGGACCGGGCGCAGTTCGCCACGGCGATGGAACTGGCGCAAAATCTTGTCGCCCGGGCCGAGGCAGAAGACGATCTGCAGCGCATTGCCCTGGCGCATCGGGCGCTCGGCTTTACCCTGATCCAGATCGGCGACAATGATGGGGCGCATACGGCGCTATCGCGCGCGGTTGAGGCTATGGGGGACTACGGCCAGCCGCCCGACATTCAGCAATATGGTGAAGACGGCGGCCTGGCGGGGCGGCAGTATCTGGCCTGGGCCGAGCTGTTTCGCGGCAATCCAGATCGTGCCTTGAACATATCGCGGGAAAATATCGCGGCGACGGATGCTCTGGGGCACGCCAACAGCCGCGCTTTCGCTCGCGGCAACGCGATCACGGTGTACTGTTTGTGCCATCAGATCGACACAGTGATGACCTCCACGACCGAATCCCTGGAGTTTACACGCAGCCACGGCATCGTTTTCTGGGAAGCTCATGCCATGCGCTATCAATGTTGGGCATTGGGGCATTTGGGCCGGGTCCAGGAAGGATTGGAGCTGCTGGGGGACTGCGATGCCATATGGAAAGAGATTGGTGCCCTAATCCTGAACACGTCGCATCAATGCGTGCAGGCTGAGTTGCACGGCCTTGCCGGCGATCCAGACCGGGGACTGGCGGCGGTACGGCATGGATTGGAACTGGTTGAGCGCTATGACGACCGTTGGTACCAAGCGGAACTGCTGCGCATACAAGGTTGGTTACATGAAATCGCCGGTGATCGGGAACAGGCGGCGGGTTGCTATGACAATGCCATGGCCGTTGCCAGGGCTCAGAAGAACATCTGGTGGCTATTGCAGGCCGCCAACTCGCGGTCGGCATTGCACTTGGAAAACGGCAACGTTGTTGGCGCCAGAAATGTGCTGGCGCCGGTGTTCGCGCAATTTTCCGAAGGCTTTGATCTTATCCCATTAG
>JAPYPT010000065.1 GCA_029937535.1 Alphaproteobacteria bacterium
CTTGAATGCAAAGGTCCGAGATGCAAGGCTGCAACAACAGAGTTGATGACGATTTGGCAGTTTATAGCCAAAATTTTTTAAATTTGTCATTGCCGGGCATGACCCGGCAATCCAGGGCGGCTTAGCCAAACCGTCAGATAACAGGCCATTTCCCAGATATCGCCGACCGCCCAAACCAGCACGAATTCAACGGCATCAAACGCTCCCGCCGATATAAACCGGACAGCATTGTTATCACATGAAAATCGTATTCACGCCCAGACCCAGCATATAGCGGCCCACGGTCTCGAAGTTGGTGGCGCGGCCTTGAAGTTGTTGGGAGACGGCGTGAATATCCCGGAAGCGCCGTTCGAACGGTTCGTTGTCGAAAATCGCGGTGGAGCCGGCCAGGCGGTAAATTTTTTCCACCACCGATGTGGCTTCATTGATGGCATAGGTGGTGGTTAGGCGGATGCGGGCACGGTCATCCATGGTCAACTCCTGGGTGCTATCCACGGTCTCCCAGATCTCCGTCAAGGCAGCGTGTTTGTAGGCTCTGGCGGAACCCAACTGCGCCTCCAACTCCGCCAGCCGGGTTTGAAAGACCGGGCTTTCCCGCAGGGAGGTGGCGGCGGCGCGGGCTTTTTTCTTCATACCGAGGGCAAACAGGTCATCCATGGCGCTTTGCGCTATGCCCAGGGCAACGGACGAAAAAACGGCGGCATAAACGGCGGTGGTGGGGAACAGGAACAACGTGGTATTGACCTGGCGCTCGGCTTCCGTCTCCCGGTCCATGCTCAGGCCCTCGGGGATAAAGAGGTTTTCCACCGTGTAGCCTTCACTGCGGGTGCCGCGCAGGCCCATGACATGCCAATCGTCCGCCATCTCGGCCTGGTCTCTGGGAAATATGGCCGTGCGGTTTTTCTGGCGGCCGTTTTCGCCCAGGCGGGGGCTGCCGTCGGCCTCGAACACCTGGCTGTGGCCGCCCAGCCAGGTCGCGTGATGACTGCCGGAGGCGAAGCGCCAGGTGCCGCTGACCAGATAGCCGCCGTCGGTGGCCACCATTTTGCCCTGGATCCCGGCGCCCCACGCCAGCACCGCCTCCCTGGCGTCGAACACCTCTCGCGCCGGCGCCTCTTCCATGAAGGCCGCCGACATGGCGCAGCCAAAGGCCTGGCCCAGGCACCAGCCGGCGGAGGCATCGGCGCCGGCAATAATCTCGGCCACCTGCGCCAATTGCGGCAGCGGCAGTTCCGCCCCCCCATGGCGGGCGGGCAGGGTCAGGCGGAACAATTCGTTGTCATGCATGGCGGCGAGGACGGTGGGTGTCAGGCTGCGGGCTGCCTCTATATTCGCCGCCTCGGCCCGCAAAATTGGCGCCACCGCGCGGGCCTTGGCCAATGCCGTTTCGGGCGCGATTCCAGATTGGGACGCTTGGGGTTCGTTCGACATCAATATTGCTCGAATTTGTTTCAACCGACAGCTTCACCATAGCTTAGCCGGTATTTCTCACACTAGCCATTGCAGGGGGAAAGATTTGCCCGTGCCCCCGATCTTGCTTAAGTTTCGATCGACTAACCCGGATTTAGCCGAGGCGGCGCGCGATGAACCAAGTACAAATTCCCAACACCTTTTGGCGCGGCACCAAGATTAGGTTTCGTGAACCGATCGGCGATGCCATCGGGGTGCCCCTCGGACTGGACGCCATGGATGGCGCCCGGGTCCGCGGCGCCTATTGGACGCCCGGCAATAATCCAGCGCCCCGGGTCGCGGTCATCGCCGCCCACCCCCGGGTGGATTTTACCGAACACCATGCCTTTCCCGCCCTGCTGCGGGCCGGCTACGGCTGCATGGGCGCCAATATGCGGTCGTTGAACAACGATGCCGATTGTCTGCATGAAAAACTGGTGCTCGATATCGCCGCCTATATGACCTGGCTGAAGGAGCATGGCGCCGAAAAAATAATCCTGCTGGGGAATTCGGGCGGCGGCTCGCTGTTTTCATTCTATCAATCACAAGCCAAGGCGCCCCCCGAACAACGCATTACCCACAGCCCCGGCGGCCGGCGGACCCAACTGGAAAAGGCCGAATTGATCCCCGGCGATGCCATGATCTACATGGCCGCCCATGCCGGGCAGGGTCTGATCATCAACCATGTCATCGACGGCAGCGTGCTGGATGAAAACGATCCGTTCAAGACCGATCCCGATCTGGACATGTACGACCCCCGCAACGGCTTCAAACCGGCGCCTGAGTGGACGGAATATTCAGACGGTTTCATCGCCCGCTACCGCCAGGCGCAATTGGAGCGCGTCCGCCGCATCGACGCCATCGCCCGCGAATTTCTGGCCGCCGCCGCCGCCGCCGCGCAAAGCCACGGCGCCGAGACCTTCGCCGATTTGCCGGAAGCGGAGAGGCGGGGGGTGCTCCACCAAGAGGCTTTCGAGCCCGTCATGGTGATCTACCGCACCCTGGCCAACTTGACCTACACCGACAACAGACTGGATCCGTCCCAACGCGCCTACGGCTCCCTGATCAGCCCGCGTCCGGATATCAAGAATTTCCAGCGCGCCGGTTTCGCCCGCATCATGACGCCGGAGGGCTGGCTTTCAACCTGGTCGGGTCTGTCATCGAACGCCAATATTGAAAAAACCGGCTGGGCGGTCACGGAGCCGGCGGTGGTGATCCAGGCCGGGCGCGACCTGGATGTCTACCCCCAGACCCATGCCGCGAAAATTCTCGGCGCCGTGGCCTCGACGGACCTGGAACATTGGGAATTTCCCGACGCCCTGCATTATTTCGAGGATGGCGAGGGCCAGGGCGGCAACGCCAGTCTCAACGCCCTGATGGCTCGTCTGGTACCGTGGGTCCAGGCCCGGTTTCAACTCTAGCCATGGGACGACTGGAAAATAGAACCGCTGTGATTACTGGCGCGACCGGCGGTATCGGCGCGGCCACCGCCCGATTGTTCGCGCGGGAGGGCGCCAAAATCGCGATCTGTGATCTTGATGACGCCGATTGCCGTCAACTTGCCACCGAGATCGGCGGCGACGCCATGGGGGTGGCCATGAATGTCGCGGTCGAGGCCGACTGGCAGGCCACGTTCGATCGGGTGATCGGGCAATTTGGCCGCATTGACGTCGTGATGAATTGCGCCGGTTTGTTCGATGGTTCAACTATTGAGGACACCACTCTCGAGACCTTTGAAAGACTATGTGACGTCAACCTGAAAGGCGTTTTTCTGGGCTGCAAGTACGCCATTTTGCACATGAAAAGCCGCGATCAGAACTTACCCGCGGCCTCCATCATCAATGTCTCGTCTACGGCTGGTTTCGTCGGTACGCCGCGATCCGGGATCTATACCATGACCAAGGGCGGCGTTCGTCTGTTCACCAAATCGGTAGCGGTGGAAGTGGCGGAATTGGGCTACAACATCCGTTGCAACTCCCTGCATCCGGGCGGTACCGAAACCGCCATGTTCGATGAAACTTTGAAACATCGCGGCATATCACAAATGGCATTTCGCGAAATGGCTAAATCCCGCAATCCCATGGGCCGCCTGGCCCAGCCGATAGAGATTGCCCAAGGCGCCCTGTTTCTGGCCAGCGATGAATCCTCGTTCATGACCGGCGCGGAACTGGCCCTCGACGGCGGTTACGCCGCCCGCTGAATTTCCGACAGACCGAATTCCAGTCGGTCACTTATTCAAACCTACCGGCTTTAGCCGGTAGTGGTTTAGTTTGATGCTGATCTTTTAGATGGGCTTTGTTGCCGTGACCATTTTTGTGATTTCCGGGATCATCACCGCCGCGCGCACGTCGGTGAAGCCCGCCGCTTCCACCCATCCGCTCAATTCCGGGGCCGTGAAGGATACGGGGTCGGTCCGGACCGCCAAGTAAGCCAGAAAAAAACCGGCCGCCGCCGCTGGACCCGCGCGGTCATCCTCCAGCATGAAGTCATGTAGAATGAGCTTGCCGCCGGGTTTCAGCGCCCGCCAGGCCTGCCGCAGAAGTGGCGTGATGTCGCCGCCGCCGACGGCGCTCAACAGATACGACATCAGTACCGCATCCTGGTCGCCGGGCCATGTGGTCTCCAGCGCGTCACCACCGATCAAGGCAATCCGCCCGTCCATGCCGGCCTCGCCGACAAATCTCTCCGCCACCTTGATGACGGAGGGGAAATCGATAATGGTCGCGCTCAGATCCGTGTGCCTGGTACAAAATGCTAGGGAATAGGCGCCGGTGCCGCCCGCCACGTCGAGCAGGCATTCGACCCCCGACAGATCAAGCGCATTGGCCATCATCATCGCCGGTCCCATGGAGCCTGCGTGTTGCGCCCGGGAAAAGTCGTCGGCATCCTCCGCCTCCGACAGCCAGCCGCTCATGGAATTATGGGCCAGGCCGTCCTCATCGCCCGCCAGACCGGCATCCAAACCGGTCATCATCGGATAAATCTGCCGATCGATTTGGAACCGGTAGTAATCGCCGAAATAGGCCGGCGCGCCGGGCACCAGGTAGCGTTGCGCCGCCGGCGAATTGGATAATTCAGCCCCATCCTGGCTGAGCAGACCGGCGCTCAATAGCACCGATATCAGGGTCTGAAGGCTGTTTTTCGTCACGCCCGTGCGCCGGCTCAAGGTTTCAACGTCCGCCGGGCCGTCGGAAAGATGTCCGAACAGTTCAATGTTGAGCGCCGCGAAGAGCGCCTTCGAGAGATAAAACCCGTACGCGATGTGAGAAATCTGACGGACGTCCGTCAATGGGTTGGCCATATGGCTCTCCTATTCAGGCGGCCTCGAAACCTTTGACCACCGCCGCCCATTTTTCCACTCCGTCGCCGTCGGGGATGGGGTAATAGGTGGCTATGCGCTGGACCAGGCCGCTGTAACGCTGTTTCAACAAAGCGCCCAGGCCGCCGAAATCAGAGGAAATGGTGACCTCCGCCAATAGTTCATCAGGCACCATGGCCGCCATTCTGTCCATTTCACCGGCCCGCATCAAGGCGCTTAACTGCTTGCCCAGGTCATCGAATCCATGATGGGCCAACAGGGCGCGGTAGCTGGGCGTCGAGGCATAAAAGGCGATCTGTTCGCGGATTTGTTTTTCCGATGCGCTGCGTTCCGCCTCCGTCTCTCCCAGCACGGCGAAGACGGAGGCATGCAGGTCCAGATCGTCCACGGATTTGCCGGCCATTTTGGCGCCTTCATCCACCGCCGCGCGCACCACATCGCGCAGATAGGCGATGGAATGCATGGGATGGACGTGGAAGCCGTCCGCCACCTCGCCCGCCACCCGGCACATGCGCGGGTTCACGCCGGCGACATAGATGGGGATATGGGGATGCTCGATGGGGCCGGGATTGAAGGCGGGATTGCTCAAGATAAAGCGATAAAACGGGCCCTGGTAATCCGGTTTGGTGCCGTTCTGGAAATTGTCGAAGATGGCGCGCAGACAGCGGATATAATCGGTCAGCCGGGCTGCCGGATGCTCAAAGGGCATATCATAGCGGCGTTCGACGTGGGCCCGGACCTGGGTGCCGAGGCCAAGGTGAAAACGCCCGCCGCTGGCCTGTTGCAGATCCCATGCGGCCTGCGCCGTAGCAAAGGGGCTGCGGGCGAAGGCGACGGCGATATTGGTGCCGATGTGCAACTGCTCCGTCGCCATGGCCGCCGCCATCAGCGGCAGGAAAGGATCGTGCCCGGCCTCGAAACTCCAGACCGCGTCAAAGCCCATGGCCTCCATGCGCCGGGCCATGGGGGCGGCCAGATGGGGATACAAGCTGCCCAGTTGCGCATCGATTTTCATGGCCATTGCCTCTAGATCACGCTGTTGTCGCGGAAGGTTTGAATGGCGCTGGTGTCATAGCCCAATTCAGCCAGAACCTCGTCCGTGTGCTGGCCCAGCAAGGGTGCCGCCGTCTTGCCCTCCGGGTCGCCGTCGGAGGCGTGAAAGCCCGATCCCGTGACGGTGATGTCGCCCTCCATTCCAGGCGGCGCCGGCATGGTCATCAGGACGCCGCGGTGTTCCATCTGCGGGTAGTTAACCAGTTGCGGGATATCGTGCACCGGCGCCACCGGCACGCTGACATTGCCAAGGCGTTCCACCCAATGGGCCGTGGTATTGCTCAGAAAGATCTCGCCGATCAAGGCTTTCACCGCCTCGCCGTGCTCGACACGGGCCTGGCCCGTGGCAAAGCGGGGATCATCGGCTAGGTCAGGCCGGCCCAGACCGTCGCACATCTTCACCATCATGGAATCGGTGATCACCGTCATCTGAATATGGCCGTCCTTGGTGGGCCAGGTATCGGCGGTGCCTTGATAGGTGGGGGAGGTGTTGCCGATCCGCTCCGGCTCGACGCCGGCGATGAGGTATTTGGCGATCACCGGGCTTAACAAAGTCATGGCGGTGTCCAGCATGGCCACGTCAAGGCGTTGGCCCATCCCGGTCTGGGACCGGCGGAACAGGGCCGAGGAAATGGCGAAAGCCGCCGTGATGCCCGACGATACATCCACCGGCATATAGCCCGCCCGCAAGGGGCCGGTATCGGCCGTTCCGGTGACATTCATCATGCCCGAGGCCGCCTGAATGGCGCCATCATAGGCCGCCTGGCCCGCCATGGGGCCCTGCTGGCCGTAACCGGAAATGGAGCAATAGATGATATCTGGCTTGATCGCGCGGACGGCATCGTAGCCATAGCCAAGGCGTTCGAGCACCCCGGCCTTGAAGTTTTCGATCACCACGTCGGCGTCTTTCAACAAACGGTGCAGGATTTCCTCTGCCGCCGGGTGCTTCAGATCGATGGTAATGCCGCGCTTGTTGGAATTGACGCCCAAAAACGCCGCCGACAATTTCATGTCCGCGAGGTCATTGTCGGCCATCATGGTGCGCATCTGATCGCCCTGGCCCGGTTGCTCGATCTTGATCACGTCGGCGCCTAAAAGGGCCATTTGCAGTGCCGCGAAGGGCCCGGCCAGCACCTGAGAGAAATCGATCACCCTTAAGCCCTCGAACGCTTTTGTCATTCTTTACACTCCCAAGCCGATATTTGTGGCAATATTTCATAAGCCATGAGGCAAGAGGCGGCAATGACGAACCCGGACATTTCAACCTGGCTGACCGAAATGGGCCTGGAGAACCTCCTCCAGGTATTCGCGGACAACCGCATCGATTTCGATGTCCTCGCCGACTTGACCGAGGTCGATCTGCGGGAGTTGGGCCTGCCGCTGGGCGACCGTAAACGGTTGTTGAAGGCCATCGAAAGTCTGGCGGGCCAGGACCGCCCCGAGGCCGCGCCGGACGTCCCCGCCGGGGAACGCCGCCAGGTGGCGGTGCTGTTTGCCGATATCTCCGGCTTCACCACCTTGGCGGCGGAACGGGACGCCGAAGAAATCCATGAATTGTTGAACCGTTTCTTTGCCGCCGTCGACGTGGTGGTACAGAGTTTTGGCGGCAATATCGACAAGCATATCGGCGATGAAATCATGGCCGTATTCGGCGCACCGGTGGCCCACACCGATGATCCCGAACGCGCCGTCCGCGCCGCCCTTGCCCTCCACGATGCCGCCGCCGAGCTGGAGCCGCCCATGCGCATTCATATCGGCGTCGCGGCCGGGCAAGTGGTTGCCTCCGCCACGGGCAGCGCGGCGCATCAGGAATATACCGTGACGGGGGATACGGTGAATTTGGCCTCCCGCCTGACCGACTTGGCCAGGGCGGGCGAGACCTTGATCTCGGCCAGTGTCCAAGGCGAACTCGATGACCGGCTGGATGGCGAGAACCTGGGCGCCCAGAGCTTGCCGGGGCTGCTCCAACCGGTACCCGTTTGGCGGGTCAACGGCATGGCCGAGGCTCGGGAATACGCGGCGGGTAGTTTTATCGGCAGGGCGGCGGAAATTGAAATTTTTCAAGACGCCCTCGACACCACGCTGCGCGATGGGCGGGGCCTGACATTTTTTGTCCGGGGCGAGGCGGGCATTGGCAAGACCCGCCTGCTGCATGAATTCCAACGGCTGGCGCAAATCGCCGGCTTTCACCAGCATGGTGGACAGGTCTTGGATTTCGGTGTCGGCGAGGGCCAGGACGCCATTCCGGTCCTGTTGCGCGGCCTGTTGGATCTGACGCCGGGCGCGGGCCGCAATCAACGCACCGCCGCCGCCCAAACGGCCGCGGAAGTGGGATTGATCGGGCCCGAGCAGCGCCTGCATTTGCATGATTTGTTGGGCCTGCCGCGGAACGCGGAGGAGGCGGTCCTCTACGATGCCATGGACAATGAACAGCGCAACCGGGGCCGGGTGGAGGCGCTGGTAACGCTGGTCGAGGGCTTGTCGAAACAGGCGCCGTTATTGCTGGGGATCGAGGATCTGCATTGGGCCCAACCGGCGTTATTGGACTATCTCGCCGCGCTGGCCGCCGCCGCCGGCGAACACCGGATATTGTTGCTGTTGTCTTCCCGCGTGCAAGGCGATCCCCTGGATGCCGCCTGGTATGAGGGGATCTCGCCTGCTTCCGCGCGGATACTCGATCTCAAACCCCTGACAGCGGATGAAGCGCATGACTTTATCTTTGATTTCGAAGGGGTTGATCGCGAACGAGCCGCCGCCTGTATCGAGCGCTCGGGGGGCAACCCGCTGTTCCTGGAGCAGTTATTACGCAGCCCCGGCGGCGATGATGGCGCCATCATTCCAGGTTCGGTGCAAAGCGTGGTGCAGGCCCGCATTGACGCCCTGCCGGCGCCGGATCGCGCCGCCTTGCAGGCCGCTTCCGTGCTGGGGCAGCGGTTTGCACTGGATGCCATGCGCCATGTCATGAACGATACCGCCTATCAACCGGACAATCTGCTGCATTTCAATATGATCCGGCGGTCCGAAGGCGCCTTCCAGTTCCATCATGCGCTGTTCCGGGATACCGTGCATGGCTCGTTCCTCAAGGAACGGCGGCAGAATTTGCACCTGCGCGCGGCGGACTGGTTTCAAAACCGCGATGCCGTGCTGTATGCCGAACATCTGGGCGAGGCCGAAAGTGACCGCGCGGCCATCGCCTTCGAGCGCGCCGCCCGGGCGGAAGCCGGTGCCTATCGCATCGACCGCGCCTTGGAATTGGTGGATCGCGGGCTGGGTGCAGTGCCCGCTGGCGGCGACCCTTTCGATCTGACGGCTTACCGCGCCTATTTGCTGCGCGAGTTGGGCCGGCCGGGGGATGCGCTGGCGGCTTGGCGGGCCGCCTTGGAACTGGCTACCTCCGACAGCCAACGCTGCCCGGCCTGGATCGGAATTGCCGCCGCCAACCGCCTTATGGGCCAGGGCGATAAAGCCAGGGACGAGCTTGACCGGGCCGAAGCCGTCGCGCGGCGGGAAGGGCTGGAGAAAGAACTGGCGGAAATTTATTTTTATCGCGGCAACATGGCATTTGCCGCCGGCCGGTTCGAAGACTGTTTGGAACTGCACAATCAAACCCTTCGTCATGCCCGCGCCGCCGGCGATCCGGAATGGGAGGCCTCGGCCCAGGGCGGTCTGCTTGATGCCGAGTATGCCCGTGGCCACATGCGCAGCGCGCTGGCAAATCTGGATCGTTGCCTGGCGCTCTGCCGGGAACATGGCTTGTTGCACATTGAAGCCCGCAATCGCTTCATGGCCGGCGTCGTCGGGCGCTATTTGAGCCAGCAAAGCGCCGCTATCAAGGAGTTGGACGCCGCGTCGGCCTTATCGGACAGTATCCACGATGTCCGCGGCGCCATGTACGCGCACATGATAAACGGTGAAATTCTCATCGATATGGCGCAATTCGCCGCCGCCGAGGCGCCCTTGCAAAGCGCCTTGTCGATCGCCCGGTCCGTGGGCAACCGCCGCATTGAATTGTATGTTTTATACGAAATGGCGCGCAGCACCTTTACCCAGGGGCAGGACACTTCGGCGAGCGAACATTTGAACAAGGCCATCGAGATTGGCCATGACACCGGTATTAACTTCCATGGCCCGCGCCTGTTTGCGCTGCGGGCACGCCTGGCCGACGGGGCCGATGAATGCCGGGAATGGCTGGCCAAGGGGGACGCACTGGTGCGCGCCGGCGCCAACGCCCATAACGTGTTGTGGTTCCACCGAGACGCCATTGACGCCTGTTTGGCCGTGGGTGATCTGGACCGGGCCCGCGTCCATGGCGAGGCCCTGACCGCGTTTACCGCCGAAGACCCGCTGCCCTGGGTGAATTTTTTCGCCGCCCGGTGCCATGCCCTGGCCGATTGTGCGACGGGCCGGCCGGACGGGGCGGTCTTGGAAAACGTGCTTGCCCAGGGCCGGGAATTGGAACTGGCCATCGCCCTGCCGGAGTTGGAGGCGCAATTGACCTGAGTGCCCTCGACAAGCGCACCGGGTACGGCTAAGTCCTCTGTGCGGGGCAGAGTGGGTTATAAAAGTTTAGGAGAACGTCATGAAAGATACATTGCAGCCGGGTTTAAAAATCACCCAACGCTATGATGTGGACAAGGACAAGACCATCGATTTCATGGGTGATGAGCTACGGGTTTACGCCACGCCGATGATGGTCATGGATGTGGAGCGGACCTGTCTTGCCTTGATGCAGGAACACGCCGATGAGGGCGAAAGTTCGGTCGGCGCGCGGGTCGAGATCGACCATATGGGTCCGACCTTGATGGATATGTGGGTTGAGGTCCGGGCCGAGGTGGTTGAGGTCAAGGGACCCAAGGTGGTCTTCGAGGTGGAAATCCATGATGCCCTCGATCAGGTCGGCAAGGCCCGGCATATCCGTTTCATGATCGAGATGGCGGGCCAAAAGGGCCGACTGGAAAAGAAAGCCGCCAAGGCCAGGGAGGCCGGCGCGCTTTAGCTGGGAGTTTTGGCCGCCTGCGGCAATGTAGCGCCTTGCCGAGGCCGGCGGGACTGATAGTTTATACGGACATTATTGAGTGGTCTTTCGGCCACGGAAGGAGCGGACCAAATGAGTGAGCAAGATCCGATTGTTATCGTGGGCGGCGCCCGCACACCCATGGGCGGCTTGATGGGCGATTTCGCCCCGGTCACCGCGTCCCAGCTGGGCGCGGGCGCCATTGAAGCCGCCCTGCAACGGGCCGGTATCGATGGCGACGATGTGGATGAAGTCATCATGGGCAACGTCCTGGGCGCGGGTCAGGGCCAGGCGCCCGCCCGTCAGGCCGCCAAGGGTGCCGGCATTCCCGACGCCGTGGGCGCGACGACCATCAACAAGATGTGCGGCTCGGGCATGAAGTCGGCCATGTTCGGCCACGATCTGCTGCTCGCCGGTTCGGCCCAGGTGGTGGTCGCGGGTGGCATGGAAAGCATGACCAACGCACCCTATTTGTTGGAAAAAGCCCGTGCCGGCATGCGTTTGGGCCATGGCGAGATCAAGGACCACATGTTCCTCGACGGCCTGGAAGATGCTTACGACAAAGGTTTGGCCATGGGCGTGTTCGCCGAACAGACGGCCCAGCATTATCAGTTCACCCGGGAGCAACAGGACGCCTACGCCATTGAATCCCTGCACCGGGCCCAGAGGGCCACGGCGGACGGCAGTTTCGCCGGCGAGATCACGCCGTTCACGGTCAAGGAACGCAAGGGCGAGCGCCTGGTGGAAATCGATGAGCAGCCGGGCAACGCCAATATCGAAAAAATCCCCACCCTAAGGCCGGCCTTCGCCAAGGACGGCTCAGTCACGGCGGCCAATTCCTCCTCGATCTCGGACGGCGCGGCGGCCCTGGTGCTGATGCGCCAATCGGAAGCGGAAAGGCGCGGCTTGACCCCATTGGCGCGGATCGTCGGACATGCCTCCCATGCGCAAGAGCCAGCCTGGTTCACCACCGCCCCCATCGGCGCGGTCAATACCCTGTTCGAAAAGACCGGCTGGGATAAGGCCGACGTGGATTTGTTCGAGGTCAACGAGGCCTTCGCCGTCGTCACCATGGCGGCCATGCGGGAGTTGGATTTGCCCCATGATCAGGTCAACATACACGGCGGCGCCTGCGCTCTGGGCCATCCCATCGGCGCCTCGGGTGCGCGTATTCTGGTGACCTTGATGGCCGCCTTGCAGAAAACCGGCGGCAAAAAGGGCGTTGCCACGCTGTGCATCGGCGGCGGCGAGGCCACGGCCATGGCGCTGGAAATGCTGCAATAACAGGTTTCAATTCGAAATAAGGGGAAAATTTGGGGGAGGGCAAGAACCAGTCATCAGGAGTAAACGGATGTTGTTGAGCGACGAACAGGCAATGGTGCGCGACATGGCGCGCGATTTTGCCCGTAATGAATTGGCCCCCAATGCCGCCCAATGGGACAGGGAGGCCAAGGTGCCGGACCATGTACTGGCGGAAATGGGCAAGCTGGGACTTTTGGGCATGTGCGTGGATCCCGAATGGGGCGGCGCCGGTGCCGATTATCTATCCTACATTCTGGCGGTCGAGGAGATCGCCGCCGGCGATGCGGCCACATCCACCGTCATGGTGGTCAACAATGTCCCCGTTTGCGCCGCCCTGGTTGACTACGCCACCGATGCCCAAAAGGCGGAATTCCTCACCCCCCTGGCCAAGGGCGAACATATCGGCGCCTTCTGTCTGACCGAACCGCAGGCTGGCTCCGATGCCTCCAATCTGCGCACCCGGGCCCGGCGGAAAGGCGACCGATATATCATCAACGGCCATAAACAATTCATCACCTCCGGCGCCATCGCCGCGACCGCGATGATCTTCGCCGTGACCGATCCCGACGCCGGCGCCCGTGGCATCAGTTGTTTTCTGACGCCGACCGCCGCGACGGGTTACAACGTCATCCGCGTGGAAGAAAAAATGGGCCAGCATGGTTCGGACACGGCGCAGATTTCATTCGATGATCTGGAAGTGTCCGCCGATCGCATGCTGGGCCGGGAAGGCGAGGGCTACCGCATTGCGCTCGCCAATTTGTCCACGGGGCGTATCGGCACCTCGGCCCAGGCCATCGGCATGGCGCGGGCGGCCTTTGAACATGCCCTTGCCTATGCCCAAGAGCGCGAGGCCTTTGGCAAACCGATCATGGAGCATCAGGCGGTTGCGTTTCGCCTGGCCGAAATGGCCACAAAGATCGAGACCGCCCGGCAGATGATGCACCACGCCGCCGCCATGCATATGGCGGGTCTGGAGTGCCGCAAGGAAGCCTCCATGTCCAAGCTATTCTCCACTGAAATGGCCGAGGAGGTTTGTTCCGCGGCGATCCAAACGCTTGGCGGCTATGGCTATCTGAACGACTATCCGGTAGAAAAAATATACCGTGACGTTCGGGTGACGCAAATTTACGAAGGCACATCCGATATTCAGAAACTTTTGATCGCCCGGGCCATTCAGGCCGCATGACTTTAGGAAAATTTATGAGTGACAATGCAGCGACAAATTTGCCGTTGGCGGGTCTGACCGTTCTGGAAATGGGATCTTCCGTGGCCGGGCCCTTCGCGGGCCGGATATTCGGCGATTTCGGCGCCGATGTTTGGAAGGTGGAACCACCAGGCGTCGGCGATGCGGCGCGGGGCTGGGGCACGGACCGGCTGGGCGGCGAGGGCGTCGCCTTTCAAGCCTTCAACCGGGATAAGCGTTCCATCGCCGTCGATTTTACGGACGCGGCGGAATTGGCCCGCCTGCGCCGCCTGATTACTGAAAAAGTCGATATCGTGTTCCAAAATCTGCGCCCCGGCGTGGTCGCGAAATTTGGTTTGGACGGCCCCACCTTGATGGCGGACAATCCACGCCTGATCTATTGCAACATGGGCGCCTACGGGCCCAATGGCCCATTAAAGGAAGCGCCGGGCTATGATCCCCTGATCCAGGCTTTTTCCGGTATCGCGGACGCCACGGGGGAGGCGGCGGGGGACGCCGTCCGCGTTGGCGTGCCCCTGATCGACATGGGCACGGGCATGTGGACCGTCATTGGTATTTTGAGCGCCCTGCACCGCCGTCAGGCCACGGGGCAAGGCTGTCTGGTGGATGCGGCCATGCTGGAAACCGCCCTGGCCTGGCAGTCCCTGGCCTTCGCCGTGCATGAGGGCGGCGGCGGTTGGCCTCAACGCAGCGGCCTGCAGGGCCCCATGGTGGTGCCGAACGCCGGCTATGAGGCGGCCGACGGTAAACTGTTGCTGACCATCGGGACAACGGGACAGTTCAAGCGGTTTTGCCAGGTCATCGACCGCATGGATCTGTTGGAACACCCGGACTATTCCCACAACGAGGGCCGGGTCGCCCATCAGGCGGCCTTCGATGCCACCGTCAATGAAACCCTGCGCGGCCGCGGCCGGGCCGAATGGTACGCCTTGCTAACGGCGGCGGACGTGCCCAACGCGCCCATCCAAACCTTGGGCGAGGCCGTCGCGCATCCCCAGATCGCCGCCTCGGGTATGTTGCAGGACAGCCCCGACGGAAAATTTCAGATGATGGCCTTGCCCCTACGCTTTGACGGCCAACGTCCGGGTTTCCGCAACACCGCGCCAGGTCTCGGCGAGGCGACCCAGGAAGTCTTCGCCTTCATGAACGACTGAGCAGAGCTTAATTTGCACCGCCGGACGGATTTAATACGTCACCGCATTAAATCCGTCCCCCCAAAAAGATGCGCGTCCGTCGTTGGGGGTGAATATGGGACATGTACTTGTTACGTGTCCCCCTATTCATGGAGCCGCCGTCTATGCCGCCCCGCCGATACCGCTTTGTTGGGTCGAAGGCACCAGTTCGGCCACCGCCTCGTCGCGTTTTTCCAGCCAGAACCGGTAGGCGCTGGGCATCAGGCCGTAGGCATCGTCCAGGCCCAGTTTTTGGGCCGCGTCCAGGGCCCAGTTGGGATTGTGCAGGAATTCCCGGGCCAGGGCGATCAGGTCGGCCTCGCCATTTTGCAGAATTTGTTCCGCCTGATCGGCGTGCACGATCAGACCCACGGCCATGGACAGCATCTGGGCCTCTTCGCGGACCTTGGCGGCATAGGGCACTTGATAGCCATAGCCGACCGGGCCGGTGCCGACGACGGGGGAGCCGCGCATGCCACCCGAGGAGCAATCGATCACATCCACGCCCAGGTCCTTGACGATGCGCGACAGCGTGACGCTGTCGTCGGGTCCCCAGCCCGCGTCGTCCTCGACCGAGAGGCGCAGGAACAGCGGTTTGTGGTCCGGCCAGTTGGCGCGGACGCATTCGGTGACCTCGATGGCGAAGCGGCGGCGGTTGGCCTCCGTTCCGCCGTAATCGTCATTGCGCAGGTTGGCCACGGGGGAGAGGAACTGGTGGATCAGATAGCCGTGGGCGCCGTGAATTTCCAACACATCGAAGCCCGCCGCTTCCGCCCGCGCCGCCGCCTTGCCCCAGGCCTTGACCAGGTCCTGAATCTCGGCCCGGCTGAGCGCGCGGGGTTCGGGGTCGTTCCCGGCGGCCACCGCCGTGGGGGCGACCAATTCCCAAGCCTCCCAATCATCCACGCCCTCGGCCTCCGCCGCCTCTTGCTCCAATGGGCGGCCGCCTTCCCAGGGCCGGAAGCGGCGCGCCTTGCGTCCGCTATGGCCCAGTTGCAGGGCGGAGACGGAACCATGTTCCTTGATGAAATCCGACAACCGTTTGAAATGGGGCACGAAGGCATCGTCCCACAGGCCCAGATCACCCACCGTGCCGCAGCCCCGGCGGTCCACCTTGGTGGATTCCACGAACACCAGCCCGGCGCCGCCGACGGCAAACCGCCCCACGTTCATCAGATGCCAATCGGTGGGAAAACCCTGCTTGGCGGCGTATTGATGCATGGGTGCGACGACGATACGGTTTTTCAGGGTGATATCGCGCACCTGTAACGGCGTGAACAAAAGCGGCTTCGACATGATGTTTCCTCGATTGATTATTCTTGATTTTTATAATTGGGACGTGAAGTCCCTTAAGTAACGCAAACCTTCGATGGCCCGGCTGCCGTACCACGAGACCATCTTGCCATCAATGGACAACAGTTTCGGCGTGACGCCGATGTTGAATTCCTGGGCAAATGCGTCCCGGTGTTTGGCGGCAAAGGGAAAGGGCTCGGTCGAGAACAGCACCAAATCGGCGCTGGCCAGAAGTTCGGCGCTGACCGCGACCTCCGGATAGCGGCGTTCTGGATCGTGACACAGGGTTTGCATGCCGAACAGGCTCAGCATGTTGGCGATATAGGTGTCTTGGGACACGGTCATCCAGGGCCGCTTCCAGATCAGATACAAGACATTCCGTTGCGGCCAAGTGCCGGTCTGCATCAGTTCGCCCTGCATGTCAGCGATCAAGGCACCCGCCTGCTGCTGGCGTTGAAATAGACCGCCGAACAGACCGAAAAGGGCGATATTGTCGGCCGGTTTATTGGGATGGGTGACAACGACACTGATACCGTTGGCGCCGATTTTTTCGGCAAGTTCTTTCGGTGTCTCATCGATATTGACGAGAACGTGGCTTGGCTTCAGCGCCAGCAGTTTTTCCATATCGGAGGTCTTGGTGCCGCCGACCACGGGGATGGCCTCGACCCGGCCTTCGGGTTCGATACAAAAATCCGTGCGCCCCACCAATTGATCCTGCAGATCCAAGGCGTACAGCAATTCCGTCAGGCTGGGCACCAGGGAAATAATACGTACCGCTCCACTCACGGCTGAATGTTCATTCCCGGCGGCATCGATCAACACGTGGCGCAAATCCCATCTGGCATGCTAGAAAACAGATAACGGAACAATAATAGCAACCAAGTCTGGGAGTGGCGAGAGCATGACCGAAGATCTGTTGGAGAGGAAAGAGGGCCGGGTGGCCATTTTGACCATGAACCGGCCGGACCGCCTGAACGCCATGTCCGGCGCCATGATGGTCGCCCTGGTGGAGAGTTTGGAGCGGTTGGCCGTCGACAACGATACCGGTTGTGTCATCCTGACCGGCGCCGGCCGGGGCTTTTGTGCCGGCGGCGATGTCAAGGCCATGGCGGAGGGCAGCGAGTTCGCGGACACCACCATGGAAGGCAAGGCGCAGGCCCTCCGCGCCAGCATGGAAACCTCCCGCCTGTTGCACGAGATGCCCAAGCCCACCATCGCCATGATCCGCGGCCCCGCCGCGGGCGCCGGGTTGTCCCTGGCGCTCGCCTGCGACATGCGGGTGGCCTCCGACACGATGAAGATGACAACGGCCTTCGCCAACGTGGGTTATTCAGGCGATTTCGGCGGTAGCTATTTCCTCACCCGCCTGGTCGGCACCGGCAAGGCGCGGGAGCTCTATTATACCGCCGACAGGGTCGAGGCGGCGGAAGCCCTGGCGCTGGGTATCGTCAACCGCGTGGTGGCGGACGATCAACTGGAAACCGAGACCATGGCCCTGGCGGAAAAGATGGCCAACGGCCCGCGCATTGCCTTGGGCTATATGAAGCGCAATATGAATGCGGCGGAAACCGGCACCCTGCGTGATTGTCTCGATCTAGAAGCCTGGCACCATACCCGCACGGGCATGACCGAGGATCACAAGGAGGCAGCGCAAGCCTTCGTCGATAAGCGCGTGCCGGTGTTTAAGGGTCAATAACGGCCGCTGAAATGACCGAGGAACGCCTGCAAAGACGCCTGGCCGCGATCCTGGCCGCCGATGTGGTTGGCTATTCGCGCCTGATGGACCGGGACGAGGCCGGCACGCTGGCGCGGTTGAAGGCGCTGCGGGGGGAGGTCTTCGATCCCGTGACCTCTCGGTTTGGCGGGCGTATTTTCAAGACCACCGGCGACGGCGCCCTGGTTGAATTCGCCTCCGCCGTCGATGCGGTGCAATGCGCCGTCGAGGTGCAACGGGAACTGGCCGAACGCAACGCCGCCGTCGCCGAAGATTTGCGGGCCGTTCTGCGCATTGGCGTTAGCCTTGGCGATGTGATCGTTGACGAGGACGACCTTTACGGCAACGGCGTCAACGTGGCCGCGCGCATGGAAGGTTTGGCGGAGCCAGGCGAAATCTGTATTTCGGAAAACGTACACGAGCACGTTAGCGGTTCCCTGGAGGTGGATTTCGTCGACATTGGCGCGCAGACCGTCAAGAACATCGAGCGGCCCATCAGGTGCTTTCGCGTGCGTCTTGGCCCGGTGGCTAGCGTGGCAACGAAGGCGTTGGCGGCGGTGGAAAAACCGTCCATCGCCGTATTGCCTTTCGACAACATGTCGGGCGACGCCGAACAGGAGTATTTCTCCGAGGGTATCACCGAGGACATCATCACCGCGCTGTCCCGCATCCGTCAACTTTTCGTCATGGCGCGCAACACCTCCTTCACCTTCAAGGGCCGTTCGGTCGACGTGCAGGCCGTGGCGCGGGAGTTGGGCGTGCGCTATGTGCTGGAAGGCAGCGTGCGCAAGGCCGGCCGTCAAGTGCGTATTACCGCACAGTTGATCGACGGGGCGTCCGGCAATCACCTTTGGGCGGAGCGCTACGACCGGGAGCTCGAAGATATTTTCGCCGTGCAGGATGAAATTACCCAGGTCGTCGCCGGCGCGCTGGAGCCGGAAATTTCGAAGGCTGAGTTTGAACGGGTCCGCCGCACGCCGACCGACAATCTGGATGCCTGGTCGCAATTCCAGATTGGCATGCATCATTTTCATCAAGTCACAAAGAACGGTGACGAGGACGCGCGAACCTGTTTCCGTGCCGCCATCGCCCTGGATCCAAGTTTCAGCGCCCCCCATGCCAGCCTTGCGCGTACATATGCCCGCGGCGCCATGACGGAATTACCAGAAGATATAGATGAGCATTTCCAAATTGCCTTGGCCGGCGCGAAAGAGGCAATAGCGTTGGATCGAGAAGACGCGTACGCACATACAGCCCTAGGCCTCGCCCTACAGAATACGGACGCGGACGCTTCCATCCGCGCCTTTGAGGAGGCCTTGTCGATCAACCCCAATCTTGCCGTTGCCCATTTCGGCATAGGCATGGCTTTTATTTCCGGCAAGCAGCCGGAACGCGCCATATCGCATCTCGAAACCGCAAAGCGTTTGAGCCCGCGTGATCCGATAACTCATCTTTTCAATGGTATACTGGGATGCGCCCATTTCGCCTTGGGAGACTATGAAGCGGCGATCGAATGGTCGTCGAGGGGCGGGCTGGACGTCAGGCGACGGGGGCGCATAGGGGCCATGCGTATTGCCGCGCTGGCGCAACTTGGCCGGGAGGCCGAGATGATGCGGGAACGCGATGAATTGCTGGAGATTATCCCGCACATTATAATTTCACGGGCGGTCGCGGCCAATCCGGGATTGGGCCCGGCCTACGAAGACGGTTTGCGCAAGGCCGGTGTGCCTGAGTAGCGCTTATTTGCGGTAGGCTTCCGGTAGAAAGAACAGAAAATCGACCTTCGCCATGGCCTTGTGGCAGGTGAAGCAGAAGGCAACGTCCTCGGGGCTGTCGCCGATGGTATCGCCGATATAGCTGCCGTCGGGCAACAGCTGCACGAAGCGCCAATCACCGGTGGCCGGGTTACGGCCCGGCGCCAGTTTTTCCATATAGAAGACCGCCGCCGGGAAGACCTCGCCCTTTTTGGTGACCGTGAAAGTGTCCTTGACCACGACAGCGCCCGGCGGCATGACCTGGCCAGGTTTCAGGTTGCCGTAACCGGCCTTCGCGGCCTTGGCATTGGCGAAATTGTTGGCGTAGCGGTTGCCGTGGGTGTCCGACAGATAGGGCGCGGTATTGAAGCGCCGCCAGCGGGGATAGGCCTTGATAACGGGGTCTTTCGCTGGAGCGTAGCCGTCAGCCATGGCGCGCTTGATTTTGTTATAGGTTTCCTCCGCCTTGGCGGGGGGCAGGGGGCCGTCGATTTTGATACGCAGATGCTCCTTTTCCGCCGCCACGGCGGGCAGGGTGAGGGCGAGACAAAATAAAGCGGCCAGGGGTAGGCGGGACATGGTCCTCTCCATTTATACACACAGGTGATCTCACCATGATGTGGGTAAGGACCTTACAAGTGGAAGCTAATAAATGCGGTTGTCACGCACCTTTGATAGCGGAGTGAAGAGGTTATTCCGCCGCCAGATCGCCTTTCAGATCCGCCGCCAGGGTATTCCGCAGGGCGCTGCCTTCTGGGTCCGCCAGGGCGGCATCGCGGGCCAGGGCAATGGTCAACGCGGCGCCCTTGGGGTCGTTGCCGCCCCGCAGGGCTGGGTCGACCAGAGTTGTCATGATACGGTTGAAACTGTCCCAGCCATGCCGGTGGGTTTCGCCATAGCCCTTCAATAGACGCTGGCAGGTAGCAATCTCGGTCGCCAGGGACAAATCAAGCGCCGCCGCCTTGGCGACCCTGTCCACCCATTCATCGATCAACAGCTGTTCGGATTTGAAGCGGTAACCCATCGGCCGAATGGCTTTCATCGAGGCCAGCAGGCTCAATAGAAAATGTCCCCAAAGCGCCGTGCTATTGACCGTCATGCCGATGTTTAGGCGGTCTTGCAGGCCGGCCCTTGAAGCCGCCGCCAAGAGCGGGCGGGCGATCCAGCCGGGCAACAGGGCGGCGATTTCATCCAAACCCGGCTTCAGGTATTCCCGTATGCGCACGGGTTCCCCAGGCTTGGCGCCGACATCGAGGCGGATACGGGCCATGCGCTCGGGCCGCAATTTAGCCTGGGCCACGCGGACCACGTCTTCGTAGCTCATCCACAGGGCCAGATAGCGCCCGGTCTCACGCACCAGCTCACCATGGCCGCCCGTCTCCAGCTCGGCCCGTTCAACGCGCATCAAACGCTGCAGGTAACGCTCCGCATAGGCCAGGTTCTGATAGTCGAACAGACGGTTCACGCCTTCTTTCAAAATAGCCCGCGCCGGGGTGGGGAACTCCTCGCGCACGCGGTGCTGCAGTTCCTCGACCATGGGCGGGTCGGCGCGCCAGGGCCGCTTCAACTCGCTATCGGGCACCACGGCCGCCAGATCGCCACGTTCCACCGCCTCGAACCCGGCGCGGAAGGCGGCCAGATTGGCCTCCACCGCGCGGCCGGTGTCGCGGATCGCGGCTTCGAACCCCTCGGGCGGGATGGGCAGGCGCCCACTACCCGCGATGGCGCCCAATAGAACGGAATTTATGACACTGCCATGGTCTTGGGCCATGGCTTCCATGTCGAACAGCACAGCCTGTTGCGCCAGAGTTTCTGCCGCTTCCACGACCAGCGTGCCGTCGAACCGGCCATCCCCCATGGCGGTCCGTTCGGCCATGGCGTACACGCGATGGGTTGAGGCAATCAAGGTGGTGCAGTTGGGCGTGACGAAACCGTTCTGCATGGCCCGGCCGGCCTCGACCAATTCCGAGGCGACCATGATATCAACGCTGCCCGCCAGCGGGTACAGGGACATCACCGGCCGCTGGCCGGCCTCGTCGAGGGCCTGCATCTCGATATAATACGTGGTCGCGCCCGTACGCTGGGCAACGCCGGGGATTGACGTGCTTTGCACGGCAAAGCCATGCGCCACGGCGGCATCGACCAACCATTGGCGCAGGACGCCGCCGCCTTCGCCGCCCATGGCGGCAATCAGCAGGCCAATGGGTTTCGCTTGATTTGAGGTCTTTGCCATGACCGGCGCTAGATCCGGACCTTGGCCATGTCACCCAACACGCCACGGTGCAGGCGGTCCTTGAGGCGGTCCCACAAATTCGGATTGCGGACGATATCCACCTTATAGAACGAGGGGCAGAGCACGGCGGCATGGGTCACCTCGCCGCATAAACCACAGCCCACGCAGGTATCCAGCAC
>JAPYPT010000066.1 GCA_029937535.1 Alphaproteobacteria bacterium
GGCCATGACCAAGCTGGACGGCACGGCGCGAGGTGGCGTTTTGGTCGCCGTGGCCGAGCGTTTCGCCCTACCGGTGCATTATCTCGGCATTGGCGAGGGCGTCGACGACCTACAACCCTTTACCGCCGCTGATTTTGCCCGCGCGATCGCCGGATCCAACCAATAGACAACCCCAAATGTGGAATGCGCCTCAATCGTTCGATCGGATTAAGTAATCAAGTCATTACCTTTTCCCGGCAACGTAACATTTCAGTATTTTTTTTCGATCCATTCGCCTGAATTACAAAATATTCGTCTGATTTGTAACAATTCAATAAATGCTGTAATATGAGAAAATTTTCACGGCACGGACGTCGTCGGTGGTTTGGCGTCGGCGGTTGGGGAATTTTTCAGACGGCAAAGACAATTTTGGGACGTGAAGGGCGATGCTGGGACGAATTCTAGTTGTTGATGACGACCCTGATATGCGGTTGGTTTTGCGGGAGCATCTTGAACCTGAGGGTTTCGAGGTTATTGACGCGGCCAATGGCGCCGAAATGCGCGCCGTGATCGGCCGGCAAGAGGTCGATTTGGTCATCCTGGATTTACAGTTGCCAGACGAAGATGGCTTAAATCTAGCCAAATTGCTGCGTGAGAAAACCGATGCGGGCATCGTTATGCTGACCGGCAAGGGCACCACGGTGGATATGGTGGTCGGATTGGAAGTTGGCGCCGACGACTATGTGGCCAAACCTTTCAAATGGCGGGAATTGCTGGCCCGTATCCGTAGTGTGCTGCGCCGAACCAAACAGGCGCGGGAGGTCAAACCGGGAGCGGGCGGCGGCGTCGTCAGGTTCCAGGGCTGGCGTTTTGAAAGCGCATTCATGCGCCTGACCGACCCCGATGGCGAAGACACGGTGCTGACGGCCGGAGAATCCCGGCTGCTGCAAACTTTGATCGATAATGTTGGCGAGACCGTGGGGCGGGACATCCTGCACCGCGAAGCGCTGGGTTACGACATGCAAAACAGCAGCCGCAATATCGACGTTCTGGTCGGGCGGCTGCGGCGCAAACTGGACGGCAATGGCGGCAAGGCCAATTTGATCAAATCGATTCGCGGCATTGGCTACGAATTCACCGGCACCATAGAATACGAATAATCAGAATAGGTAAATTCTGTCCTATCTCCCTCTCGCGGCGGCCTGGGCGGCGGCAAGGCGGGCAATGGGCACCCGATAGGGCGAGCACGACACATAATCGAGACCTATTTCATGGCAAAAGGCGATGGAGGCGGGATCGCCACCATGTTCGCCGCAAATGCCCAACTTTAAATCCGCCCTGGCTTGCCGGCCCCGCTCCGCCGCCAACCGAACCAATTCGCCAACGCCATCCCTATCCAGGGTTGCGAAGGGGTCGGCGTCCAGGATTCCCTTGGCGAGGTAGTCTTCCAGGAAACCGGCGGAATCATCGCGGCTGATGCCATACACCGTCTGCGTCAGGTCATTGGTGCCGAACGAAAAGAACTCAGCCTGTTCCGCGATCTCCCCGGCCCGCAGGGCCGCGCGGGGCAGCTCGATCATGGTGCCGATCAGATAGCGCGGCATGGCGCCTTGTTCAGCGCCGACCTGTTCGGCAACAGCGGCAATCCGCGCCTGCAAATAGATGAATTCAGCCTTGCCGGCGATCAGCGGGATCATCACCTCCGGCACCACCGTCTTGCCCTGATCCGCACCGACGATCGCGGCGGCCTCGAATATGGCACGGGCCTGCATCTCGTAAATTTCCGGATACGAGATGCCCAGGCGGCAGCCGCGATGGCCCAGCATGGGATTATACTCATGCAGTTGATTGGCGCGGTGACGCAGGTCATCCGCCGTGGCGCCGGTGGTCGCGGAAAGCTGCGCCAGCTCGTCATCGGTTTTCGGCAGAAATTCATGCAGGGGAGGGTCCAGCAACCGGATGGTCACGGGCAGGTCGGACATGATGGTGAACAGGTCCACGAAATCCTGCCGCTGCATGGGTAGGATTTTCGCCAGGGCGGTCTCGCGGCCGGCCATATCCGCGGCCAGAATCATTTCCCGGACCGCCAGGATACGGTCGGCGTCGAAGAACATATGCTCGGTCCGGCACAGACCGATACCTTCGGCGCCGAATTCGATGGCCACCTTGGCCTCGGCCGGTGTTTCGGAATTCGTGCGAATGCCCAATTCGCGGATCTCGTCCGCCCAGCCCATCAAGGTGCCGAAATCACCGGACATCTTGGGCTGAATGGTCGCGACCGCGCCGAGCATGACTTCGCCGCTGCCGCCGTCGATGGTCAGAATATCACCGGCCGAGATGGTGATGTCGCCGACCCGCACGGTCTGGCTTTTATAGTCGATGCGCAATTGTCCCGCGCCCGAGACACAGGGCCGGCCCATGCCGCGCGCCACCACCGCCGCATGGCTGGTCATGCCGCCGCGGGCGGTGAGAATGCCGCGGGCCGCGTGCATGCCATGAATATCTTCCGGCGAGGTCTCCATGCGGACCAAAAGGATATCCTCGCCATTGTTCGCCAAGGCCTCCGCTTCATCGGCGGAAAAGGCGACCTTGCCCGTCGCCGCCCCGGGCGAGGCGGGCAGACCGCGCGTGATGACCTGCCGGGTCGCCGCCGGGTCGAGCGTGGGGTGGAGCAATTGATCAAGGGAATTGGGATCGACCCGCAAAATTGCCTCTTCCCGGTTCAGTAAACCTTCGTTGGCCATGTCGACGGCGATCTTGATGGCGGCCTCGGCGGTGCGCTTGCCGGACCTGGTTTGCAGCATATACAGGGTGTTTTTCTGCACCGTGAATTCGATGTCCTGCATGTCGCGGTAATGCGCTTCCAGGCGCTGATAGATTGCTTCAAGCTCTCCGAACACCTCCGGCATGACCTCTTCCAGCGACGGTTTTTCATCGCCGGCTGCCTGCCGGGCGGCCCTGGTCAGATGTTGCGGCGTGCGGATGCCGGCGACCACGTCCTCGCCCTGGGCATTGATCAGATATTCACCGAAAAAGCGTTTATCGCCGGTGGACGGATCGCGGGTAAAGGCCACGCCGGTGGCGGAATCTTCGCCCATGTTGCCGAACACCATGGCCTGGATATTGACCGCCGTGCCCCAACTGGCCGGGATATCGTGCAGGCGGCGGTAGGTCACCGCGCGGGCATTCTGCCAGGAGCCGAAGACGGCGCCGATGGCGCCCCAAAGCTGCTCGTTCACATCCTGGGGAAAGGCGCCGCCGCCCTCTTCCGCGACTTTCGCCTTGAACTGATCCACCAGGTTTCGCAGATCCTCCGACCCCAGCTCCGTATCCAGTTGCAGGCCCAGTTTTTCCTTATGGATCTCCAGCAATTCCTCGAAATGATAATGATCGATGCCCAAAACCACGTCGGAATACATCTGGATAAAGCGGCGGTAGCTGTCCCAGGCAAAGCGCTCGTTGCCGCTTTGCGCCGCCAGCCCGGCCACTGTTTGGTCGTTTAGGCCAAGGTTCAGGACCGTGTCCATCATGCCGGGCATGGAGGCCCGGGCGCCGGAACGGACGGAGACCAAAAGCGGCTTGCCGTGATCCCCGAAAGAGGCGCCAACCGCCTGTTCAACCCGCGCCAAGGCCTCGGCGGCCTGGGCGCGCAAGCCGTCGGGATAGTTTTCATTGTTATCGTAATATGCGTTACAGACATCCGTCGACAGGGTAAAGCCGGGCGGCACAGGCAGGCCCAGGCCGGACATCTCCGCCAGGTTGGCGCCCTTGCCGCCCAGCAGGTTCTTGTCATCCGCGCCGCCATCGGCCTGGCCACCGCCAAAACTGTAAACCCATTTCGTCATGGCATACCCTTCCGGTTCAGCCTTCAATTTCGCCGAAATCGGCTACCTTGTGCAAGGTCTTGCGAATTTGTGACAACAGACGCAAACGATTGACCCGCAACGCGCCGTCGTCGGCGTTGACCGTCACCGCGTCAAAGAACTGATCCACGGGTTGGCGCAAGGCGGCCATGGCGGCCATGCCCTGGGTAAAATCTTCGTCCGCCAAAGCCGTATCGATCTTCCGCACGGACACGGCCAGGGCCTCGGCCAGGGCCGTCTCTTCACCCTGTTGCAACAATTCGGCATCGACGGCGCCGTCATGGGCGTGGCCATCTTTCTTTTCCTCGATCCGCAGGATATTGGCGGCCCGGCGGTAGGCGGTCAGCAAATTGGCGCCATCCTCGCTGCCCAGAAAACCATCCAGGGCCCGGACCCGCGCGATCAGCCGCACCAGATCGTCCTCGCCGCCCAGCGCGAAGACCGCCTGGACCAGATCATGACGGACGCCCTGTTCCCGTAAGTGTACTTTCAAGCGGTCGGCAAAGAAATCCAGCAGGTCGTGTTCTTCTTCCTCGAGTTGATACATATTAAATGCCGTTGCGAACGCGTCTTTCAGGGGCAGGCGCAATTCGTTTTCCAACACCATGCGGATCACGCCCAGGGCGGCGCGGCGCAGGGCGAAGGGGTCGCGGGAGCCGGTGGGTTTTTCGTCGATGGCCCAGAACCCCACCAAGGTATCCAGCTTGTCGGCCAGGGCGACACATAGCGCCGTTGCCGCGGTGGGGCAGTCATCGGACGGCCCGGCGGGGGAATAATGCTGCGCAATGGCGTCGGCAACATCCGCCGGTTCGCCATCGTTCAAGGCGTAATACCGCCCCATCACCCCTTGGACTTCGGGGAATTCATAGACCATGCCGCTGACCAAATCCGCCTTGCACAGATGCGCCGCGCGCCGCGCCAATCCGGCCTCCGCGCCGGGAATGAAGCGGGCCAGTTCGGCGGCCAGGGCCTCCATGCGCCGGACCTTTTGACCCAGGCTGCCCAGCTTGGCATGGAAGACCATCTCTTCCAGGGCGGGCAGGCGGCTTTCAAGTGTCTTCTTTTTATCCTGGGTCCAGAAAAATTCCGCATCCGCCAGACGGGCGGTCAGGACGTATTCATTGCCGGCGATGATTTGTTTGCCGCCGTCCTGGGCCTCCAGGTTGGCGACGGTAATGAAATTCGGCGCCAAATCGCCGTCCTCGTCGCGCAGGGAGAGATATTTCTGGTTCACCTTCATGGTGGTGACCAGGACCTCCGCCGGGACATCGAGAAACCGTTTATGGAAACCACCCAACATGGGAATGGGCCATTCCACCAGGCCGGCGATCTCGGCGACCAGGCCGTCGTCCTCAACCAGTGTCAAGCCGGCGTCCCGGGCCAGTTGCCGCGCCCCCGTTGTAATGATCCGGCGCCGTTCGGCGGCATCGATCACCACCTTTGCCGCCGCCAGCTTGCGTTGGTAATCGGCGAAATCTTTGATCGAAATTGGCGACGGGGCATGGAAGCGATGGCCCCTTGTCTGATCGCCGCTTTCAATATTGGCGAATGTCAGCGCCACCACGGCGCCATCGAACAGGGCCAGGATTGATTGCAGGGGACGCACCCAGCGGGTCGAACCGCTACCCCAGCGCATGGATTTGGGCCAGGGCAGATCGGCGAAAGCCTTGGGCAGGATATCCCCCAGCACGTCGGCCGTCGGGCGGCCCTGGCGTTCGATAACGGCAAACAGAAACCTACCCTTGGGCAGATCCCGCTCTTCGCATTGTTCACGGCTCAGGCCATTGCCGCGCAAAAAGCCTGCGATGGCTTTTTCCGGCGCATCCACCTTGGGGCCGCGCTTTTCCTCGCGCACGTCGGGCTGGGCCGTGGGCAGGCCGGTGATATGCAGGATAAGGCGCCGGGGCGTGACGTAAGCGGCCGCTTCATCGAAGGATAATTCGGCCGCCTTCAGCCCGTCGCACACCAGACGCTTCAGATCATCCGCCGCGCGGGCCTGCATGCGGGCGGGGATTTCCTCCCCGAACAATTCCAACAGCAACTCCGCCATGTCAGGCCGCCCCCTCGGCAGATTCAGGGCGGGGCAACTCGCCCTCGACCTCCAGATAAGCGGTGGCGCAGGCCTTGGCCAGCTCCCGCACCCGGCCGATGTAGGCGGCTCTTTCAGTCACGGAAATCACCCCGCGGGCATCCAGCAGATTGAACAGATGCGAGGCCTTGATGCACTGGTCATAGGCCGGCAGGGGCAGCTTCGCCTCGACCAGGGCGGCACACTCCGTCTCGGCATCCGCGAAGTGGCGGAACAGCATGTCCGTATTGGCGTGATCGAAGTTATAGGCGGAGAATTGCCGCTCCGCCGCCAGATAGACATCGGCGTAGGATTTGGACCTATCCGTGCCCGGCTCGTTCCAGGCCAGTTGCTGGAAATGGTCCACGCCCTGGACGTACATGGCCAGGCGTTCCAGACCGTAGGTCAATTCGCCCGAGACCGGATTACAGTCAAAGCCGCCGACCTGCTGGAAATAGGTGAACTGGCTAACCTCCATGCCGTCGCACCATACCTCCCAGCCCAGGCCCCAGGCGCCCAAGGTGGGGCTTTCCCAATCATCCTCGACAAAGCGGATATCGTGGTTGGAGGCATCCAGACCAATGGCGGTCAGGCTGCCCAAATAAAGCTCCTGCAGATCGGGGGGCGAGGGCTTCATGATGACCTGGAACTGGTAGTAATGCTGCAGGCGGTTCGGGTTTTCGCCATAACGCCCGTCCGTGGGCCGGCGCGAGGGCTGGACATAGGCCGCATTCCAGCTTTTGCTGCCCAGGGACCGCAGGGTGGTGGCCCAATGGAAGGTGCCCGCGCCCACTTCCATGTCGTAGGGTTGCAGGATAACGCAACCCTGTTCCGACCAATAATGCTGGAGGGCCAGGATCAGACCCTGAAAGGTCTTGGTATTGAAGTTCGCCGTGCCGGTCATGGGACAGGTTTTTTCCGTGATGCTAAATTCGCCGCAAACTAGTCGCCGCCCCCGCCCTTGGCAATGGGGCAATCAACACGTTCACAGCCGCCGCCATCCGCCGCCACATAATTGCCGCAGACCGCACAGGCGCTCAAATCCAGCGTCTTGTTCTTGGCCTCATCCTGGTCCTTGTCCTGGTCCTTGTCCTCTGCGGCCACCTTTCCCGCGCGCCCGCGGAACGCCTTGGAGAGCATGACGACGCAGACCACGACGGCCAGGAATAGCAATATTTTCGGCAGACTAAGCATGGTGGCGCAGCTTACGCGGCCTTCTCCTCACGTCAACCGCTCTCGTACACATATCAGCGTCCATCCTGAATGACCATTTCCGCCGCTTTTTCGGCGATCATGACAACGGGGGAGTTGGTGTTGCCGGAGGTGATAGTCGGCATCACGGATGCATCGGCGACACGCAGACCGCCGATGCCATGCACCTTCAGGCGGTCATCCACGACCGCCCGGTTGTCAGCCCCCATGCGGCAAGTGCTGACCGGGTGAAAGATCGTCGTGGCCAGGTCGCCGGCGGCCTTGATCAGGCTGACATCGTCATCGCCAACCGACCCGCCGGGGCGGAATTCTTCCGGATGGTAGGGCGCCAGTCCGGGTGCCGCACAGATTTTCCGGGTCAAACGGATGGCGTCGGCGACCACGACGCGGTCACTCTCGGTGGAGAGATAATTGGGCCGGATGGCGGGCTGGGCGAGGGCATCCGGGCTGGCAATATGGATTGAGCCCCGGCTGTCGGGGCGCAGATTGCAGACCGAGGCGGTAAAGGCCTCGAAGGGATGCAGATCCTCGCCCAGTTTGTCCGTGCTCAACGGCTGGACGTGATATTGCAAATTCGCCGTCTCCCGGCTGGGGTCGGATTTGGCGAAGGCGCCGAGCTGGCTGGGCGCCATGGTCAGGGGCCCGGTCCTGAACAGGCCGTATTCCACCCCCATGGCGATGCGGCCCAGCAGACTGTTGGCGCGCAGATTCAAGGTTCGGGTGTTGGAGACTTTGTAGACCAGGCGGACCTGCAAATGATCCTGCAAGTTCTCTCCCACGCCCGGCAGCTCATGGCTCACATCGATGCCATGGCCTTGCAGCAGCTCACCCTGGCCGATGCCGGAAAGTTCCAGCAACTGCGGTGAATTGACCGAGCCGCCGGCCAGGATCACCTCGCCCCGGGCCGTGGCCCGCACCGGCGCGCCATCGTGGCGGAATTCCAGGCCCGTGGCGCGGCCGTCCTCGATCACGATACGGGTCGCCTGGGCGTGGATCATCAGCTTTAGATTGGGCCGCCCCATGACCGGTTTCAGGAAGGCCTTGGCCGCGCTCCAGCGCACGCCGCGCCGTTGGTTGACCTGAAAATAGCCGCAGCCTTCGTTGTCGCCGCGATTGAAATCATCGGACTTGGGGATACCGACCTGGGCCGCGGCCTCGCGGAAGGCGGCCAGAATTTCCCAACTCACCCGGGGCTCCTCGACCCGCCATTCACCCTCCGCGCCGTGCATCTCGTCCGCACCGGCGTAATGATCCTCGGTTTTGCGGAAATAGGGCAGTACGTCATCCCATGACCAGCCCACGTTGCCCATTTGCCGCCACTGGTCATAGTCCCGGGCCTGGCCGCGCATATAGATCATGCCGTTGATGGAGGAGCAGCCGCCCAGAACCTTGCCGCGGGCATAGTCGATGGCGCGGCCGTTCAGGCCGGCCTCGGCTTCGGTTTTGTAGCACCAATCCGTGCGCGGGTTGCCCAGGGTATAGAGATAGCCAACGGGGATATGGATCCAATGATAATTGTCCTTGCCGCCCGCCTCCAGCAACAGGACGGAGGTCTTGGGGTCGGCGGAAAGCCGGTTGGCCAGAACGCAGCCGGCGGTGCCGGCACCGACGATGATGTAGTCAAAACTGCCAATGCTCATGGGTCGCCCCTCTTGTCGCTGTTGTTATTGGTTGCCGGGGAGCCGCCGGCGCCAAGACTTTTCCAAAGGCGGTCGAACAGATTTTCGCCCGCCTTCGGCGGCCGGGCCCCGCCAACGGGTTTCAGCAAAGACCGCGCCGGCAGCCCTTTATGGGCGGCTTGCATGAAGTCGCGCCACAACCGGGCCGGCGCGCCGCCGCCCGTGACCCGGTTCATGGGCGCGCCATTATCATTGCCCAGCCAGACGCCCGCGACAAGTTGATTGGTATAGCCCAGGAACCAGGCATCCCGGTAATCCTGGCTGGTGCCGGTCTTGCCGGCGGCGGGCCGCTTGATGCGGGCATTCCTGCCGGTCCCAGTTTGAATGGTCGCCGTCAGCATCTGCCCCAGCTCGGCCACATGCCAGGGCCGGGCCACCTCCCCCCGGCCCGAACCGCGGCGCTGATAGAGGATATTGCCGCGCCCGTCCCGGACTTCCAGAATGCCGTGGGCCAGGGCGCCGATGCCTTTGTTGGCCAGGGCGGCGTACATCGTGGTCAGCTCCAAGAGGCCAACCTCGGCCGTGCCCAGGGCGATGGAGGGATGGGAGCGGATGCGCGATGTCAGGCCCAGACGCCGGGCCGCATCCACCACCCTGTCCCGGCCGACGCGTTCTGATACCTGCACCGCAATGGAGTTGGAGGAATAGGCCAGGGCCTGGCTGAAGCTCAAGCGGCCGCGGTATTTGCCGGCATAGTTCTTCGGCGACCAGCCATTGATGGTGATGGGTTTGTCCATGAAAATCGTATCGGGCCGCAGGCCGGCTTCAAGTCCGGCCAGATAGACCACCGGTTTGAAGGCGGAACCCGGCTGCCGGCGGGCCTGGGTGGCCCGGTTATACTGGCTTTTGCCATAGTTCCGGCCGCCGACCATGACCCGGACGGCGCCATTGGGCGCCATGGCGACCAGGGCGCCCTGGCCGATCTTGCGCTTCCGGGCCGGGCCGGCGAATAATTTTGCCATTGCCGCCTCGGCCTGGCGCTGCATGGCCCGGTCCAGGGTCGTGCGTATGACCAGATTACGCTCCGTCGGGCCCAGATAATCGGTCAGGCGGTCCATCACCCAATCGGCGAAGTAACGGGCGGACCGTCCCCTGGCAGCCCGGCCCCGGCGCAAACCGGCCGGCTTCTTCTTCGCCGCTTGAGCCGCCGAAGGTTCGATATAACCGACCCTCACCATGTTGTTCAGCACCACCGCCGCCCGCTTCCGCGCCGCCTTGAGATCGCGGGTTGGCGCCAGACGCGACGGCGCCTTTAACAGACCCGCCAGCATGGCCGCCTCCGCCAGATTGACCTTTGCCGCCGGTTTGGAAAAATAGCGCCGGGCCGCTGCGTCCACGCCGTAGGCGCCGGCGCCCAGGTAAACCCGGTTCAAGTACAGGGTCAGGATCTGTTCCTTGGAAAAATTCGCCTCCAGCCACAGGGCCAGCAGAAATTCCTGGACCTTTCGTTTCAGGGTCCGCCGAGGGGTCAAAAAAACGTTCTTGGCCAGTTGTTGGCTGATGGTGCTGCCGCCCTGTACGATCCGCCCGGCGCGGAGGTTGTTGTACATGGCCCGCGCCAGACCGATGGGATCGACGCCGAAGTGGCTGTAGAAACGCCGGTCCTCGGTCGCCACCACGGCGCGGGGCAAGTGTTTCGGCAGCTCGTTCAGTTGTACCGGCGCACCGTAAACATCGCCGAATTCAGCGATCCGGCGCCCCTTGTAATCCAGCAGGGTGAGCGACGGCTTGCGTTGAATGGCCGACAGTTTATCGACGGAAGGCAGATCATAGGCGTACCAGACGATCACCCCCATGGCGGCGATCAGCCCCCAGACCGCCAAGACCACCAGCCAATAAATCAGCCGGGCCAGCCAGCCGCGGCCAGACTTCGGCGCGGTTGCCTGGCTCACCGGCTAGGCCATTTTCGAAATTGGCGGGGCCACCCGCTCCCCCACCCGGCCACCCATTGATCATCATGCCGTGGGTGGCCGGGTGGGGGAGCGGGTGGCTCGGCGTTTCGATGAATATCGGAAATGATCTAGATATCCAGGTTGACCACATTCAGGGCGTTGGTCTGGATGAATTCCCGGCGCGGTTCCACCACATCGCCCATGAGGGTGGAAAATACCTCGTCCGCATCGTCAAGTTCCTTGACCTGGACCTGCAGCAAGGTACGGATGTCCGGGTCCAACGTAGTCTCCCACAATTGTTCCGGGTTCATCTCGCCCAGGCCCTTGTAGCGCTGTACGGACAGGCCCTTCTGTCCCAGCTTCAAGACCACCGCCAACAGATCAAGGGGGCCGGTAATGCGGAGTTCATCATCCTTGCGGACAAGGGTGGCGGGCCGTTCGTAAATTTCCTGCAAACTCTTGGCCATGGCGTCCAATTGCCGGGCCTCGGCGCTGCGGATCAGGGTGGCGTCGACAATGTGTGTCTCGGCCACGCCGCGGGTGTTGCGCTGCAGGGCGTAGCCGCCGTCGGATGCGGCCTCGCCGGTCCAGCCCCGTTCTTCCGCCGCTTCCAGGCCGTCCAGGCGGGTCGCCAGATAATGCGCCACCTGGCCGGATTGTTCCCCATCCAGGATGACATCGGGGCGGAGCACGCCCAGAATGGCGGCCTGTTCAACGACCTTTTGGTTATAGCGCCGGCCGATCGCTTCCAGCAGGGCGCAGGCGCGGCGGGCATCGTCCACCAGGGCCCGCAGATCGGCGCCCGCGCGCTGGTCGCCGTCATGCAGGTTCAGCACCGCATCGCGCAGGCCCTCATCGATCAGATAACCTTGCAGATCGCGGTCATCCTTCAGATAGCGGCCGGCGCCCGAGGTGCCGCGCCAGACCTTGTACAGCGGTGGCTGGGCAATGTAGAGATGACCACGCTGGACGATTTCAGGCATTTGCCGGTAGAAGAACGTCAACAGCAAGGTGCGGATATGGGCCCCGTCCACGTCGGCGTCGGTCATGATGATGACCTTGTGATAGCGTAATTTTTCAATATCGAAATCATCCCGCCCGATGCTGGTGCCGAGCGCCGTGATCAGGGTGCCGATTTCGGTCGATGACAGCATTTTGTCGAACCGGGCCCGCTCCACATTCAGAATCTTGCCGCGCAGGGGCAGCACCGCCTGGTTTACCCGGGACCGGCCCTGTTTGGCAGAGCCCCCGGCGCTGTCACCCTCGACCAGGAACAGCTCGGACTTCGCCGGATCGCGTTCCTGACAATCGGCCAGCTTGCCGGGCAGTGAGGAAATATCCAGCGCGCCCTTGCGCCGGGTAAGATCACGCGCCTTGCGCGCCGCTTCCCGCGCGATGGCGGCATCGACCGCCTTGCCGATAATCTTGCGGGCATCGGCGGGATGTTCCTCGAACCATTGTTGCAGCTTTTCCGAAATCAGGCTTTCCACCACGGGGCGCACTTCGGAGGAGACCAGTTTGTCCTTGGTCTGGGAGCTGAATTTAGGATCCGCCACCTGCACGGACAGAATACAGGTCAGGCCCTCGCGGGCGTCATCGCCGCTGAGGGAGACTTTTTCCTTTTTCGCCAGGCCGGATGAATTGGCATAGCTGTTGACCGTCCGGGTCAGGGCGGCGCGAAAGCCGGCCAGATGGGTGCCGCCGTCGCGCTGGGGGATGTTGTTGGTATAGCACAGGACGTTTTCGTGATAACTGTCGTTCCATTGCAAGGCGCAATCGATGCGAATCATGTGGCCTTCGCCATTGCCGGGGTCGCGCTCGCCGGTGATGGCGATGGCGTCATGCACGGCCGATTTATTTCGGTCGAGGTATTCCACGAAGGCGCCGATCCCGCCGTCGTATTGAAACACATCCTCCTGGGGTTCGACGCCGCGTTCATCGCGCAAAACCACCAATACACCGGAATTCAGAAAGGCCAGCTCGCGCAGACGGTGGATCAGGGTGCCGTAGTCGAAGGTGGTCTGGGAAAATGTCTTGTCCGACGGCGTGAATGTAACTTCCGTGCCGGTTTGATTTTCCACCGGGCCGACAACCGCCAGTGGCGCCTCGGGCACGCCGTCGTGGAAGCACATGAAATGTTCCTTGCCGCCGCGCCAGATGCGTAATTCCAGGATCGCCGACAGGGCGTTCACTACCGAGATGCCGACGCCATGCAAGCCGCCCGAGACCTTGTAGGAGTTCTGATCGAACTTACCGCCCGCATGCAGTTCAGTCATGATGACCTCGGCCGCCGAGACGCCTTCCTCCTCGTGAATTTCCGTGGGGATGCCGCGTCCATTGTCGGTGACGGTGGCCGAGCCATCGGGATTCAACACCACCTGAACCTTGTCGGCGTGGCCGGCCAGGGCTTCATCGATGGCGTTGTCCACGGCTTCATAGACCATATGATGCAGGCCGGAGCCGTCATCGGTGTCGCCGATATACATGCCCGGGCGCTTGCGCACCGCATCCAGGCCGCGCAGAACTTTGATGGACGAGGCATCATATTCGCTTACATCGTCCAGATTGGGATCTTCAAATACCGGTTCGCTCAACGCAACCTACCCTTCCAAAACTGCATTCCCGCTCTCCACCGCCACGAACTGCGCCTGTCCCGACAAATCGGCGAACAGATCGCGGTCGGTGCCGCTCAACCAGGCCTGACCACCCAGAGACAAAATTTCATCGAACAGCGCCCAGCGCCGCTCGCGGTCCAAATGCGCGGCGACTTCATCCAGCAACAAAATGGGCGCGGCGCCCCGGCGCTGGGCCTCCGCCCGGGCGTTGGCCAAAATGACCGATATCAACAAGGCCTTTTGCTCGCCGGTGGAACACATTGCCGCCGGTTGATCCTTGTCCAGATGGCGCACGGCCAAGTCCGAGCGGTGCGGCCCCTCGCCCGTGCCGCCCGCCTCTCCATCGCGCCGCCTGTTGGCCGCCAATAACGCGGCAAAGCGGCTTTCCACCTCGACCGCGGGGTGGTCTTCCAGCCAGCCCTCGACCCGGCCCTCGATGGCCAGTCCCGGCCTTGGAAACCGCCCCGGTGTTTCAGCCAACAGCCGTTGCAGCCGCGCCAAGGCCTCACGCCGGGCCGCGGCCACGGCCACGCCATCGGCCGCCATCCGCGCCTCCAGCGCCGACAGCCAGTCGGGATCGCCGGCCCGGTTGTTAACCCCATCCCGCAATAGTTTCGCCCGCTCCCGCAGGCTGCGTTCATAGGCGCCAACCCGGCGGCCATGATCGGGGTCCAGGCCCAGTACCAGGCGGTCCAGAAACCGCCGCCGCGCCGATGGTCCGTCCTGGAACAAGCGGTCCATCCGTGGCGTCAGCCATTGCACGCCAATTACCTGTGCCAGGTTCGCCGGCGGTATGCTCCGGCCGTCATGCCGGGCAAGTCGCCGGTCGGTACCTTTTTCGGTTTTGCCCAGGCTGCTGCCGATCTTGACCGCGCCGCCGGGGGTTAATACCGTCGCCGCCACGGCCCAGCCATCGCCAGACGCGGCGCCGGTCTCCGCAGCAGTCTCGGTGGCGATCCGGTCGGTCTGGGCGGCCTCGCCGGATTTTTGCACGTCCCGCAATCTGGCCCGGCGCAGACCACGGCCGGGGGAGAGAAACGAGATCGCCTCCATCAAATTGGTTTTCCCCGCGCCGTTGGCGCCACTCAGAACCACGACGGGCGCGGCAAGGTCCAAGGCGAGTTGACGGTAATTACGGAAATTGCTCAGGCGGAGACGCTGCACGGCACAGGGCGCCGCGCGGAAATCCACGGCCTCTTTCGCAGCCTCTGTCTCGGCGATGATGTTATTCCGCGCGGCCAGCAAAAACCCTCTCAAACCCGCATGGGCATCAGGACGTATAAGGCGCCCTGGTCAGCGGCATCCCTGATGATGGTCGGCGAGGCGCCATCGGAGAGATCAAAACAAATATTCTCGCCATCGATCTGGCCGGCGATGTCCAGCAGATACCGGGCATTGAAGCCGATTTCCAAGCCGCCCTCGCCATTGAAATTAGCCGGCACTTCATCCGTGCCGCTGCCTTGTTCGGGATTGTTGGCCGACAGCATCACGCCGTCGCCATTCACGGTCAGTTTCACGGCGCGGGATTTCTCCGAACTGATGGTCGCGACCCGGTCCACGGCGGCCGAGAAGCTTTTGCAATCGACTTCCAGCAGATGGTCGTTGCCGACCGGGATCACCCGGCGGTAATCCGGGAAGGTACCGTCGATCAACTTCGAAGTCAGAACAACTTCGCCCAGGGCAAAGCGGATCTTGCTATCCGAGAGGGCGATTTCCACCGGGACTTCGCCGTCCTCGATCAATTTTAGCACCTCCAGGACCGCCTTGCGCGGCACGATGACGCCGGGCATGCCGCCCGCGCCCTGAGGCAGGGGAATATCGATCTGGGCCAGGCGATGACTATCGGTCGCCACGCCGCGCAGCACCGGCGCGTCCTCGGGCGCGTGCAGATATATACCGTTCAAATAATACCGGGTTTCCTCGGTCGAGATCGCGAACCGGGTTTTTTCGATCAAGCGCCGCAAATCGGCGCTGGGCAGAACGAACCGGTGCGGCAAATCGCCATCCGCCATAACCGGAAAATCTTCCCGCGGCAGGCAGGACAGGGCGAATTTGGAACGTGCCGCGCGCACCGTCAGGCGGCCATCGTCGGCGGAACTGTCCAGTTCCACCTGGGCGCCATCCGGCAGCTTGCGCACGATATCATGCAGTATATGGGCCGGCGCCGTGGTGCCGCCAGGCTGCCCGACTTCCGCCGCCACGGTTTCCAGGACGGCGAGGTCCAGATCAGTCGCCGTCAAGCTTAAGCCGGCCTCATCGGCGACCAATTGCACATTGGACAAAATTGGAATGGTATTGCGCCGTTCAACAACGTTTTGGACATGGCCAAGCGCACGCAACAGGGCCGATCGTTCAATGGTAAGCTTCATGGGTTCAGCTTCATGGGTTCAGATTTACCGGTTCAGATTCACGAATTTAGCGTTATGATTTCATTGGCTTGATGTTTGCCTTGATGTTCGCTTTGTTGTTCCGCACACGGCAAAAGACGCCGTCCCGCCGAGGCTGAAGCGAGAGAGAATCACAACCGGCCTTGTCGGGGCAAAAGCATACCAGAAAGTACGTTGAATCGCACTCTTTTTGCCCAAAATTCCCGCTAGAGCATGTCTCCTTTGAACATGCTCGGATTCTTAACAAAAGAGCAATTCCGATCCAATGTGAATTGCCCAAACCAGCCGCGGTGATTCTAAGTGATCGGAAAAATTGCTCTGATCTTAAGAATCGGAGCATTTCCCACTCGGAAATGCGCCTGGAACGGGGTTTTTTCTTTACACCCGCATGGGCATCAGGACGTACAAGGCGCCCTGGTCGGCGGCATCCCGGATTATGGTCGGCGAAGCGCCGTCGGAGAGCTCGAAACGGACAGTCTCACCTTCGATCTGGCCGGCGATTTCCAGCAAATACCGCGCATTGAAACCGATCTCCAGGGTGCCCTCGCCGTTGAAGGTCACGGGGACCTCATCCGTGCCGCTGCCTTGTTCGGGATTATTGGCGGACACGACGGCCGCGGCGCCGCTGACGGCCAGCTTCACCGCCCGCGATTTTTCCGAACTGATGGTCGCGACCCGGTCCACGGCGGCGAAAAAGCTTTGGCAATCCGCCTCCATCAGCTTGTCATTGCCCGCCGGTATGACCCGTTGATAATCCGGAAACGTGCCGTCGATGAGCTTCGAGGTGAGTACAATGCCGCCGAACGTGAAGCGGATTTTGCTGTCCGACAGGGCGACTTCAATCGTGCCGTCGTCATCTTCAATCAGTTTTTGCACTTCCAGCGCCGCCTTGCGCGGCAGGATAATCCCGGACATGGCGCCCGCGCCCGAGGGCAGGGGAATTTCCACATGGGCGAGGCGATGGCCATCCGTCGCCACGCCACGCAGCACCGGGGCTTCTTCGGGCACGTGCAGATAGATGCCATTCAGGTAATAGCGGGTTTCTTCCGTTGAGATGGCGAAGCGCGTCTTTTCGATCAGGCGGCGCAAATCCGGCGCGGACAGGACGAATTGATGGGGCAGATCACCGTCCGCCATGACCGGAAAATCTTCCCGTGGCAGACAGGACAGCGCGAAATTCGAACGCGCGGCGCGCACTGACAGGCGGCCGTCATCGGCGCTGCTGTCCAGTTCCACCTGGGCGCCGTCCGGCAGTTTACGCACGATGTCGTGCAGCATATGGGCCGGCGCGGTGGTGCCGCCCGGCTGTTGGACCGCCGCTTGGACGGTTTCCACCACGGCCAGATCAAGATCGGTCGCGGTCAGGCTCAATCCCGCCTCGTCCGCGACCAATTGCACGTTGGATAATATGGGGATGGTATTGCGCCGCTCGACAACGTTCTGGACATGGCCCAGGGCCCGCAACAAAGTCGAACGTTCAATGGTCAGTTTCATGATATCTTCGCTTCGGATTTTAAGAGCATATTCATTTTAAACATGCCCGGAATGTTCAGAAAAGAGCAATTGAACCAATCACTTGGATCGCGCCAAATAGGTCTTGGGCTCACCCGATTAATTGAAAATTGCCCTCGTGCGCAAGCATAACAGAAAGCGTCGCGCCGCGAACCTATTTGGACCTCGCGGCAAATTCAGATCATCATGAAATGGGCGGACGCGGTGGCGATCAATTTTTCCCTGTCACCTTGCCAGGCCAGGGCCCGCACGTTGGCGACGCGGCGGCCTTGTTTCGTGACCAGGCCCGTGGCGAGGCAGTCCAAGGGCCGGCCGGGGCGCAGATAGTCAACCGTGATGTTGATGATCCGGGGCAATTTCGGCTTTTCCATGGCGCCGATCAGGGAAATCATCGCCGCGCTTTCCAGCAAGGCGCCGGTGATACCGCCGTGCAATGCGGGCAGCATGGGGTTGCCAATCAACATGTCCTGAAAAGGCAGAATGGTAACCAGTTCCTCGCCGTGGCGTTCCACCCGCAGTTTAAGCCAACGGAAATAGGGCACCGCCTCGATCAGCGGCTGCAGATCGCCGCTCGCTTGGGCGGCGCGGATGCCGTCCGCCAAGGTCATGGCTGGGTCCCGGCATTGCCCGTCCGCGTCAGCATGAACGAGCCCGTGGCATGAGCGATGGGATCGTCCATGTCACCTTGATAGGCGATGCCCCGGGTAAAGGCGATATTGCGCGTGGTCTTGTAGCATCTAACCTTGGCGAACAGATCCTCTCCGGGCGCCGCCGGCCGCAAATAGTCGATGCGCAGATCCAGGGTCGCCGTCATCGCCATGCCGCCCAGGACCGGCACGACGGACATGCCGCTCAAACTATCCAGCAGCACGGTGACGATGCCGCCATGCACCACGCCACTTTCAGGATCGCCGATGAATTCGTCGCGATGGGGTATCCTGCCGACGACGCCGGTGTCATCCATGGAGATCAACTCCAGGCCGACTTCCGCCATGTGGGGGATGCCGCTGCTCATGAGGGCGCGCATGTTTTCCAGATCGAATTTCATCCGGGATGACAATGGTGGCTGGCCGCCGGGCTGTCAATTCGGCCGCAAACGCAGATGTCGAAATATTGTGATCCCCGCCACTGGCGGCGGCGCACATTCGGTCGTATAAGACCGTTCATGTGGATCAGTACGGTTTGTGATGTAGCCGGCAAGTGGCCGGCAACGGCGCGGCGGCTCGCGCTGCTATTGGGGCTAATTTGCGGACTGGCTCCGTTCGGCGTCACGGGCGCGGGCTTGGCTGACAACGGCAGTTATTTCCGTATCGCCACGGGCACCACGGACGGCACCTATTTTCCCATCGGCACCTTGATCGCATCCGCCATTTCCAACCCGCCCGGTTCCCGCGATTGCGCCGACGGCGGTTCGTGCGGCGTGCCTGGGCTGATTGCCGTCGTCCAGGCCAGCAAGGGATCGGTGGAAAACGTCGGTCTGATCGCCAAGGGCGCGGTCGAGTCCGGGCTTAGTCAAGCGGATGTCGCCTACATGGCCTATAACGGCCTGGGCCGTTTCCGGGGCGGGGCGCCCTATGACGGCTTGCGGGTCATCGCCACCTTGTTTCCTGAAATGGTGCAAATTGCGGTCCGCAAATACAGCGGTATCTATGCCGTGGAAGACCTGCGCGGCAAGCGGGTCTCTTTGGGCGAGGTGGGTTCGGGCACGGCTTTGGACGCGGAAGTCATCATGGCGGCTTACGGTTTGAAACTGAACGACTACAAGGTGGTGTATTTCAATCTGGGCGAGTCCGCCGATCGCCTGCGTCTGGGAAAATTGGATGCTTTTTTCATTATCGCGGGAACGCCGGTGCCGGCCATCGAGGACCTTGCGGAGCAGACCAATATCGCCCTGTTGCCGATCCACGGAGCAACCGCGGACCGCCTGCGCGAGAAATTTTCTTTTTTTGCGGCGGCAACGCTGCCCGCCGGCGTCTACCGCAACGTCGGTGATACCAAGACCTTGAGCGTCGGGGCGCAGTGGCTGGTATCAACCCGGCTGTCGGAAAGCCAAGCCTATGAAATGACCCGCGCCCTGTGGCATCCCTCAACCCGGCGGCTTTTCGACCATGGCCATCCCGTTGGCCGCCTGATCCAATTGGAGAGCGCCCTGGACGGCTTGGCCATTCCCCTGCATGACGGCGCCAAACGCTACTACAGGGAAGTCGGCGCCCTGCCCTAAGACGGCGGCATTTCCCGCCTCGCATCGTCCAGCCAAGATTGCAGGCTCGGCAATTGCAGCACGGCATCCACATAATCCTGGCAAATATCGTCTACCGCGACCCCATGGAGACGAAAGCGCACGGCGACGGGCGCGTACATGGCATCCGCGGCGCAAAACCCGCCGAACAGGAAGCCTCCATCGGCATCGCGTCCCGCGCCACCCTGTCGTTCCTGACGCAATTCCCGCCATATCTGACAGATGCGCGCAATATCCGCCGCCATGTCCGCGCCATGCGCCGGTTGCCGCACGGGCGCCTGAACATTGAAGGGCAACCCTTCGCGCAGCGCTTCGAACCCGGCATGCATTTCCGCCGCCACTACCCTGGCGCGCGCCCGTTGGACCGGATCGCGGGGCCAGACGGCCAACTCAGGGTGCGCCTCGGCGATAAATTCCGTGATGGCGAGGGTATCCCAGACGGCCTGGTCCCCCGCCAGCAACACCGGCACTCTCGCGGCGGGTGAGTATGCAAGGATTTTGCGGCTTGTGTCGGGTTGGTCCAGGTGGATCAAAACTTCCTCGAACGGTAGTCCAAACTGCCGCAACAACAGCCAGGCGCGCAAGGACCAGGAGGAAAGATTCTTGTCGCCTATAACCAATCGATGAGTTGGGTGATCGGGGGCCATCGCGCCATTCCATCCTTTGCTGTAATAGTGGTGCTGATTTGTACAGGGAGCCCGTCGTGACCACCAACATTGAAAATGAACTTGATCCCAATGCCATACCAATCTGGCCAATGCGCAAAGCGGACTTGCCGGGCTGGCAGACCCGGCACGGTGACGCCGCGGCCGCCTGGTGCAAAAGCAATGGCTTTTCAGGCGCGGCTGGAAAACATCTGGCCGTGCCCGGCGAGAACGGCGGTCTGGCGGGCGTGCTGCTGGGTCTGGGCGAAGATGGCGAGCAAGCCGGCGACTACTGGACCTTCGGCACCTTGGCCAAGGCGTTGCCCGCCGGCACCTACCGCATCGAAGGGGCGTTGACGGGTCCCCAGGCGCATATTGCCGCCCTGGCCTGGGCGCAGGCGGGCTACCGGTTTAGCCGTTACCTTGATGCGAACGAGGAAGATGACCCGGCCAGGCTCTGTTTGCCCGAAGCCGCGGACGGCGACGCCTTGGCCGGCGCGCTCAAGGGTGATTTCCTGGCCCGCGACTTGATCAATACCCCGGCCTCCGACATGGGACCGGAAGAATTGGCCGGCGCCGCCGAGACCTTGGCCGGGGAATTCGGCGCCAACTGTACGATGATTGTCGGCGACGATCTGTTGACGGCCAATTACCCGGCCATCCACGCGGTGGGCCGGGCCTCCACGCGGGCGCCGCGCCTGATCGATTTGCGTTGGGACGGGGCGGGGGGAGCGGAGGCGCCGCGTCTGACCCTGGTCGGCAAGGGTGTCTGTTTCGATACCGGCGGTCTGGATCTGAAACCCGCCGCCGGCATGTTGAAAATGAAAAAGGACATGGGCGGGGCGGCGACCGTGCTTGGCCTGGCCGCGATGATCATGTCCGCGAAGCTTGCGGTGCGGCTGCGGGTGTTGATCCCGGCGGTGGAAAATGCCGTCGCCGGCAATGCCTATCGCCCCGGCGATGTCCTGCGGACCCGCAAGGGTCTGACCGTCGAGGTGGGCAACACCGACGCCGAGGGCCGCATCGTCCTGTGCGACGCCCTGGCCGAGGCCGCCAGCGAGACACCCGATCTGATTATCGATATCGCCACGTTGACGGGTGCCGCCCGCGTCGCCCTGGGCACCGACCTGCCGGCGCTATTCACCGGTGGTGATGATCTCGCGGACGCCTTGCAGCAGGCCGGCAAGGATACCGATGACCCGACCTGGCGGTTGCCGTTGCACGGCCCCTACCAGGCATTGTTGAAAAGCAAGGTCGCGGATTTAAACAATGTCTCCGAGGGCGGTTTCGGCGGCGCCATTACCGCCGCCTTGTATCTGCAGTCTTTCGTCACCGACCCCGAACGCTGGATGCATCTGGATTCCTACGGCTGGAACGACAAGGACCGTCCCGGCCGTCCGGCGGGTGGCGAGGGCCTGGCCATGCGGGCGCTGTTCGCCATGTTGTCGGCCCGCTATGGGGGTTATACCAAGGTGCGGTGATAGAGACCCATATAGACGCTTTACGAAGGCTTTCGGGTAGGAGCGTGTTGC
>JAPYPT010000067.1:0-19883 GCA_029937535.1 Alphaproteobacteria bacterium
TCGCAAATGATCGTATCTTTTTGGGCGCGCTCAACTCATCGCATCTATGAGCAATAGCTGAATCATGAACGAGGAACAGCTGCTCAATCCCGGCAGTGAAAAGCGGATAGAAGAACCATCCGTAGACGAGAATGCCTCGCGCAACTTCGAACATCTCCACAACGTCACTCGGAACTGTTTGGCTTAGCTTTGGCTCCAGTATCATTCGAGCCCATTCTGAGCCCATTGGTGTGCGATCAACGCCATTCTTGTCTATGAGCACAAACACGCTCCCTGTTGAATCATGCTCGTCCCAGTTTTCAGGGGTAAGTTGTTTAAATGCCAATTGAGCAGCTCCTATGTGATGCGTTTTTGGGCCTGACGAGTTTTTAAATCCAGTTTTGTCTCTAAGAGTCCAAACTGGAGCGTTTGCTCACAGAATGCAGCACCATTATCGCTTTGTCGTTTTTTTCTAGAGCTCCGCAATTCGTGTCTCATCTAGGTGGCGTCTGTCAAAATTCCTTCCGCTGAAAAATGGATGATGTATCCGGTGCTCAAAGTATGTCGGAAGATATATCCGGACTGGATTTCTAATCCGGATGTCGCAGGTTCGAGTCCTGCCGGGCGCGCCAACTAATTTTGTATATTTTTCAACAACTTCGAGAGTCTTTGCAAGAAGAAGGACTTGAACCCGAAACTTGCATTGATGTCGCCATATCAGACTTTACGGCCGGAAAATGATCAGGCCGGTCTGGGCCGCGAAATTTTATAGGTCACCATGCCCTTGGCGACCATGCCGCCGGTATCGTTCAGGACTTCAACATCGACCACGACGATGGAGCCGCCGCGCCGCACTGTACGGGCCTCGGCCACCATGTCGGTCACCGCGGCGTCCAGGAAATTGACGTTCATGGCGACGGTGGCGCCGAGAGTGCCTTCGGGAATGTCCGTGTAGGCCCAGGCCGCCGTCGTCCCCGCCTTGTCGATCAGGGCAGCGATAACACCGCCATGGACCCGGGCATCGCCACGGGACAGGTCCTCGCGCCAGGCCAGGCTCATGCGGCAGAAACCCTCATCCAATTGTTCGAGTTTCGGGCCCAGAACGGCGCCGAAGCCATTGCCGAGCATACGTTCCTGCATCATTTCCAGGCGGTCCGACATCGTCTCACTCATACTTGTGCTTCCTCTGTGTGGGGTACGACACTGTTGCGGGCGTGGCACTGCCCGCCGGACCGCATAAAAGCAGTTTTCGTGACCGGAGAACAGCGCCGACGATTATGCCGTCCTATTTCCTAGGCGGGAACCGTGGCGAGCGGCACCAGACGCCGGAGAGGTCGGGCGCCAGCCAGGAAAGCAGGAAGGAGGCCACGCCAGCAATATTCAAAGTGATGCCCCACCACATGGCCCGGTCGGCCAAGGTGGCGTCGGGCGCCTGCGGGACCATGGTCAGGCTGTAAATCCCAAAGGCGCAAAGGCCAATGCCGACGAGGGCGCCGCCCGAACGGCGCCAGATATCATCGCGGTAGATACGCATGCCTGACATTGTGACCCAGGCGCGGGGCCGCGTCATCTCACAAATTTGCCAGGGGCGCCATCGATCAAGATGGGAGCTGGCGGGCTGATATTATGGGCAATGGCGAATTCAACATCTTGTTGGAATTCCATGGCGCGCCATTGCCCTGATCTGAAAACCATGACGGCGGTCCCTTGGGACCGCCGTCTCGGCCGCCTAGGGGGTGAGGGCCTCCTCTAGGCGTGGTCGTTCGACCCGAATTCGGGTCGCTGCAATCAATGTGCATGCAAACACCGTGCCAGTTTTCCATCACCAATAATTTCAAGTAGTTAGGGGTGTCATGGGCCTTGAAACGCATAAATGTGTAAAAATTTCCGACAGTCCCGCGGCAGGTGGCAGGGGGTTTATGGTTAATATTTTGTGGATATTCGGCAATCCAGCAGTCCGGCAGTCCGTTCAACCGGGGCTCAGCAAATAAAATACCGATCGGGTTGGCGAGGTGAAATCACGGCGCGCGATGTGCCAGCCGGCCGCCAGGATTTTCGCCTCCAGAGCGGCCAGGGAATGGCCCTTGTATCCGGTTTCCCATTTGTGGCCCCAGGGGTCTTGCCGGTCGATCTTGAAACGGCGCAGGAAGTTGAGTTTTTTGAAGGAAAACTTGCCGCGCAGCGTCGTGGCGTTCAGATACAGACGCCAATCGATCTGAAAGCCCATGAAGGGTACCGAAATAATCAGATGGCGGGGTCCGGCGGCATGAAATTTGGCAAGGGTCTCCTCGACCCGACGCCAGGGCAAATGCTCCAGGGTTTCGCAACATAATATGGCGTCGTGTCCGGCCAGTTCGCTGCTGTCGATTGCGGTCAAATCGCCCTGAATGTGGGGGATGTCCGGACGCGGGTCCTGGCTGGGCAGCATGTCCATGGTGGTGACCGAGAACCCGGCGTTGACCAGGAGGGCGGACACCAGGCCAAGGTTCGGGCCGACTTCCAACACACTTTGCACATCCAGACCTTGCAGCAGGTGCAACTGGAACCATTGCTGGCCAATGCGCTTGTCCGAGTAATAGCGGAACCATTCGGCCCGGCGGGCGCCGGGGTCGCCGGGGTTGTTGCGGAAATCGATCGGATCATTCACCTTTGCCATCGCTCCGGTGCATAAACAATGACGCCGCCACAGGCAAGATGGTAGCGAAACCGGCCGCCGAACAATTCATTCAATGGCGCAAATGTGCGCGCCATCACTTGCGGCAAGTGGATTTCTCTGCCATTGCCCTTGATCCCGTCGGCAACATTGGCAAATATAGCGCAGTTTGCCGCCGATTCGTTTAAATGCGCGGTGCTTAGAGATTAGTGGAGAGCCTGGTATGGCCAATATCCCCTTCAAGAAAGACGTGACGTTTGAATATGGCGTCGCCGATCAGATTTCGCCGCTCATCCGCCGCGTCATCGCCCCCAACCCATCCGCCTTTACCCTGCATGGCACGGGGACTTATATCATCGGCCAGGGCCAGGTGGCGGTGATCGATCCAGGCCCCGATGATCCCAAGCATATAGAGGCGATCCTGAATGCCGTGAAGGGCGAGACGGTCAGCCATATTGTCATTACCCATACCCACCGCGATCATTCCCCCGGCGCCGCCCTGTTGAAGGCCGAAACCGATGCCGAGATATGGGGCTGTGGCCCGCATGGTCATGGCCGGAAAAACAAGGCGACCGCCGCCGAAGTCTCCGAGGAAGGCGCCGATACGGACTATATGCCGGATTCCCTGGCCAACGAGGCCGATACCTTGGAAACGAAGGACTGGGCCCTGCAGGCGGTCTATACGCCGGGCCACACCTCGAACCATACCTGCTATCTGTTGCGCGAGGAAAATGCGCTGTTTTCCGGCGACCATGTCATGGGCTGGTCCACCACCATCGTCTCCCCACCCGATGGCGATATGCACAGATACATGCAAAGCCTGCGGAAGCTCTTGCTGCGGTCCGATGATCATTACTGGCCAACCCACGGCCCGCGGATCGATAAACCAAAGGCATTCGTCGGTGAGTTGATCAAGCACCGGGAGGAGCGGGAGGCCCAGATCGCCCTGTGCCTCAGCCAGAAAATTGGCCACATTCCCGACATGGTCAAGACCATGTACCGCGATGTGCCCGAGCATCTGCATTCCGCCGCCGCGCGCTCGGTGTTGTCGCATCTGGTGCACATGGTCGATACCGACCGGGCCGCCTGCGAGGGTGATCCAGGTCCCGACACGTTCTTTCACGCGGCCTAGGCTTTTTCTAAAATGAGCACACCGAAGATCGCTGTCCAGGGACTATGCAAATCCTTTGATGGGGAGCGGGTCTTGGATGGCGTGGATTTGTCCATACCCGATGGCGGTTCCCTGGTTTTGCTCGGCGAGTCGGGTTCCGGCAAAACCTTGACCCTGAAATGCATCATGGGCCTGGTCAAACCCGATAGCGGCGCCATCCGCATTGACGGCCAGGATACGGTTAACCTAAGCGGCCGCGATCGCGACCAGCTGCTGGGACGCTGCGGCATGCTGTTCCAGCAATCAGCCTTGTTCGATAGCCTGCCGGTCTGGCGCAACGTCGCCTTCCGCGAGTTGGAGCGCAAGGAACTATCACCCGAAGCCGCGCACGCGATGGCCGTTAAATGTCTCAGCTCCGTTGGGCTGGGGCCACGGGTCGCGGATTTGTTGCCGTCCGAATTGTCCGGCGGCATGCAAAAGCGCGTGGGCATCGCCCGCGCCATCGCCTCTCAGCCGGAGATCATTTTATTGGATGAGCCCACGGCGGGTCTGGACCCCATCATGTCCAACGTGATCGCCGGGCTGATCGTCACCAATGTCCGCGAACTGGGCGCCACGGCGCTGTCCATCACCTCCGACATCAACACCGCGATCAAGATTGCCGATCAGATCGTGCTGTTGCATGAAGGCAAGGTCGCCTGGACCGGTCCGCCCGACGAGATCGCCAATACCGGCAACGACGTCGTCGAACGTTTCATCCACAAATGGAAGATCGAACAGGCCGCTGCTTAGAGCGGGTCGCGGTGCTTGATAGATCAGGCTGTCGGTAACTTGTAATCCGCGAATTGTTCCCGCAGGCGCAGTTTTTGAATCTTGCCCGTTGCCGTGTGAGGAATTTCGTCCACGAAGGTGACATCATCGGGCATCCACCACGAGGCGATCTTGCCCTTCATGAAATCCAGAATTTCCGGGCCTTCCAGATTGCATCCGTCGTTGCGGACAATGATCAACAGGGGACGTTCGTCCCATTTCGGATGGGCGATGCCGATAACCGCCGCCTCCGCCACGTCCGGGTGGCCGACGGCGATATTTTCCAGTTCGATGGATGAAATCCACTCGCCCCCAGATTTGATCACATCCTTGGAACGATCGGTGATTTGCATGAAACCTTCCGAATCCAGGGTCGCCACATCGCCGGTATTGAACCAACCGTCATCGTCGATCACCGCCCCGCCCTCGCCCCTGAAATAGCCCGACGTGATCCAGGGCCCGCGGACCATGAGATGACCAAAGGCCTCCCCGTCGCGGGGTAGTTCTTTGCCATCGTCATCGGTAATTTTCATATCGACGCCATAGACGGCCCGGCCTTGTTTGCGTTTCATGGCCAGCCGGTCGTCATAGGACCAGCTATCCATTTTCGCTTTCATATGGCCAATGGTGCCCAATGGGCTCATCTCGGTCATGCCCCAGGCGTGTACGACGGTGACGTCGTAATCATTTTCAAAGGTTTCGATCATGGAGCCGGGCGCCGCCGAACCGCCGATCACCGTACGCTCCATATGGGGCAGTTTTTTGTCATTCTCGGCCAAATATTGCAACAGCATCAGCCAGACCGTGGGCACGCCGGCGGAAATCGTAACTTTCTCGCCGTCCAGAAGTTCGAACAACGAGGCGCCATCCATGCCCATGCCGGGCAGTACCAGTTTGGCCCCGGTCATGGCCGCCGTATACGCGATGCCCCAGGAATTGACATGGAACATGGGCACCACGGGCAGCACGATATCCCGCGAGCTCAATCCCAAGACATCCTGGCTGGTCGACGAGAACGAGTGCAACAGGGTGGAGCGGTGGGAGTACAAGACCCCCTTGGGGTTGCCCGTGGTGCCGGAGGTATAACAGAGCGAGGAGGCGGTTTTTTCATCGAAACTGGGCCAGTCGTAGTCACCGTCGCGGGCCGCCAATAGGTCTTCGTAACAATGAACCTTTGGCAGGGTGGTGTCGGGCATATGGGCCCGGTCGGTCATGATGACGAAGGCCTCCACGCCCGTAAGCTGATCGGCCATGGCTTCCAGCAGGGGCACGAAGGTCAGGTCGGTCAGAATGATCCGGTCTTCGGCGTGATTGGCGATATAGGCGATCTGCTCGGGGAACAGGCGGGGGTTGATAGTATGGAGGACGGCGCCCATGCCGGAGACGCCGTAATAACATTCGAGATGGCGGTAGCCGTTCCAGGCCAGGGTCGCCACACGGTCGCCGGGTTCAATGCCCAAGGCGATCAGGGCCTGGGCCAGTTGTTTGCTGCGCTGATGGGCTTCGGCGTAGGTGTAGCGGTGTATGGGACCTTCCACGCTGCGCGAGACGATTTCCACGTCGCCGTGATAAAGCGCCGCAAATTCGATCAACGATGAAATCAACAGGGGGCGGTCCTGGATCAGGCCAAGCATCTCAGTCTCCGGATTTTGTTTATTACAACTCCAAAGGTTCTATATCCCGACCCGCCCGGCCTCGTAAAGGGAGGGGGAGGGGTCAGGGTGCGACTTCGGAAAAATGCACGCCGGAAATCTGATAGGTAATGGCGCTATCGTGAGCAAAGAAATATCCGGCCGCATTTTGCGGTGGCGAAGAGGCATTGGCGCCGGCGCCGAAAAAGGCCCCTTTTATGGTGCCGCTGAGGGTGAGCGCGCCGCGGGTGCCGGAAACCGTACCGGTGAATTCCGTCGGCGCGGTATCGAAATCGCCCGATCCGGTGAAGGTCAAGCTTGCACCGTCAATGCTCATGGCGGTGTTCGAAATCGATAAGGCGCCGTTACTGATGGACAGGTCGAAGGAATAGGCGCCCACGGCGGTATAAATGCCTACCGAACCATTGGTTTCATGGGGGCCATTGGCGACGCTGGCGAGCAAGGTGCCGCTATAGCTGCCCGATGCCGTAAACGTGGATGGGGTCGTCGGGGCGAACCGCTCTCCCGCCACCCATGTGGCCAGACCAATGTCATGTTCCGTGCTCGGTTCAACCACCGCGCCCCAAAAGCCCCAGGTCACGAAGGAGCAGGTGCAAATAGTGACCCCGGACGGCGTGATGGCGGCGAGCGAGATGTCCGTGTTGCGGAACATGCCGATATCGATATCCGGACTCGATCCCGTCTCGAAACCAACCGCGCCGAAATGGCTGTCATCAATGAATGAACTTTCCTCGCTTTCGGCGGCCGACAAGTCTCCGAAATCCAAAATGGATTGCGGTACGCCATCGGTAAAGGGGCTCTTTATGCTGAAGGCGCCTTCGACGGTGTTGTTGGCGGCGGAGGTCTGAACTCGATTGATCGGTACCGTGACGCCATTCACGGTGGTCGTATTGGTGGTGTTGGTGGAACGGAACAGATGGGTTCCGAGAAAACTATTTGAGCTGTTGAAATCACGGGCAACGCCGCCAACGTAGGCCGCCATCACCCGGGTCGAGCGGCTGGAACCCAGACCGGTGGTGGAGGTCGTCGCCGACAGGACCACGTTCGGGAAGATAAGGGTTTCCGTGTTGCGTTGGCCTTCCTCGAACCCGCGATCCTCAATTCCATCCTCGGAATCAACCGATTCCGCGCCAAGAACCGCATAATTGGGGCCGCTGGTGCCAAAGAAATCGTTGCCGGCGCCATCGTCCTGGGTCGCGATTTCGCCGTCCGAAAAATAATAGTCACTTGTGGAGGATGTCAGCGCCGACGTCACGCCTTCGCCGGTCATGGCCGTGCGGTCCTGACTGTCGGCTTCGATCGTGCCAACCAACAAGCTGACGGCGTGGGTCTGGGAGCTGCCCGTCCCGGAGATCGCCAAGTTGCCGGCGAAGAAAGTCGGATCGGCCCCGCTGCCCGAGGCGCCCCAATAAATGAATGCCTTGGGCGCGGTCAGGGGCGTCAAATTTCCGCCATGAATGAACGAAACGAAGGGGATATTGCTGCCGCCCAAGGTAAAATCGTCCCTCACATCGTAGGTGGTGACGCCGGACGTGGGAATGGCGCTGTTTGGCGTTGGTACGCCGGCGAAGACCAATTGCCGTGTGCCAATCAGTTCGTACAACACAAATTCCAGGTCGTCCGTCAGCAAACCGGTACCCGACACGGAGCCGAACGGCGTGGAATTATCCCCCGAGAGGGTGAAGGCTCCCGACGTCGCCGGGAAGAACAAATCGTAATTGCCCTGGCTGGTCGAGACCGTAAATCGCCCACCACTAATATTAATTCCGCTCAGCGCCAGATTTTGGGTTGAGTTGGAATCCAGGGTGCCGGTTGCCGTCGAGGTGCCCCGCTTGCCGCGCCCATTGAATCCCGTCAGCGTCAATCCGGTGGGTATAGGCTCCGGGTCGGGCCGTAATTCTTGTAGATCGATATCGACATCGATATTGGTTCCGACATCGGTCTCCAAATTTGTATCTCGGCCTGGTCCCGCTTGTGTACCGTCGCCGGCATCAATTTGGATCGATTGGTCGTCCGAGCCCAGGGCGGTCAATTGGGAATTTGCGACGTCTTCATCGCCGATTTCGACTTCCCCCTCATCGCTTTGGTCTTGGCTGCTTTCCAAGGCGTTCAATTCATTGGAAATTTGCTGTTCGCTAACCGGCGTCGGCGCGCCAGGCGCTTCGCCTGGCTTGGCGCTGACCTGGAACCCGGGCCGGTCAACGGTGACCGAGGCGCCGCCGCTTTCCAGGCTCATCTGTTCGCCGAATATGAAGGTGGCGGTGACCCCGGCATCTGTCGAGTTGACGGTGGCAATGCCGCCGCGAATGCCAATAACCGCCGTCGGCAGTTTTAAAATCACCGCCTTGTTCTTGGAGATCTTGCCGCCAACCAAACGGAATATGCCTTTGGTGGCCGAAAATGCCAGATCGCCGGTCTTGGCCTTCGGATCATAGATGAACCGATCCACCACCACATCGGAATTGGGCCCTACCGTCAGGGCTGAACCATCCAGAAACAAAAGTTGCAGTTTGCCCTTGGCATCCGTCGTGACGCGCTCTTCCGCGACGATATCGACGCCAATGCGGAGAACCTTGGCCGTCTCATCGGGCCGGGTGCCGGTGGCATCGGGCAACACCGCCGCCGCCACGCCGACGTTCTGGGCCGCAAGGGGCGCCGTGCCCAGTGGCAGGGAGGCAATAATGATGATCAAGAAAGCGCCAACCAAATATCGTGGGCGCGGTGAAAATGGGCGGATGCCTGTTTTTATCATTGTCTGCTCCATTCGCTCCCGCCTGCTTTTCTATTCAGCAAGCGTGTTAACAACCTGAAACATGATGGTTGATCATATATTAGGTGACGATTTGCCGCAATTGGCGCCTGATTTTTCATGTGACAGGACATAGGTGATAGGGTTATTTCAATAGGTTGGTAGCGTATCCCGGGAGGTAACCCCAAAGTGGACCATGCGACGCAGATCAGGCTGACAAAAGAGGTTCTGGCCCATCTGGATGCCCGCACGACGGCCCTGGCGCCCGACGTCATGTATCACGCCACGGCAGCCTATGCCTCGCCCGAACGTCTGGCCCTGGAAAAACAAATTCTGTTTCGCAAATATCCGTTGTTGATGGGATTGAGCTGTCAATTGCCCTCCCCCGGTGATTACCTGACCGATGATTTTTCCGGACTTCCCATTATCGTGGTCCGGGACCGGGGCGGTGTCGTGCGCGCCTTTCTGAATGTCTGTCAGCATCGTGGCGCTCGACTGGTTGAGGGGTGCGGCCATGCCAGGCGTGTCTTCAGTTGCCCCTATCATGGGTGGAGCTACGATCTACAGGGCACGCTGATGGGCATTCCGGATCAGGACAGCTTCGCCGGCATGGACAAGGCGAGGCGGGGCCTGACGGAATTACCGGCGGCCGAACGGGACGGCTTGATCTGGGTGCTGCCCGAAGCCGGCGCGAAACTGGATGTGGAGACACATTTGGCGGGCTTGGCGCCGGAATTGGCCAGTTACGGGTTTGGCGGATATCATCACCACGAGACCCGGGTTTTGCGGCGCAAGCTAAATTGGAAAATCGTCATCGACACATTTTTGGAGCCCTATCATTTCGGCGTACTGCATGCCAAAACCGTGGGCCCCATATTCTTTCCCAATCTTTGTCTGTTCGAGGGCTTTGGGCCGCATTTGCGGGAAACCCTGCCCCGGCGCACCATCGAAGGGTTGCGAGGAATGCCGGAAGCGGAGTGGGATCTCATACCGCACACGGCCCTGGTCTACGTCTTGTTCCCCAATACGGTTTTGGTTATGCAGATGGATCATGTGGAAACCTGGCGGGTCTTTCCCGTCGGCGAAAAAGTGGATGAATGCGTTATGTATCTGGATTTCTTTGTTCCCGAACCGGCCGTAACCGATAGCGCCCGGCGCCATTGGGACCGCAATATGGATCTGACCATCCGCACCGTGAACGAAGAGGATTTTCCCGTGGGCGAGGGTATCCAGTCCGGCTTTTCATCCGCGGCCCAGACTTCGATGGTTTTTGGCCGCAACGAACCGGCGCTCGCCCATTTCGAGCGCGCCGTCAATGAAGCCGTCAATGAAACAGCCGATAAAGCCGTTGCGGTGGCATCATGAACGCTCCGTCTCAAGCGATTGAAGTCCACCCGGTTACGGGTGGGATCGGCGCGGAAATTTCCGGCGTCGACATTGCACGCGAGCTATCAGGGGAGAACGTGGCGAAAATCCGCGAGGCCTTGCTGGATCATCTGGTTATATTTCTGCGGGACCAGGAAATCACGCCCGAGCAGCAGATCGCCTTTGTTTCCCGCTTCGGCGAGCCCGATATCTACCCCTTCGTCAAGGGGCTGGAGGATTATCCGCAAATTACGCCAATCCTGAAGTTGCCGGACGAGACCGTGAATTTTGGCGGCATCTGGCATTCCGATACGGTGTATTTGGCCGAGCCGCCCATGGGCACCGTGCTGTATGCCAAGGAATTGCCGCCCATGGGCGGCGATACCCTGTTTGCCAACCAATATCAGGCCTATGAAAGCCTCTCCGCCCCCTTCCGGGATTTCCTTGATGGATTGACCGCCATCAACAGTGCCGCCAAGGGTAGCGCCGCGGCAACCCGCAGTGACAGGGTGGCGGACGGCGGCACCGGCCGGGAAGAAGTTTTGGAATCCGAACATCCGGTGGTGCGCACCCATCCCGAGACGGGGCGCAAGGCATTGTACGTGAATACCGGCCACACAGTCCGTTTCAAGGGCATGACGGAGGCCGAGAGCACGCCCATTCTGGACTATCTTTATCAACACCAGATCAAGCCGGAATTCTGCTGCCGCTTCGTCTGGTCACCGGGTTCCGTGGCATTTTGGGATAACCGCTGCTCCCAGCATTATCCGGTCAACGACTACCACGGCCACAAACGGCTCTTGCATCGGATCACCTTGAAGGGCGATAAACCATATTGACGTTATGGAATGGGGAAAAAAATGGATACGAATACCGCCAAGGCAACATTCGCCGCGGGATGTTTTTGGGGTGTGGAAGCTGCATTTCGCCGGATCGACGGCGTGGTCATGACCTCGGTCGGGTATTGCGGCGGCGAATTGCCAAATCCCAGCTATGAAGATGTCTGTACGGGACGATCCGGGCATGCCGAGGCGGTGCAGATCAGTTTTGATCCTGACCGGGTCAGCTATGAGGAATTATTGTCACTATTTTGGGTTTGCCATGATCCGACGCAGTTGAACCGCCAGGGACCGGATTTCGGCACTCAGTACCGCACGGCCATCTTTTGCCATGACGACGGCCAGCAGGCAGCCGCTGCCGCTTCAAAACAGACCTATGGCGATAGCGGCCAGGCCGGTGGCGCCATTGTCACGGAGATTGAGATGCTGTCCGACTATTTCCTGGCCGAGGACTATCATCAGCAATTTCTTGAAAAGCGCGGCATGGCGGTTTCCAACCTGCCGTAAAGCCTGCTGCGAGCTACGTCCGCTAATTTCCGTCCGGCGTCACAAGACGTTCGCTGGGTAATAATATCCGCACGGTTGTGCCGACGCCGGGTTCGCTTTCGATGACAAGGCGGCCATCATGAGCTTCGGTCAATTGCCGTGCGAGGGACAGGCCCAGGCCGGTTCCTTCAAAACGGCGGGCCAGGGAAGAATCAATTTGTCCGAAAGGCTCCAGCGCCTTGGGTATGTCTTCGGGGCGCATGCCGATACCCGTATCCCTGACCGACACCACCATGTCGCCGCCATCGCCGAGGACGGCACTGACCGTGATTTGACCGCCCAGCTCCGTGAATTTGATGGAATTTGAAAGCAGATTGATCAAAATTTGCTTGATGCGCCGGAGATCAATAAGGACCCGGGGTAGTTCATCATTGAAATCCAGATCAATTCGAATCTGGGCGGCGGCGGCCCGTTCGCGGACCAGGGGCATGCAGGCGACGATGACATCGCCAATGGCATGCTCGGATTCCTCCAGCGTATCCTGGCCTTCCTCAATCCGGGCCAGATCCAGGATATCATTGATAATTGCCAGCAAGTGCTGACCGCTGGTGTGAATATCCTGCGCATAGTCACTGTAATGGGGATCGCCGAGGGGGCCGAACAATTCCTGACGGATAATTTCTGAAAATCCGGAAATGGCATTTAAAGGCGTACGCAATTCGTGGCTCATATTGGCCAGAAACATGGATTTCGCGCGATTGGCTTGCTCCGCCTGTTCCTTGGCGGCCCGTAGTTCGGCTTCGGCGCGCTTCAGACCGGAGATGTCGTTGACGGTCAGAACACGCTCGCCGTTCTCCAGGATCTGAACGGTGGCGCGTATCCACTTCCCCGTTTCCAATTCAAAATCGACAGGTCCGTCCGGGTTATGAAATTGCCGCATCCGCCGGTGCAAAAATTCTTCGCCATCATCCAAAGTATTCAGAACCAGCCCCGTCTCAAAATTCGCGCGAAGTATTTCACTGAACGTGACGCCCGGCTTGACGATGTCGCGAACACGGTTATTTAGGTCCCGATAGGCTTCATTGCAGAATATCAACCGGTCCTCGGGATCGAACAAGGCGATGCCTTCATTCAGCCCGTCCATTGCAATGGCGATCCTTTCCGCGTCGGATTTTGCCTGTTCGCGGAAGGTTATTTCTTTAGTGACATTGGAACTGACGCCACGATAACCCAGAAATACATTTTCGTCATTGTAATAGGGCGAACCGGATGTGCTAACCCAGATATCCTGGTCGCCGTCGATCTTTGGACGCGTGATGACATTGCGAAACGCCAAATGCTGTTCCAGGCAATGGCGGTGTTTGGCCGCACCGTCTTCTTCCGCCCATTCGGCGATTAGATCCAGGCGGCTAATGCCATGCCGGGTTTCAGGTTTGATGCCCAAATAACGTTCGAAATTGTCCGAGATCCAAGTGTAACGAAAATTCTCATCCATCTCCCAAAACCAATCCGAACCGGCCTCGGCGAAATCCTGCAATCGGCGCTCGCTGTCCTGTAACGACATGGCCGTTGCCTGACGAACCGAAATACCCCTGTAAGTCAGCACGATTTCGTCATGGCCCACGGGTTGACACTGGCACAGCAACCGCCGCGCGCCGGGGCCTTGGAGGTTTCGGCTAAAGGCTCGACGGCTGGATATTTCCGCGATCAGTTCCGCGAAATTCGGGCTGTTCGCCGGGGCGGCATAGTCGCCGCGTTCATGACAAAACCGGACAACTCCGGTGTATTTCGCACCTGATGCGAGTAATTTGTTAGGAATGCACAAGTATGAATTCAGCATTTCATTCTTGAACCGGATGCGGCAATCGGCATCGAGCAGAACCAGTCCCTGGTCCGTGCCGTTCAAGGCGCGTCGCAGCATGTCAAACTCCGGCGATGCCGCCGCTTCGCTTGTCAAAATGATCGCCCCATGGCTTGCCCCGCCAATACAACGGCTACTCTGCCGGGCCATACTAGCATGGATGTCGCGGACGTTGGAACGCAACCGTTTCTGGTAAAAATGATTTTTAACCTACCAGACGTTCCGCTACCTCCGCCAGGTTCGCTAAACATATGGTGGGTTTGTGAAATTCCTTGGCGCCAGCCGGATTGCCGCTGGCGACCAGGATCGAACGAAGGCCGGCCAATGTCGCGCCTAGTATATCCGTCTCGCCGGTATCGCCGACCACGGCAACCGCCTCCGCGCCGCACGACAGCTTGGCCAGGGCTTGGGCAAAGATAATTTTGTTCGGTTTGCCGACCACATAGGCGGTCTGTCCGCTGGCGGCTTCCAGGAACGCGATCACGGCGCCCGCTTCGGGTTCGATGCCATTCCCCCCAGGCAGCATGGGATCGGGATTGGTGGCGATCAATCTGGCGCCTTGATGAAGATATTTGACAGCCGCGGCAAGGGTGGAGAGTTTCATGTCCATATCGAAACCGGCGACCACGAATGCCGGTGTTTCGCTTTCCACCGCGCCGATGGCAAGCAATTCCTGGCGCAGGGCTGTGCTGCCGGCAATGAAAACCGAAGGTGCGGCAGCTTGTCCGGCCAGATACTCGGCTGTCGCCCGCCCGGCGGTGATGATTCGGTCGGCTTCCAGCTCAATACCCAGGCCCGCCAGCCTCCGACTGTAATCGGCGGCCGAGGCGCGGGCGTTGTTGGTCAGGGCGACAAGTTCAATGCCGCCGGCCTGCAATGCGGCGATGGCTTCCGCGGCACCGGGTATTGCCCCGTCGCCCCGGTAAAGCACCCCGTCCATATCAAGGATCAATCCCTTGATATTGTCCAGTCCTTCTGGGATTTGGCGCTGCCGGATCAACTCTTCGAAGCGGGGTAGGGGGGCCTGCCAATGGGCATTCAGGCCCCGCACCGGCACGGCGAGGGCGATGGCGTCGCGGCCATGGGTGCGCCAGCGGACCTCGTGATCGACTTCAATCGTGGCCCAGGCGCCCGATGCCTCGCCCTCGGTGGTGAAACTCTCGGACAGGGATTGCACCGTGATATGGGGGATGCCGTCGATAAAATTGACGTCGTTCCAATGATTGTGCCCGGCCACGCACAAGACAACGTTGCCCGCCTGGCGGATCAGCGCCTGAATCTCCCGGCTATGGGGCATGCCGCCAAAACGCTGGTTGTTGTCAAAATAATAATTGCCGTGCAGCGAGCCGCCGTCCAGGGGTACGTGTGTGAAGATTATCGCCGGCAGATTGGTCGCCGCCAGATCGGCCGCCAGCCAATCCAGGTCCGCCTGTCTGGGCACGAAACCCTGGGGGTGATGGAGTTCACAATCCATCTGCCAGAACACCAGATGCCGCCCCGCCGCATCGACGGTGTGATGGCCCATGTCCTGGCCCAGGATGCGGGCATTGTCGTCGATGGATAGGTGGACTTGATCGTGGTTGCCCATCAAGTGCCAATGGGGGGCGGGCAGACCGGTGAATTGTTCGGTGATTTGCCGCAATTGATGGGCATCGGTCGCTGCATCGATATCCGAAATCCGGTCGCCCAGCTCGGCAATGAAATGGGGCTGGTAGTCCTCCGTAAAAGCCTTGAAATCCCGTAGACCGGGCAGGGCGGCGGAGCCGACCTTGGTTAATTTGTCTGGGCCATGATGGATGTCCGTGACGATGGCCAGTTTCAGTGTCTCGGGCATCGCGGTCAGCTCCGCTCCAATTTCAAACTATCCAATTTCAAACGATCCAAAAGGCCTTGCAAAATATAGGCAGCGGCCAGTTTGTCGACCAATTCCGCCCGCCGTTTGCGGGTGCTGTCCATTTCATCGACCAACATGCGCTGAACGGCCGCCGTGCTGAGGCGTTCATCCTGAAACGCAATGGGGATATCACGCTTGGCCGTCACGTTGTCGGCGAAGGCGCGGGTCGATTGGCAGCGCGGCCCTTCGCTGCCGTCCATGTTGATGGGCAGGCCCAGGACCAGGCCGCCCACATCATGCTCATCGATCACCTCGAACAAGCGTTCCGCATCCAAGGTGAATTTTCGCCGGCGAATGGTTTCCAGCGGCGAGGCGATGGCCCATGTTGTATCCGACAATGCCAAGCCGATGGTTTTGCTGCCCAGGTCCAGGCCCAGCAATCTTTTCGGCCGGGCAACGGCGGCGCGCAGGGCCTCGGGCTTGATCGTGGGCATGTCCAATGATAGCTTCCGCGCGCCTCGATAGGGCGTTTCCAATAATTATCTTAAGGTCGCACATGTCGGTCGATAAAGCCACGGTCGCACGCATTGCCCATCTCGCCCGGATCGGGGTCCGGGAGGAAGAATTGGAGCCCTTGGCGGCCGAGCTGTCGGGTATCCTGCAATGGATCGAACAGTTGAACGAAGTCGATACGGACCATGTGCCGCCCATGGCGTCGGTGCATGATCAGGCCCTCCGTTGGCGCGGCGATGTGGTCAACGATGGCGGCAAGCCCGAAGATATCGTCGCCAACGCGCCCGACGGCCAAAAGGGTTTTTTCGCGGTCCCGAAGGTGATCGAGTAATGGCCGCGCTGACCGATTTGGGCATTGCCCAGGCCCGGGATCTCCTCGCCAAGGGCGAGATGTCGTCCCGGGAACTGACGGCGGCGCATGTGGAGGCCATGGCGGAAGCGTCGATTTTGAATGCCATGGTAACGGAATTACCCGAGCACGCCCTGACCATGGCGGATGCCTCCGATGCCCGTAGAGCCAGCGGTACGACGGGATCCCTCGAAGGTATCCCCCTGGCGATCAAGGATCTATTCTGCACTAAAGGTATCCTGACCACCGCCGGCAGCCATATTCTCGACGGCTTCACGCCGCCCTATGAAAGCACGGTTTCAGCCAACCTGTGGCAGGCCGGCGCGGTCATGCTGGGCAAGACCAACATGGATGAATTCGCCATGGGCTCCTCCAACGAGACCTCTTACTTTGGCCCGGTGCAAAACCCCTGGCGCCGCGAGGGCGATAACCAGGCTCTGGTGCCGGGCGGATCGTCAGGTGGTTCGGCGACGGCCGTTGCCGGGCGCTTCGCCATGGGAGCAACGGCGACGGACACGGGCGGCTCGATCCGCCAGCCCGCCGCCTTCACGGGCACGGTGGGCTGCAAGCCGACTTATGGCCGCTGTTCGCGCTGGGGCGTCGTGGCCTTCGCCTCGTCCCTGGATCAGGCCGGGCCCATTACCCGCGATGTCCGCGACAACGCCATCATGCTGGGCGCCATGGCCGGGTACGACCCCAAGGATTCCACGTCCGCCGACGTGCCCCTGCCGGATTTCGAGGCCGCCCTAAGCGGCGATATCCGCGGCCTGAAAATCGGCGTGCCAAAGGAATATGTCCTCGATGGCATGCCGGGCGAGATCGAGGTTCTGTGGCAGCAGGGCATCGGCTGGCTTAGGGAGGCGGGCGCCGAGATCGTCGATATTTCCCTGCCGCACACCAAATACGCCCTGCCGGCCTATTACATCGTGGCGCCGGCGGAGGCCTCCTCGAACCTGGCGCGCTATGACGGGGTACGGTTTGGCCTGCGGGAAGAGGGCGCCGACCTGACCGAGATGTATGAAAACACCCGCGCCGCCGGCTTTGGCGCCGAAGTGCGGCGCCGGGTGCTGATCGGCACCTATGTGCTCTCGGCGGGCTATTACGATGCCTACTACCTAAAGGCCCAGAAAATCCGCCGCCTGATCGCCCAGGATTTTCGCGATGTCTATGAAACCGTGGACGCTATTCTGACACCGTCGGCGCCGTCGGCGGCCTTTCCCTTCGGCGACAAGGCCGATGACCCCATCGCCATGTATCTCAACGATGTCTTCACGGTACCCGCGAACTTGGCCGGCCTGCCCGGCATTTCCGTCCCCGCCGGATTGTCCGCCGAAGGTCTGCCCCTGGGTCTGCAAATCCTGGCGCCGGCCTTTGATGAAGAGACCATGTTCCGTGTCGCGGGCGTGGTGGAGGAGGCCGCGAACTTCACCGCCCGGCCGGAGCAATGGTGGAAGAGCCCATCATGAGCAATTTGGTGGAAGGCGCCACGGGCAGTTGGGAAGTGGTGATCGGCCTGGAAATCCATGCCCAGGTCAGCTCCCAATCGAAGTTGTTTTCAGGTGCGGCGACGGCATTTGGCGCCGAACCCAACAGCCAGGTCAGTCTGGTCGATGCGGGCATGCCGGGTATGCTGCCCGTGATCAACGAAATGGCCATTGAGCAGGCCGTGCGCAGCGGCCTGGGCCTGAACGCCAAGATCAACAATTATTCGGTGTTCGACCGGAAGAATTACTTTTACGCCGATCTGCCCCAGGGCTATCAGATCTCCCAATACCTCCAACCTATCGTGGGCGAGGGGGTGGTCACGGTCGAACTTGAAGACGGCGCCACCGCCCATATCGGCATCGAGCGGCTGCATCTGGAACAGGATGCGGGCAAGCTGATCCATGACCAACACCCCCGCAAATCCCACGTGGATCTGAACCGCTCCGGCATCGCCCTGATGGAAATCGTCTCCAAGCCCGACATGCGCTCGGCGGCCGAGGCCGGCGCCTATGTGCGCAAGGTCCGCGCCATCCTGCGCTACCTGGGCACGTGTGATGGCAACATGGAACAGGGCAGCATGCGGGCCGACGTCAATGTCTCCGTGCGCCGGCCCGGCGAGGATTTGGGCACGCGGGCGGAAATCAAGAACGTCAATTCCATCCGCTTCATGCAGCAGGCCATTCACTACGAAACCACCCGCCAGATCGATGTCATCGAAGGCGGCGGCACGGTGGATCAGGAAACCCGCCAGTTCGATGCCCCGACCGGCACCACCCGGCCCATGCGCACCAAGGAAGAGGCGCATGATTACCGCTATTTTCCCGACCCCGATCTGCTGCCCCTGGAATTCTCCGACGACTTCGTGGCGCAAATCCGCGCAACGCTGCCCGAACTGCCCGACGCCAAAAAGCGCCGCTACATGGATGAGCTGGGCCTGTCCGCCCATGACGCGGCCGTCCTGGTCAGCGACCGCGATATCGCCCTGTTTTACGAGGCCGTGTCCGAAGGCCGCGACGCCAAGATTGTCGCCAATTGGGTTCAGGGCGATCTCTTTGGCCAATTGGCCAAGGCCGAACTGGACATCGCCGACAGCCCCGTCTCGGCCAACCAACTAGGCGGCCTGATCGACCTGATCTCCGACCAAACCATTTCCGGCAAGATTGCCAAGGACGTCCTGGAAATCATGTTCGAAAGCGGCCAGGACGCCGCCGCCATCGTCGCGGAAAAGGGCCTGAAGCAGGTCACCGACAGCGGGGCCATCGAGGGCGAAGTGGACAAAGTCATCGCCGCCAACCCCGACAAGGTGGCCGAGTTCCAGAGCGGCAAGGACAAAATCCTGGGCTGGTTCGTGGGCCAGATCATGCAAGCCACCAAAGGCAAGGCCAACCCGAAAATGGTCAATCAGTTACTGCGGGACAAGTTGAAGGGGTGACGAAATAACTCGTTAAGGGGATGCGTCTTTTTTAGATTGATAGAACATAGCCAACTGCCCATCTACGCGCCTAACGTTCCAATTGGATTTTTCTGCGGCAAGAACACCGCCGCGCCATCCCATCCACTCCGAAAGCATAGACTTGCAGCAATCCAACAGAACCATAATCTCCATATGCGAGCGGCCCAGCTCATGTTGTTTTGATATAGCATCTTGCACATTGTTGTCTTGAATATTCGACGAAAAGTCGAGCGCTCTCTGTAATATGGAACTGTGTTTCATCAATTGAAACCGTCGCTCCAATTCCTCACGAGTATTCGCGAGATTACCCATTTCCAGATCTTCAGCCGGATCACTTTCTATCTCAAAAAATCTTTGAGTCATTTTGAAAAAATTGAGCGTCTGCAACACGCCATAATACACGCCAGCAGCCACATACGGCGGGTTTGTCAGTGGCTCGTATCCAATATTACGATCCTCTTCGTGACAAAAATCACGCCCAAATTCCGTGAGCCCGTGCGCCATATGGAACTTCAGGAATCTTATTCCCCAGGCATCAGATTCCATTTCTTCTTTGTCATTTCTTTGAGTATCAGAAAAATCATGAAATAATAAATGCCCTAATTCGTGAAAAATTGAAAAATAACGCGCCAAATCCTTAATAATAAAGTCTCTCGTTATTTGACCATTTTTCGTTCTTCTTATGCTATATTTCATAAATATTTCATCAGACGGGGCGCTTCTGGTAGTGTCGATTCCCCAACG
>JAPYPT010000067.1:19983-21497 GCA_029937535.1 Alphaproteobacteria bacterium
CCAACGCCTCATCAAATACTTCCCCGGTCGGGTGACTTCGCACGCAGATATTACTGGTAGAGGTAACGTTCTTGCTCTCAAAAGAGTTCCCAACTAAACACGCTAGCACCGCCTTTTGATATCGAATTTCAATCACATGCTTGAAGGCACCAGGTGCAAGCGCCCAGTCATAGCCTTCCAGGGGCGACGAGGACGAAATTTGCTTTTCGAATAATTCCTTTAATTCATTTTGCTGATCGATTATCGCTTGCTGAAACTCGGCTTTCGTTGCTTCGTCTAAAACTTGATCATCAAGGTCGAGGCTTGGGCTCCGCCGGTAACGGAACTCATTGTCAAATGCGGTGAGTATCTCAGCCATGGGGGGGCGCCACGCCGTCTTCTCCACCCCAATACGCCTCGCAGAATACAGGCAATCCTTCCTTAAACAGAATCACCGCGATTAACGCAGGCGTTACGCCTACGACTAATGGAGCAATCAGATCAATCAGAGCGGAGACAACGAGGATTGGTTTCGACTCAGCGTATTTGGTGTGGAGTTCTCGTAGCGCACTATTCATACAAATCTGCGTATGAATGTCGCCCTTCAAATTCTTGAGAACTTCTAGACCCTTCCTGTACTGGTCGACAGGAGAAGCGCCTTTGGTCTCGTAGTCGCCTAACATGGAAATCAGTACTCGCTCGTCAAGCGCAATGAACTTTATTATTTCTTTTTCCTTTTCTAAATCCACAATCACCCTCCTGCAACTTATGAGTATTAATAATTTGTGTAGCAATGTGTTATTGGATATGTCAATGGATGAATACTTCCAATGCATGAAAATAGTAATATTATAACTATCAGAATATTTAAATACAATCAAAGGGGACGCAATCAAAGGGAACGCTTCCCTTTAAAACAATCAAAGGGGACGCTTCCCTTTAAAAAATGATAGGGCAAGGTGACCCCGCAAATGCCCAATTGGCTGCCGCCGGAAAAGCTCAAACCCTGACGAACTCTGAATGCAGCGGATAGCCCCCCACCGCCTCCCGCAGGGTCTCCGTCAATTCATCGCCACCGCCCGCAACGGAAATAGTGGCCAGGGTGCCGTGGGTGGGGTCGGCCGCGACGGCGACGGAAACATCCGCCGCTCCCTTGGCGATGGCCGATAACTCCCGCTGCAGGACCAGGCGGGCGGCCTCCCAGCGCAGGGCGGGTTTGAAGATCTTGCCGACCTGGGTCAGGGGCATTTCAGTGCTCTGGTGGATGGCGATGGGGTTGGCGGCGCGTTCCTGGATGCGGTCGCGGACGAATGATTTGATCTCCTCTTCGTCGAAAGTCTCGCCGGCCTGCATTTGTACAAAAGCAACCGGCATTTCACCGACCCGGCGGTCGGGCTGGCCCACGGCGGCGGCCAATTCGACGCCGGGGGCTTGATAGAGGATTTCCTCGATCAACAAGGGATCGATGTTATGGCCGCCTCGAATGATCAGGTCCTTGGCCCGGCCCGTATGCCAGATATAGCCATCCCCATCCA
>JAPYPT010000068.1 GCA_029937535.1 Alphaproteobacteria bacterium
CCTATGACAATCAACTGCATGCCCTGTCCGCCGCCGATGGCCGGACCTTGTGGAGCCACGCGGGCATTCCCGAGGACGCCGGTTTGATTGGCGCGCCCAGCCCGGCGGTGGGCGGCGGTATTGTCGTGGTGCCTTATTCATCAGGCGAACTGTTCGCCCTGCGCCTGGAAAATGGCCGCGCGGTTTGGGGCGATCAATTGACCCGCACCCGGCGCCTGGCGCCGTTGTCGGCCTTGAATGAAATCCGCGGCAGCCCGGTGATCGACCGGGAACTGGTGCTGGCGATTAGTTTTTCCGGCCGTATCGCGGCGATAAATCTGCGTAGCGGCCGGCGGGTCTGGGACCGCGATATCGCCGGTTTGGAGACCCCTTGGGTGGCGGGCGATTTTATTTTCCTGGTCACGGCCCAGGCGGAAGTGGTTTGCCTGGCGCGCAAAAGCGGCCGTATCCGCTGGGTCGCCCAGTTGCCCCGCTATGAGGATGAAGAAGACAAGCTGGACCCCATTCATTGGAGCGGCCCGGTCCTGGTCTCGGACCGCTTGGTGCTGGTATCGTCGCAAGGTTACGCGGTTGCCATGTCGCCCTATTCCGGGCGTATGCTGGGCCGTATCGAACTGCCCGATGGCGCCCTGATCCCGCCGGTGGTGGCGGACGGATCGATTTATGTCCTAACGGACGATGGCGCGTTAATCGCCCTAAGGTGAGTCATGAGCTTCACGATCGCGATTATCGGCCGCCCCAACGTGGGCAAGTCGACCCTGTTCAACCGCCTGGTCGGCAAGCGGCTGGCTCTGGTCGATGACCAACCCGGCGTGACCCGCGACCGGCGCGAGGGCGAGGGCCGTATTGCCGCGCTGCGTTTCCGTTTGTTCGACACCGCCGGTCTGGAAGATGCCGAGGTGGACAGCATGGAAGGGCGCATGCAACGGCAGACCGAAGTGGCCCTGGACGATGCCGACCTGGCCTTGATGCTGATCGACGGCCGGGCCGGGGTGACGCCATTGGACCGGCATTTCGCGGACTGGCTGCGCCGGCGCAACGGCCCGGTGCTGTTGCTGGCCAATAAATGCGAAGGCGCGGCCGGCGACGGCGGCCTGGCCGAGGCCTGGTCCCTGGGCCTGGGCGAACCGCTGGCCGTTTCCGCCGCCCACGGCGAAGGTCTGGTCGCCCTGCACGACGGCATCCTGGAGGCGATGGAGGCTCATGCGGCGGCGGCGGCCGTTTCGGCCGCCGAATTTGCAGACGACAACGAAGGCGAAGGCGAAGACGGCGAGAGCCACATTCTGCAACTCGCCATCCTGGGCCGGCCCAATGCGGGCAAGTCCACCCTGGTCAACCGCCTGTTGGGTGAAGAGCGGCAGATCACCGGCCCGGAACCGGGCCTGACCCGGGACGCCATCGGCGTGGCCTGGCAATGGCGCGAGCAATCGATCCGCCTGATCGATACCGCCGGTCTGCGCAAACAGGCCAGGATCACCGAACGGCTGGAGAAACTCTCGGCGGGCGATGCCATGCGGGCCATGGAATATGCCCAGGTCGTGGTCTTGCTGTTGGATGCGCGCACGCCGCTGGAACGCCAGGACCTGGCCATTGCGCGGCGCACCCTGGACGAGGGCCGGGCCCTGATTGTCGCGGCCAACAAATGGGACTTGGTGACGGACCGCAACGCCGCCATGGGCGAACTTCGCGATCGCCTGGAAACCTCCCTGACCCAGGCCCGCGGCGTGTCCGTGATAACCATGTCCGCCCTGACCGGAAAGGGCGTGGAAAAACTGATGCCGGCGGTAATCAAAACCTATGAGCGTTGGCAGGCCCGGGTTTCCACCGCCGCCCTGAACCGCTGGCTCTCGGACATGACCGAAAGCCACCCCCCGCCGCTGGGCAAACACGGCCGCCGCATCCGCCTGCGCTACATGACCCAGGTCAAATCACGGCCGCCGACATTCGCCATTTTCTCCAACCTGGCCGACGATCTGCCCGACTCCTACGCCCGCTATCTGCAAAACGGCCTGCGCGAACATTTTGACCTGCCCGGCGTCCCCCTGCGCATTCTGCTGCGCAAACAAGACAACCCCTACGCCAAAAATCGGTAGAACCCAGCGCGCCTGTCCGGTCAAGGCAGACACACGCTACATATAGGGTTGCCGCACACATCAAATTTTCGGCGGCAATGTGCCGATGGTGTTGAAACAGTCGAAAAATTTGAGAGCCAAAAATTTCGCCGAAACCCAATAAAGTCTAAAAACGCGGCTGCGACCTCAATAGGGATTATCTACAGCATCGTACAAGGAGACGCCGGGTTTTTAGCAGTCCCGCCTGCCAAATTTTCGAACCGCCCGCCAGTGAGGTTGAGATTTTGCCGTCGACCTCGAAAAAAAGACTTTTTCAACAGTATCTGCCAGGAGCCGACATTCGACACCGTTTATTGCGCACATGGATTCTCTGAACGCGGTTCGCTACACTTTCGCCATGGCAGGGGGAGTATGCAGCGGTGGCTGTAGCTGTTCTCGCGGGTCTTATCGGAGGCGGTGCATATTGGCGGCAGCGGCAGCCTTTTTTCGAGTTGGTGGATCGATCCGGGTTCGCCCACAAGCTGCCGGAGAAGGCATCATGGCGAGGCTGGATGTCGCGCCCAGCCATCAACGACAAGTTCGTCTGAAAGTGGGTATCCAATTGGTTCAATGGAACGGACGCTGAAACAAACCGCCGGCGATCGGTGGCCGGTGACCATCGCCATGGTTACCTTTGGCCTCGTGTCGGTTATTGCCATTTATTGGATGCCGTCAAGCGCGGCCGTTTCGGTATGGACCAACAGTACAACGTACAATGCGTCTTATTTGGTTATGCCGATCACCATCTATTTTGTCTGGCTTCGCCGCCAGGACGTGGCCCGGCTAACGCCCCGTCCCCATGCCCCTGGATTTTTTTATATCCTGTGTTTTGGGCTGTTCGGGCTGGTCTCCCAGGCAGCCGACGTGCAATTGGGCCAGCAATTGGCGGTCGTGGGAACTATTCAGGCCATGCTGTTGACAATGTTGGGATGGCGCATTTTCAAGGCCTTGCTGTTTCCCGTCCTGTTCTTGTGGCTGCTGGTGCCGACCTGGGATTTTCTGCTCCCGGCCCTCATGCGCATGGTTGCCGCGCTCACGGTCGCCGGTGTCGCGGTGACGGGCCTGGATGCAGGGGCCGAGGGATACCTGATCACGGTCGCCCGGAAACAGTATTCAATTATCGCCGAATGCGCCGCCCTCGACTTCTTGATCGGGGCGCTGATGATATCCTTGGTTTTCGGCGCCCTGATGTACCAAAGCTTTCACAAACGACTGATCCTCATCGTCATTGCCCTGTTCACCGCCCTCGCCGCCAATTTGTTCCGAACTATCTCCGTCATATTGATTACCCACCATAGCGGTGGCGGCATCGACCTTGTCAGCAGCCATCAAACCTACGGCTGGTGCGTGTTTTTCGTCGCGACCTTGCTGTTAATGTGGGGCGGTTATAGGTTCCGCGACAAGGCGGAGCATGACAACGAAGCGGCGCCAGAACACGAGTCCCATGGTCCGGCCGCCTCGCCGGCCCGATTATTTCTGGTTCTTGCGGCGGCTATTTCCGCCACGGGCCTGGCGCCCGCCTACGGCGTCTGGTTCCTGTCGCCGGACGGGATTTCAGGTGAAGCCGTTGTTTGTTTGCCGCTCAAGACCGGGCCGTGGCGCAAGACCGCGGCGAGCGACTGGCGGCCCGTGGTGCCGGGAGAAGAGGTGGCGCGCTTCCACCATGGTTACGCCCATGAAGGGAGAAATGTCGATCTTTATGTCGCCTACTTCACCCGGCAGCGGCAAGGCAGCGAATTGGTCGGTTGGAGAAACCGCATGGCGGACGGCGAGACTTGGTATTTGCGGTCTCGGGATAGGGTGGACATTCGCGTCAACGGCGCCCCGGTTCGCGCAATTACCACCGGGCTCGGCAACGGCGAACGGCGGCGTCTGGTCTGGCATTGGTATTGGGTGGATGGCGAATTCACCGGCAGCCGCCCCTGGGCCAAGCTGCTTCAGGCAAGAGCAGAACTATTCAACGGCGAACGCCGTGCCGCCCTCGTGGCGGTATCGGCGGAACAAGCCGGAGGTTCCGAAAGGGCGAGCGCCGCGATGGCGGCCTTTTTGAACGCCGCCCCGCAACTTGATAGGCTTTTAACGCGGGCTGGACCCAGCGTGGGCCGCTGCCCGCGTCAATAAGCGATAGACCGAGAAACCTATTTCCGGGATTTCGCCAAGGCGATGGCACCAATAACCCCTAAGGCAACCAAACCAACAACGCCCGGGCCCGGCAATGTAGGCGGACCTCCATTCGCAAGGGCTGGTCCGATGGCCGCGAACGAAGCGCTGGCAGCCAGAACAGCCACCGAGATGATTTTGCGTAGCATGATTTTTCCTTCCTCGTTGCGTTCGGCCCGAACGAACAGCGCGAGATGGGCGTCAGGTTCGTAGCGCGCGTATTTTCGGTACGCGCCCATCCCTGTTTCCCGACAGTGCGTTCAGGTTCCCATATTAATATGCAAATTCCGTGCCAACTATTTAACCCATTGAATTTAAGCAAGATTAAATTTAGCCTCGTTTTCAAACGGGCCAAATGTGTAAAATATTCCGACACTTGTCCAGAGTTGCCGGCTCCGGTATCCTTGTGATCAACTCGCACGTAAACCCGCAATCCGGTTATGGTCAGTGCCGCGAAAATCTTCTAACTCAGCCGACAGGGCGAGGCGGTGCTATCAATGGAGCGCGCCATGGACGCTGACCATACCCTGCCCTCGAAGCCCGCTATGGGTCCAGGCCGACGTCTGGGCGGTGCCGGGATGGCGCATCGATTACGCTATATATAGTGGCCATCCGCATTGACCGGACAGGCACAAACCCAAGAACCAATGCTTGCTTCAAAATCGATCGAGCAGGCGTTCGATGTAGTTTCGTTCGGGTCGGGGGCGGGCGCGTTCGCCGGCGCGGCGGCGCAATTCGTCGAGGATGTGGCGGGCCCGCTGCATATCGGACTCGGTCGGCACCATGACCCGGCTGGTATCCATGCCGCCGCCCTGGAAGGGCCGGCCGGCCGGGTCTTCCTGGTTCAGCCCGAAATCCCCCTGGCCGTCGTCCTGGGCCTCGCGCATCATCTCTTCCGCCAGTTCACGGAAACTGGTGGCCAGACCGTCGATGGCCTGGCGCTGGGATGACAGGGCGGGGCCGCCACGGCCAGAACGCAGCGCCTTTTGCGATTCCCGCATGGCTTGATCGACGCCGCCCATGGCATCGGGAATGCGGCCCATGCCCTCGCCCAATTGCCGCATGACCTCGCCTAATTGGCCGCGCAAGGCCCCTTGCCGGCCCGCCAGTTCGCCCAGGGCCCGGCGCTTGCCGCTGCCCATGGCACCGCCGCTTTCACCGGGGCGGTCGCCCTTGCCTTCCTCGCCATCGCCGCCACGGCGTTTATCCCACGGCATGCGGCGGCGGCGGGGCGTTTGCTGATAGGTCTTGTCCATCAGCTCCTGTTGTCTTTGCAACAGATCGCCCAATTTCCGCATGGCCTTTTCGCTGGGGCTGCCGCCCCGCTTTTCCGCGGTCATGCGCTTGCTTTCCAGATTTTCCAGCATTTCCTGCAATTTGCGCAGCATCTCGCGGGCCGCGTCCTTGCTGCCCAGACGGCTCAATTCCCGGATCCGGTCCAGCATTTTTTGCAGCTCTTCCGCATCCATTGTCTGCGCGTTGGGGTCCATGGGCTGGCTGTTGCGGGCCTGCTCATTTTGCTGGGACTGCTCCATCAAGGCCTGTAGATACTTATCCATGGCCTGTTGCAGGCGGTCCATCAGGCGGTCGATTTCGTCCTGATCGGCGCCCTCCGCCAAGGCCGCCATCAGGGCCTCCTGGGCCTCGCGCAAATCCCGCTCGGCCAGGGACATATTACCGTCTTCGATACGCAAGGCGATGCGCCACAGGATGTCCAGAACCGCCGCCGCCGGTTCGCTGCGGTTGATTTGCAGGCGCCGGGCCGTGGTCCACAACATCAGATAGGCTGCCTGATCGTGTCCATAGGTCTCCGGGCCCGAGGAAATGGCGAACAAGGCCAGGGCGACCATGAAACGGCGCTTGGGATGCTGGCTCAAATCCGCCCGCTGCTCGATAATGGCGCGGGCCACGGGATGCGTGAACTGCCGTTTGGGCAAACGCAAAATGATAACTTCGGCCTTGCCGACCTGGCCCTTGTCATCGCGGGCCAGATATTCGAGCGTGACCAGGCGCCCGGCCCAGGGATGCGGTGTCAGATCGAAAAATCCCGCCTCCCTGGCGTCCTTGGCGCCGGGCGGTGAAACGGGTAAATCCAGGCTCAGGACCCCCTCTTTCGGTTCCGCCTTTTGGCCGCCGGTCCCGGACCCGCCGGTTGAGCGTTTCTGGGGACGTTTCTTGATTTGCGGCAGCCTTATCTCGGCCCAGACCTTGGCCAGGCCATAATCGTCCGAGGCTTTGTAGGACAGACGCAGGGCCTGACGAGCGGTCACTCTGGGGTCTTGATCGCTATCGATGACGGGTGGTTGATCGGCGATTATTTCGAGCAGCCAGTCCGCCAAGGCATGTTCGCCCGAGGCGACGGCGAGGCGCTGGCCAACCTCGATCGTCCGGCTCAACTCAAAGTTTTGTGCGTCAATCCGCCTGAAGGGCGAGGCCACGCCGTCGAGCAGCAGGCGGGGCACATCGCCGCCGCCAAAAACCCGGGCCATGACGGTGCTGCCCTGGGCTACGCGCAAGGTTTCCACGCTGTTGGGATCCAGTTTCACGGGCGGCAGGCCGGTATAATCGGGCGGGTTGAGCCAGGCTTCCAGTTCCGCCGCCGGGCCGGCGCTGGCGCTGAAATCGGGCTGCAGGGACCGGTTCAGCCGTTCCTCCGCCTCCAGCCCGCCCACGAACAAACCCGCCGCCAGCAACAGGAAAACCAGGGACCGGGCGGCCCAGGGGTCCGCCTTGGGCAGGCCCGGGCGAGGCAGGCCAATCCGCAACCGGCCCAATTGCCCTTGGGCGCGGCGTTGATGCGCCCGCCACAGAGCGGCGGCGTGCGCGTCATGGGCGTTGGTCAGGCGGTCCTCGAGGGCGGCCAGGGGGCGGTGGTTCAAGGCGCTGTCGGTTTCCAGACGGCGGGCGATATTTTCATGACCGGGGTGACGCCAATGGGTCACGGCATGCCAGACGGCGGCCAGCAGCAGCAACACGAATAGAGCCAGATAGGCGGTATGCACCCAGGGCGAGAGCAGCGCCGGCAGCGCCAACAAGGCCAGCGCCAAAAACAGACCCAGCACACAGATCAACGGCAGCAGCGCCCGCCACGCCATTTCCCACATCAGCACCGCCTGGGTTGCCGCTCGAAAGGCCTGCATGCGATCGGGAGGCCGCATGGCGCTACCCGGAACCGGGTTGCAGCCAGGCGGGGGGCTGGTCGCGGGCGATCAGGTCTTCGATGCTCTGCCGCGGCCGGATCACCGCGAACTGGTCACCGTGGACCATGACCTCCGCCACCAGGGGCCGGCTATTGTAGGTCGATGCCATGACGGCACCATACGCCCCCGCGCTGCGCACGGCGATCAAATCATTGGGAGCAAGCGGCGGCATGGCCCGGCCCTTGGCCAGGGTATCGCCGCTTTCACAAATCGGTCCGACGATATCGGCATCGCTGAAAGCCGCATCGGCGGCGGCTTCGGCCACGGGGATGATTTCGTGCCAGCTGTCATACATGGCGGGGCGGATCAGATCGTTCATGGCGGCATCTATTATGATAAAGCGCCGGCCTTCGTGTTTTTCGTGGATCACGCTGGCGACCAGTATCCCCGCATTGCCCACCAGGACGCGTCCCGGCTCCAACACCAGGTCCAGTTGCCGATTTGCGGTCAGGCGTTTGACCATGCGGCCATAGTCGGCGGGCGAGGGCGGTGTTTCGCCGCCATAGGGGATACCCAGGCCGCCGCCCAGATTGCAGCGGCGGATATCGTGCCCCGCCGCGCGCAGTTCGTCAATCAGCCGCAGGGCGCGGTCGAAGGATTCCTCGAACGGCGCCAGATCGGTAATTTGCGAGCCGATATGGACCGCCACCCCCAACATGGCCACCCCCGGCAGGGCGGCGCCCAGGTCAAAGACCTCCCCCGCCCGGTCGATGGGAATGCCGAATTTATTCTGCTTGCGGCCCGTGGTGATTTTTTCATGGGTGCCGGCATCCACGTCCGGGTTCACCCGGATCGAAACCGGGGCGATTTTCCCCATCTCCACCGCCACGGCGCTCAAGGCGCGCAATTCCGGCTCACTCTCCACGTTGAACTGATAGATCCCGGCGGCCAGGGCCTGGGCCAATTCACCCCGGGTCTTGCCGGGCCCGGCGAAAACCACATCGTCCGGGCTGACGCCGGCCGCCAGGGCGCGCTGCAGTTCGCCGCCCGAAATGACATCGGCGCCGGCGCCCAGATCCGCCATGGTGCGGATCACCGCCTGGTTCGAATTGGCCTTGACGGCATAACAGATCTTGGCCCCGGTGCCGTCCAGAGAGCCGGCCAGCACATTGTAATGCCGGGTCATGGTGGCGGTGGAATAGCAATAGAAGGGCGTGCCAATGGCGGCGGCGATGGTGGGAATGGGCACATCCTCGGCATGCAGGATACCCTCCCGGTATTGAAAGTGATCCATGCCTACGACCGCCCTTTTTTCTTCAGTTTCTCGCGATCAACCCGCGCCCCCGTGCTGCCGTCGGGCCGCTTCAAGGGGCCTTTTTTGCCGCAGGCGGCGACACCGGCCAGCAAAAGCCACAACAAAGCACCACGCCTATTTAGCCGTCGTCTCATAACCGGCTCCGCGCCGCTGCGATGGCGGCGCGCACCTGGCTTGGCGCGGTACCGCCGTGGCTGGTCCGCGAGGCAACGGAATTGCGCACGCCCAGAACCGCGAATACGGCCTCCGTGATGCCACCCTCGACCGCTTGCATATCGGCCAGCGACAGGCCGTCCAGATCGACGGCCTTTTCCTCGGCCAGTTTGACCAGACTGCCGGTGACATGATGGGCCCGTCGGAACGGCAGGCCCAGTTCCCGCACCAGCCAGTCGGCCAGATCCGTGGCGGTGGCGAAACCCTGCCCGGCGGCGGCCTCCATAACTTCCACATTGACCGCCAAATCCCCAATCATGCCGGTCATGGCGGGCACCGTCAGGGTCAGGGTATCGGCCACTTCGAAGACCGGTTCCTTGTCCTCCTGCATATCCTTGGAATAGGTCATGGGCAGGCCCTTCATGACCACCATCAGCGCATTCAGATCGCCGATGACCCGGCCCGCCTTGGCCCGCACCAGTTCGGCGGCGTCCGGGTTGCGTTTCTGCGGCATGATCGAGGAGCCGGTTGTGAAGCCATCGCCCAGGGAGATGAAATTGAATTGCGCCGAGGCCCAAATGACCAGCTCTTCGGCCAGCCGCGACAGATGCACCGACAGGATGGCTGCCGCGGCCAGGTATTCCATGGCGAAATCCCGCGCCGCCACCGCATCCATGGAATTGGCCGCCGGCCGGTCAAAGCCTAAAGCGTGCGCGGTGGCCTGCCGGTCGATGGGGAACGACGTCCCCGCCAGGGCGGCGGCGCCCAGGGGGCTTTCATTCAGCCGCCCGCGGCAATCGGTGAAACGGCCCCGATCGCGCCCAAGCATTTCCACATAGGCCATCAGATGATGGCCAAAGGTGACCGGCTGGGCGGCCTGGAGGTGGGTGAAGCCGGGCATGACCGTATCGGCGTGTTCCCCAGCCCGGTCCAGCAAGACCGTTTGCAATTGCTTCAAGGCCGGGTCCAGGGCATCGATCTCGTCACGCAGCCAAAGACGGAAATCCAGGGCGACCTGGTCGTTGCGGCTGCGCGCGGTATGCAGCCGGCCCGCCGCCTCGCCAATCAGCTCCCCCAACCGCGCCTCCACATGCATGTGGATGTCTTCCTTGGCCGCGTCGTATTCGAATGTCCCGGCCGTGATCTCCGCCTCGACCTGATCAAGGCCTTTCAAGATCGCGTGACCATCCTCGGCTTTTAGGATTCCCTGGGCCACCAGCATGTTACAATGCGCCCGGCTGCCGGCGATGTCCTGGCGGTACAAACGCCGGTCGAAGAAGATCGAGGCGTTGATCCGCTGCATGATATCAGAGGCGCCGCCGGCGAAGCGTCCGCCCCACAGGGCATTGGCGCCTGTACCGTTGTTACTATCGTCGTTAGTCTCGTCCGACGGTTTGTCGGTCATCTGATTACTCCCGCCCATCGAGGAGGCCCCGGCTCAACCAATGGCTCAATTAATGGCTCAACTAATGGCTCTGCCAAAATTCAAATTCGTGATCCCAATTGCCGCCACCATGAGCATATTTTTGTTGCTGGCAACAGCCCAATTCGCGGCCCCCCCCGCCCGCGCCGCCGATTTGTCCCAACTGGCGGTCGGCACCATGGCGAACTTTAACCTTTCGGCGAAACCGCTGCCAGTGCCGGACATCAAATTTCAAGACGAGCAGGGCCGGGAGCGGGACCTTGCAATGGTCGCCGGGAAGGTGGTGTTGATCAATTTCTGGGCCACTTGGTGCGGTCCCTGCCGGCGGGAAATGCGCGATTTGGACAAACTTCAGGCCCGCCTGGGCGGCCCGGCATTCACCGTCCTGGCGGTCTCCTCGGACCGCAAGGGCATGGAGGTGGTGCAAAAATTCTATCGGCAATACAAGATCCGGCATTTGGGCGCCTATAACGACCCATCCTCCAAGGGGCAACGGGCCTTTCGCGCCTTCGGGCTGCCGACCTCGGTGCTGATCGATGGCCAGGGCCGGGAAATCGGCCGCCTGGTCGGGCCGGCCGAATGGAGCAGCAATGGCGCCCTCGATCTGATCAAGGCCGCCATCGCCAACGCGGCGCAATGAACGGAATTAGGGAGCGGAACTTGCCAATTCCACGACTTGGGTTAAATTGGCGGCGAATTGTTGGCGGAGTATAGAGACATGGCGTTGAACGAGGCGGACAAGGAATTCTTTGCCGAGCATGGTTATATCCATGTGGGCGAGGTATTGGATGGGGAGCGGCTGGGGGCCGTGCGCGGGGAGGTCGATGCCATCGTCCAGGCGGCCAGGGGCGTTGACGATCACAATGAAATCTATGATCTGGAAGCCAGCCACCGGGCCGAGAACCCCCGTGTCCGGCGCATTAAGACGCCGCACCTGTATTTTCCCCTGTTCGAGGATCTGGTCCGCGATCCCGCCATTACCGACCCCGTCGCCGCCCTGATTGGTGAAAACATCCGCCTCTACGGCGGCAAGATCAATATCAAGGCGGCCGGCTACGGGGCGCCGGTGGAATGGCATCAGGACTGGGCTTTTTATCCCCATACCAACGACGATGTGCTGACGATTGGTATTCTGCTGGACGACATGGATGCCGACAACGGCCCGCTTTGCGTCATGCCCGGCTCCCACAAGGGGCCGATTTTCGACCATCACGCCGACGGCGCCTTTTGCGGCGCCCTGGATCTCGACGCCAACGAACTGGATTTCAGCCAGGCCGCGCCCATGACCGGCAAGGCCGGGGATATGCTGATCTTCCATTCCCGCTGCGTGCACGGCTCCACCGCGAACCGCTCCAACCGCCAGCGGCGGCTGCTGATCTGGGAAATGACGGCGGCCGATGCCTGGCCCCTGGCCGGCCTGCGCGACGGCTATGACGAATTCCAACGCTGGGTGATCCGCGGGACGGGCAGCCTGGTGCCGCGCATGGCGGATGTGCCCGTGCGCATGCCCTATCCCCTGGCAGTCCATGGCGGCTCAATCTACGAAAACCAACGCGCCATGAACCGGCAATATTTCGACCACGTGGGCGCGGCCCGCGATTAGCCCGCACGAAAAATTGCCGTGACCGATCTGGCGGCGGCTTGAAATTGATCATTTTGATCTTTTAGACTAATATGGTCAAAATGATTGGAAATGAACATGACTCTGAAAAACATTCGGGCTGTTCCGGCGTCTGAATTTAAGCTGCATTTTGGGGTTTTCCGCGAGGCCGCGCAGAGGGAACCCATCGGCATCACCAGCCACGGGCGGGTCAGCACGGTTATGATTTCCGCCCAGGAGTACGAACGGCTGATCCGGAATGACGCCCGGCGATCCCTTTACGCCCACGAACTTCCCGGCGAAGTTCTGAACCGTTTGGAGCGGACCGAGATGGATGCGAAACACCAACATCTCGACGAACTTTTGAAATAGTAGCCCAAAACAAGAGATGACGCCCCCCGGAACCGTTCCGGCACCAGAGATCGGGTTGGTCATCAATTACGACTTTCTTTGGCGGACCGAGGCGGAAAGAGGCCTTGAAGACGGCGCCAAATCCCGCCCCTGTGCCGTTGTCCTGATCCAAAGCCCGCGCGGCGACCACGGATCGGAGGTATTTGTTTGCGCCATCAGCCATACGCCACCGTCGCCCCGGCAGCGCGCGGTGGAAATCCCATACAAGGTGGCGCGGCACCTTAATCTCGACGACGGCAAATCCTGGATAAAGACCCATGAGTTGAATGTATTCACATGGGACGATGCACGTTTGCCCCATGGCATGGCCAAAACGCCCCGGGGATATTGGTCATATGGAATGATCCCGCCAGGCCTCTACAGGAAAGTACGCGACCAGGTCATCGAGAATAGCCGCGATGGGTCTTTGAAAGCGATCAACCGGGACGTGGATATCGATCCATAATGGCGCCCGTCTGGCGAATTGCTAAAACTGTTCGTTGGGTAGGGCGCCGAAGATGGCGGCGCGGGGCAGCCAGGCGTTGGTGTCCTTGAGGTCCAGTTGGCACCAGGACTTGGTGCAGGCGAGCAATTTGCCGATCACGCCGGCCTCGGCCCGCAGGACGATGGGCGATGTGGCGTCGGGCAGTTTCCGCAGTTCGGTGATGCCAGCCCGGATCACCGCCGTGCGCCGGCCGCTTAACAGGCTGCGGTGGATCCAGCCTTCGGCGCCTTCCATATCCTGCACCTTGCGCCAGTATTCATGCTCCGCCATGACCATGAACGGGGTGCCGGGGCGTTTGTAGACCCAGGTGATGGGATAGCGCACGCCGGGACCGGCCCGCATATGCACTTTTTCCGCCGTAAGCGAGACAAAACGCGGCGTCGCCAGGCCGGAGGCGCCGGGATGCTTCGGCTTGGCCCCTTGATTGGCGGCCTTGGCGCCCAGCGCGGCGGGCGCGGCCAAAATCAGCAACAAGAGCAGGCAGGGAATCAACTTCATGGCCCACGTATAGCACATCTGAATTTGTCCGAGGCCCCGCAGTCTGCTAGAGACATCTGCTAGAGACATGGGCAGGATCTAAATTCCGGCCCCCCAACGCCTAACCGAGAAAAATCCATGTCGCAAAACAAACCTCTGGTGATCATAACCCGCAAACTGCCGGACGTGACCGAGACACGGATGATGGAACTGTTCGACACCCGTCTGAATGTCACCGACGACCCCATGAGCCATGAAGACCTGATCCAGGCGGTCAAATTCGCCGACGTTCTGGTGCCCACGGTGACCGACCGGATTGACGCCGATATCATCGCCAACGCCGGCGAGCGGCTGAAACTGATCGCTTCGTTCGGCACCGGCTGGGACCATATCGACCATAACGCGGCCCGCGAACGCGGCATCACCGTAACCAATACCCCCGGTGTTCTGACCGAGGATACGGCGGATATGACCATGGCGCTGATCCTGTCCGTACCCCGGCGCGTGACGGAGGGGGAGCGGGTGCTGCGCGCCGGCGAATGGCAGGGCTGGGGGCCGACCTGGATGCTGGGCCACCGTATCTGGGGCAAGCGCCTGGGCATCATCGGCATGGGCCGGATCGGCACCGCCGTCGCCCGCCGGGCGCGGGCATTCGGGCTGTCGATCCATTATCACAACCGCCACCGGGTCGATCCCGAATCGGAGGCGGAGCTGGAAGCCACGTACTGGGAAAGCCTGGATCAAATGCTCTCCCGCATGGACATCATCTCGGTCAATTGTCCCCATACGCCGGCGACCTATCATCTGCTCTCGGCCCGGCGGCTGCAGTTGCTGCAACCCCAATGTTTCATCGTCAACACCGCGCGCGGCGAGGTCATTGACGAGGACGCCATGGTGCGCCTGCTGCAGGAAGGCCGCATCGCCGGCGCCGGGCTGGATGTGTTCGAGCATGAACCCAGCGTCAACAAGAAGCTGCTGGACATGGACAATGTGGTGTTGCTGCCGCACATGGGCTCCGCCACCATCGAGGGGCGCATCAACATGGGCGAAAAGGTGCTGATCAACATCCGCACCTTCGTCGACGGCCACAAACCGCCCGACCGCATCATCGACGAAGATTTGTTGCCGGCCTAAGGCCCATGCCCGCCGGTAGGCGCGGGCCTTAGACCAATTTCGGGATTGAAATGTCCGGACAAGGTCGCGACGGCGGCCCGGCGCCAATGCGCCGCCACCCGAAATTCTCTGGGCGGAGCGGTGCGCTTTTGCGCACAAGCGTGAGCGAAAAAGGCTAGTGGCCCGACAGATCCACAATCGTGGGGTTTTCGCCGCAGAGGGCGCAGCTTGGATCGGGCTTGACGCGCACGGTGCGGAACTCTCCGGCCAGGCCATCGTGGATCAACAGGCGGCCCGACATGCTTTTCCCGATGCCGAGAATTTCCTTCAGCACTTCCGTCGCCTGCATGGTGCCCATCACCCCGGCCATGGCGCCCAACACGCCGCCTTGGGAGCACGACGGTATGGCGTCGGGCGGCGGCGGTTCGGGAAAGATGCAGCGATAACAGGGATGGGGCGGGCCCAGATAGGCCTTGTAGGTGGAGAGCTGGCCATCAAAACGCAGGACTGCGGCCGAGACCAGGGTCTTTTTGGCCAGGAAACAGGCATCGTTGAGCAGGAAGCGGGTATCGAAATTGTCCGAACCGTCGGCGATGATATCGTAATCCCCTAGCAGCTCCATGACGTTGCCAGGGTTCAGGCGCATCTCATAGGGCACCAGGGAGACACCTGGGTTCAGGGCGGCGGCGCGGTCCTTGGCGCTGTCTACCTTGGCCCGGCCGATATCCGGAGTGCCGTGGGCGATCTGCCGTTGCAGGTTGGAGAGCGAGACCTCATCGTCATCGACCAGTCCGATGGTGCCCACCCCGGCGGCGGCCAGATACATCAGCAGCGGCGAGCCCAGGCCGCCCGCGCCCACCACCAGCACCTTGGCGGCCAACAGCGCCGATTGGCCCACGCCGCCGACCTCCTGCAACACGATGTGCCGGGCGTAGCGTTGAATCTGGTCTTCCTGCAAGGTGCTCATGATTGGAGCATGTTACCCCCCTGGCATGGCTCCCAGCAACAGGGCGGGGTCGAGGCGCTGTTTGAACCAGTTCAGGCGCCAATCCAGATGCGGCCCCGTGGCCCGCCCGGTCATGCCCAAGGTGCCGATGGCCTGGCCCTGGCGGACAAACTGGCCCCGTTTCACCGCCACCGTATGCAGATGCGAATAGACCGAGGTCAGGCCATGGCCATGATCCAGCATCACCGTGCCGCCGGTGTAATACAGATCGCTCTCGGCCAGGGCCACCATGCCATCGGTGGAGGCATGCACCGGTGTCCCCGTCTTATTGGCAATATCAAGGCCGTAGTGCGGCCGTTTTGGCTTGCCGTTCAAGATCCGTTGAGAGCCATAGACGCCGCTGATCCGCCCTTGCAGGGGCCAGTTGAAACCACTTTCATGCCAAGGCGTTGCGCTGTCCAGGCGGCGCACGGCGGCAATACCCCGGTTTTCCCGGCGAATGCGGTCCAGGACCGTCTTGGGCGGCGTGACCATTTTCGACGGCAAGCCGTCGATCTTCTGGGTACGGTAGCGCCTGGCCTTGATTTTCAAGGTCAGGCTCTGGCGCGGCCCGTTCGGCGCGGACCAATACAGCGGTGCGGTCTTGGCGAAATCCCGGCCAAAGCCGATGACAAAGCGGCCCCTCTGATCGACCCGCACCTTGCGGCCGAGAAATTCCACCGCCGTGCCCGGTTGGGTGGTCCCATGCACCAGGCCACCTTGAACAAAATCGCCCGTGAAGACCGGCGCTCCCGCTGAGACGACGAAGGGCCAGAGCGTAAATGCGCAGATCAGCCAAAGGCGCCGCGCAATTCGACGCAAGGTCTTTTGACCGTTATTGCCGGGCTTGAGCCGCGGTTGCCCGGTCAATTTTTCGAGCTGTGCCACTACTAAACCGGCCGGGCCAACCGTCGTCAATTTTACCACATATCCTTCGGTGCCCTGGATACCCGTGTCAAGCACGGGTATGACGTTTTCAGCAGAATTCAGCCAATCATCCCTCGATTTGTCATTGCCGGGCTTGACCCGGCAATCCAGGGCAACAAGCGCCGGAGCTCGAGTCCCTGGACCCCAGGTTCTCTGCTTCTCCACGCCCGGGGATGACAGCGTGTCGTGTCGTGCAACAACGCGCATCAGAAAAGCGACCCCTGATTGCCGGTTCCCGCTTTGGATTTGCCAGCCGGTTTTGACTTTGGTTTGGCCTTGCGCGCTGCCGGCCGCGCCGGGGCCTCTCCATCCACGGTGACGGCAACGTCGCCGTCCCGAAAAGTTATCGCCAGGGGGTCGCCGGGCCCGGTCCCCGCCGCCGCCATCACCACTGCCCCATCCTGGCGGCGAACCATGGCATAGCCGCGGTCCAGGACCCGTTCGAAACCGAGGCTTTGCAGCAACGTGCCCTGGCCGGTCAGGCGTAGGCGGCTTTCCTTGATGTGATTATCCACGACGCGCCGCAGACGGCCGTCGAATTCCCGCAGCATGCGCCCGGCTCCCTCGATCCGGTCGCGCACCAGGCCGGGCCGCAGACGAGCGCCGAGGGCGCTCAGGCCATTGCGTTTTTCCGCGCCGAAGGTCGCCAGCGCCCGGTGCAGCCGTTCCGCACCTTCATCCAGGCGCTGGCGGGCCAGGGCCAGCAGTTCCCGAGGGCCGCGCAGGCCGCGGGCCAGGCCGTCGAGATCGCGGCGCCTCTCCGACAGCAGGCGCCGCAGACCAAGACCCAGGCGGCGCTCCAGATCCTGCACGTCCGAGACCAATTCCGAGCGCACGGGCACGGCGATCTCGGCCGCCGCCGTGGGCGTGGGCGCGCGGCGGTCGGAGACGAAATCGATCAACGTGGTGTCGGTCTCGTGACCCACGGCGGAAATGAGGGGGATGACGCTGTCCGCCGCCGCCCGGGCGACGGCTTCTTCATTGAAAGCCCAGAGATCCTCGATCGAGCCGCCGCCCCTGGCCACGATCAGCAAATCGGGACGCGGCACGGGAGATGTTTCGTCCAGGGCGTTGAAGCCCCGAATGGCGGCGGCGACCTGCTCCGCCGCGCCCTTGCCCTGCACCAGGACCGGCCAGATCAGCACGCGGGTGGGGAAGCGGTCGCGCAGACGGTGCAGGATGTCGCGAATCACCGCGCCGTTGGGCGAGGTCACGACGCCGATCACCTGGGGCAGATAGGGCAGGGCCTGCTTGCGTTCCTCGGCGAACAGCCCTTCGGCGGCCAGTTTTTGGCGCCGCTCCTCCAGCAACGCCATCAGGGCGCCAACGCCCGCCGGCTCCATGGCCTCGACCACCAGTTGGTAGCGCGAGCGCGGGGCGTAGGTGGACAGCTTGCCGGTGCAGATCACCTCCAGGCCGTCTTCGGGTTGAAAACGCAGTTTCCCCGCCGCCCCGCGCCAGACGACGCTGTCGATCACGGCCCGGTCGTCCTTCAGGGAAAAATACAAATGGCCCGAGCGCGCGGCGAGAAAGCCCGAGACCTCGCCCCGGATGCGGACATAACCAAAATTATCCTCCACCGTGCGCTTGACCGCCGCCGCGATCTCGGAGACGGAATATTCCGGCAAGTTGGGCGCGCCGCCGTCTACCTTCCCATCATTTTGGCCCATGGGCTCATAAACCTTGATCAACACACGAAGCACATATGATACAACATCCGTGCGAAAATTTTGGCGGCAGTTGAGTAAATTAAAAAGGCGTGAGTAGCATGCATGTTCTGGTTGTCGGCGCGGGTGGACGGGAACACGCGCTATGTTGGGGGGTGGTGCGCTCGCCGCTGGCGACCCGGTTAAGCTGCGCGCCCGGTAACGGCGGCATCGCGCGCCTGGCCGAATGCGTTGATATCGCGGTCTCGGATTTTGACGGCATCGTCGCCTATTGCCGGGACCAGGCGGTGGATTTTGTCGTTGTCGGGCCCGAAGTGCCCCTGGTAGACGGCCTGGTCGACCGTTTGGAGGGGGAGAAAATTCTGGCCTTCGGCCCCAGCGCCCGGGCGGCGGTCCTGGAGGGTTCGAAGGTCTATACCAAGGAAATGTGCCGCCGGCACAACATCCCCACCGCCGCCTACGCGCGCTTTACCGACATCGATGCGGCCCGTGAATATATCCAGGACCGCGGCGCGCCCATCGTGGTCAAGGCCGACGGCCTGGCGGCGGGCAAGGGCGCCATTGTCTGCGAGACCACCGAACAGGCCCTAGGGGCGGCGGAGGATATCCTGGGCGGCCAGTTCGGCGCGGCGGGCAACGAGATCGTGGTGGAGCAGTTCATGGTCGGCGAGGAAGCCAGCTTTTTCGCCCTGTGCGATGGCCGCAATGCCCTGCCGCTGGCCACGGCCCAGGACCACAAGGCGGTATTCGACGGCGATCTGGGGCCCAACACGGGCGGCATGGGGGCCTATTCACCGGCCCCGGTGATGACGGACGAGATGTGCCAGAAAACCATGGAGCGGATCATCCTGCCCACCATGCGGGCCATGGAACAGGACGGCCGGCCCTTCAAGGGAGTGCTGTATGCCGGCCTGATGATCACCGAACGAGGGCCGCAATTGATCGAATACAACGTCCGTTTCGGTGATCCCGAATGCCAGGTCCTGCTGGCGCGCTGGCAAAGCGATCCCCTGGCCGCCCTGATCGCGGCCGCCAAGGGCCAGTTGGCGGGCTATGAAGTGACCTGGACCGAACGCGCGGCGATCACCGTGGTCATGGCGGCCAACGGCTACCCGGGCGACTATGCCAAGGGTACCGAGATCAAGGGCGTCGATACGGCCGAGGCCATCGCCGGGGTCTCGGTCCTGCACGCGGGCACCACGCTTGCAGAAGATGGCCGGTTGCTGGCCAATGGCGGCCGGGTGCTCGGCGTGACCGCCCAGGGCGCCGATATCAGGGCGGCCCGGGCGCTGGCCTATCAGGGCATCGACGCCATCGATTGGCCGGACGGTTTCTGCCGCCGGGATATCGGTTGGCGTGCCGTCGAACGGGAAGAGGACGAGAGTTCGGGATGACGGACAGGGCGGAAAAAACCCGCAACGATTGGCTGGCGACCCTGGCGAAATTCAAGGCCGATCCGGATCAAGCCGCCAACGAGCGGATGTGGTCGCCCCGCCTGGACGGCGCCAGCCGGGATGAGATCACCGCCATCCAGAACGAAAAGCTTTCCGTGGTGACGCCGTTTCTGTACGAAAACAGCCGCTTTTACCGCGACCGCTTTGACCGCCTGGACCTCACACCCAGCGATATTGCCTCTCTGGACGATTTGGTGAAATGGCCGGTGGTGGACAAATCCGAGATGACTAGGGATGTGGAGGCAAGCCCGCCCTATGGCCATTTCACAACCATGGGCGAGGATATTTGGCAATCCCGCGGCTGGATGCTGTTCTCCACCTCCGGCACCACGGGCACGCCGCGCATATTCCGCTATTCCCAGATCGACCGGGAATACTGGGCCTGGTCCAATGCCCGGGCCATGCATGCCATGGGTTTCACGCCCGCCGACACGGTCTTCATGATGACCGGCTATGGTCCCCATGTCTGGGCCTGGGGCGTGCAGATGGGCCTGGCCAAGATGGGCATCGGCCTGTTGCCGGGCGGCGGCATGGACGGCGCCATGCGGGCCGGCATCGTCGAGCGTTTCAAGCCCACGGTGCTGTGCTGCACGCCATCCTACGCCCTGTACCTGGGCCGCGTGATGCAGGACCTTGGCCGCGACCCCGCCACTTCATCCGTCACCAAGCTGTTCTGCGCCGGCGAGCCGTCCATGGCGATCGGTCCGACCAGGGAAAAGCTGGAGGATCTGTGGGGCGCCCGTCTGGTTGAATTCTACGGCTGTACCGAGGCCGCGCCGCAGGCGGGCGGCTATGCCTGCGAGGCCACGGGCGGCGAAGACGGCTATTTCCTGCATCTGATGGAGGATCTGCAGGTTTGGGAAACCGTCGATCCCGAGACCCTGGAGACGACGGCGCCCGGCCAGCGCGGCCTGTCCGTCTGCACCAATTTAATATCGGAAAGCTCGCCGCAACTGCGCTTCCTGGTCGGCGATTTTACCACCCTGAACCACGAGACCTGCGCCTGCGGCCGCAGTCATGCGCGCGCCATGGGCTGTTTCCAGGGCCGGGCCGACGATCTGATCAATCTGCGCGGCATCAAATTCTTCCCCACCCAGATTGAGAAAGCCGTGCGCGCCATCCCCGGCCTGGGTGATGAATTCCAGATTGTCCTGACCTCCCGCCCGGCCGACGGCATGGATATCATGAAGGTGGTGGTGGAGCACTCCGATCACGGCCCGGCTTCAAAGCTAACCGAAACCGTGGCCGCCGCCGTCCGCGCGGAGATAGAGCTCCGCGCCGATATCGAAGTCGTCGCGCCCGGCACTCTGCCCAAGACCGAGTTCAAGGCCAAGCGCGTCACCGACGAGCGGGCCAATAGATAGAGAATTCATTTGATTTGATTTCGCGAATGCGTTTAACTGTTCATGTTTTGTTCTGGAGATATTATGGCTCAGAATTCCTCTATCGAATGGACCAACACAACTTGGAATCCTGTCACTGGCTGCACAAAGATTAGTGCTGGTTGCGACAATTGCTATGCGGAACGATTCTCAGAACGATTTCGTGGCGTTCCAGGCCACCCATTTGAGTATGGATTTGATCTGACGCTAAGGCCAGAGCGGCTGAGCCAACCTCTAAGCTGGAAGAAGCCCAGGATGGTTTTCGTAAACTCCATGAGCGATTTATTCCACAAATTAGTGCCAAGTGAGTACATCGCCGAGGTTTTTGACACAATGGAGCAGGCTAATTGGCTTATTTTTCAGGTGCTTACGAAAAGAAGTTCTTTGATGAAAAATTTCATCAATCGCCGATACAAAGATCGACCCGTACCGGAACATATTTGGTTGGGAACATCGATTGAGGACTCTACGAAACGCTCTAGAATCAAACACCTTCAAGAAACCAACGCATCGGTACGTTTTTTATCTGTTGAGCCCCTAATTGGCCCGCCTGGAAAATTGCATTTGGAAGGCATTCAATGGGCCATCGTAGGTGGCGAGAGTGGACCGCGAGCAAGGCCATTAGAATTGACATGGGCTCGAAGCGCGAGGGATCAATGCGTCGAACAAAATGTGCCATTTTTC
>JAPYPT010000069.1 GCA_029937535.1 Alphaproteobacteria bacterium
AAAATGGAGCCGAACATGGCGAACGAAAAACAAAACGTGCAGGATGTGTTTCTCAATCATGTCCGCAAGGCGAAGACCCCAGTCACCGTGTTTTTGGTAAACGGCGTAAAACTACAGGGCTTTATCTCCGGCTTTGACAATTTTTGTGTCTTGCTGCGCCGCGATGGCCATATTCAATTGGTCTACAAGCATGCCATATCGACGGTCATGCCGGCCCAGCCCGTACAATTGTATGACCCATCAGAGGATGAAGGAGCAGCGTGAGCGGCCCGGAAATCGACCTCGATAAGAAGCTTTCGGGCGGTACCGGCCGGGCCCTGATTGTTCATCCGCAATTGAAAACCGCGACAGCCGGCGCGGGCCGTCTGCCCCATGCCCAGTTGGCCGAGGCGGAGGGGCTGGCCCATGCTATTGGTCTCGATGTCCGCATCGCCGAGGTGATCGCCGTCAACCGGCCCCGCCCGGCGACCCTGTTCGGGACCGGCAAGGTTGAGGAACTGGGCCTTGTTATTCGTGCCGAGGACATTGAGGTGGCGGTGCTCGACACAGCCCTCTCACCCATACAGCAGCGCAATCTGGAACGGGCTTGGAATTGCAAGGTGATCGACCGGACCGGCCTGATCCTCGAAATATTTGCCGACCGGGCCCATACCAAGGAGGGCCGGCTGCAAGTCGAATTGGCGCAGTTGACCTATCAGCGCAGCCGTCTGGTGCGTTCCTGGACCCATCTGGAGCGCCAGCGCGGTGGCATCGGCACGGTCGGCGGCCCCGGCGAGACCCAGATCGAGGCCGACCGGCGCATGATCGATGACCGGGTGGTCGCCTTGCGCCGGCAATTGGAGGCGGTCGTGCGGACCCGAGAGTTGCACCGCAAGAACCGGGCCGAGGTGCCCTATCCCATTGTCGCCCTGGTGGGCTATACCAACGCCGGCAAATCGACCCTGTTCAACCAACTAACCGGCGCCGCGGTGATGGCGGAGGATCAATTATTCGCCACCCTGGACCCGACCATGCGCGCCGTGGATATTCCCGGACGTGGCGGGCGCATCATCCTCTCCGACACGGTTGGTTTTGTCTCCGCCCTGCCGACCCAGTTGGTGGCGGCCTTTCGCGCCACCTTGGAAGAGGTCCTGGGCGCCGATGTCATCGTGCATGTGCGCGATATCGTGCATCCCGACAGCGAGGCGCAAAAGCAGGATGTGCTGTCCGTGCTGTCCGATCTGGGCGTCGACGACGCCCGCCGCGAGGGCATGATCGAAGTTTACAACAAGATCGATCAGGCCGACGACGAAGCCCGCCGGCGCATCGCCAATTTGGTTGACCGCACGCCGCTGGCCACCGCCCTGTCGGCCTTGAGCGGGGAGGGGATGGACCGCCTGCTAACCTTGATTGGCCGGCAAGTGGGCCGCAACGACCGCGCCGTCCGGCTAGCCTTGCCCCATCAGGACGGCGCCACCCTGGCCTGGCTGTATCAGGTCGGCGAGGTGATCGAGCGCCGGGACGACGAGCAATCGGTCTGGCTGGTGGTCCGTTTGGATGCCGCCAATGGCGGCCGTTTGGAAAAACGCCTTGGCCGGTCCCTTGATTGGGCCGATGAGGAGATCAAGGCGGCGGAATAGGGTTACTGTTCGCGGATATGATTAAGGGTAAAAAAAGATGGCGATGACGTTGCGGCTGCACACCAAATTCCAAAATTCCGCCGGACAGCGCGTCCGCATCGTGCTCAATTTAAAGGGCATCGCTTACGAATACGCGGCCATCCCATCCTTGACCGAGCCCGCCTACCGGGCCATCAATCCACAAGGCCTGATGCCGACATTGGAGATCGACGGCCGGTTCGTCTCCCAGTCCATGGCCATCATGGAGCTGCTGGAGGAGCTGTATCCCGAGCCCAGTATTTTCCCCGGCGATCCCATCTTAAGGGCCCAGGCCCGTGCCTTCGGCCAGGTCATCGCGGCTGATTTACATCCCGTCGTCGTCACCCGCGTGCGCCGCTTCCTGACCGATGAGGTGGGCGCCGGCGAACCCGAATCCGATGCCTGGTACCGGCACTGGATGGACCAGGCATTCTCCACCCTGGAGGCGCAACTGGTGCGGCGGAGCACGGCCTTTCCATATTGCTTCTCCGATGCCCCAGGTCTGGCCGAGGCCTGCCTGGTACCCCAGATGGCCAATGCCCGGCGCTACGGTTGCGATTTATCGGATTATCCCACGCTTGTTGCCATTGACGCCGCGGCCCGCGAACTGGAGCCCTTCATCCGCGCCGCGCCGGAGGCCCAATCCGATTACCCGGGCGAAATTTGAAGGACGGACGCAAGCATGGATTTCGATACACCAGAAGAACATGAGTTGTTGCGCGATAGCGTGGCGCAGTTCTTTGACCGCGAGCTGCCCGAAGAGCAGATCAGGGCCCATGACCAAGCCCGCTCCATCCCCCGGGAGATATGGAGCCGGTTCGCGGAGCTTGGCTGGCTGGGCTTGTCCATTTCCCCGGACCATGGCGGCAGCGATGCCGATGTCTTGACAGGTGCGGTGTTTTGCGAGGAGTTGTCCCGGCGCTTCCCCTCCCTGGCCATGGATTGGGTCTTGCTTTCCATGACCGCGCGGATGTTCCGGGAGCATGGCACGGAGGCGCAAAAGGCGGAATATCTGCCGCGCCTTGCCAAGGGTGAATTCATCATGTCCTTCGGCATGACCGAACCCAGCGGCGGCACGGATATTTTGAGCCTGACCACCAGGGCGAGCCAAGCGGACGGAGAGGGCGGCGAGGGCGGTCCATGGACGGTGAGGGGGCAGAAACTGTTCACCACCTTCGCCGGCGATGCCGACGCCATTCTGGTTCTCTGCCGCACGGACCCGATCGAAAATAACAAACGGGCCCGTGGCCTGTCCTTGATACTCACGCCCCGGCAACAGCCCGGCGTGGAGGTAAGGAAGCTTGAACTAATGGGCATGCGGGCGGGCGGCACATCTGAAGTTTTCTTCGATGATGCGACGGCGCCCGCGGATGCCCTGGTCGGCGAACGGGGCCGGGGCTGGTACGCGTTGCTCTCCTCCCTGGATGAGGAGCGAATTCTTTCGGCGGCGATTTACGTTGGCATTACCGCGGCGGCCCTGGATATCGCCCTGCAATATGCCAAGGACCGCGCCGCCTATGGCCGGCCCATCGGCGCCTTTCAGGCCATTCAGCACCCCCTGGCCGATGTCGCGACCGAGTTGGCGCAGATCCGATTGCTGACCCAAAAGGCCGCCTGGCTGCTATCCCAGGGCCGCGAATGCGCCCGTGAATCCGCCATGGCCAAGCTGGCCGCATCCGAAACCGCGATCCGTTGCACGGACCGCTGCATGCGGGTCCTGGGCGGTTATGGCCTGGTCGAGGCCTCGCCCCTGGAGCGGCTGTTCCGGGATGCCCGTTTGGGCCCCTTCAGTCCAATTTCGAACGAAATGGTGAAGAATTTTCTCGGCGAACGCATGGGCCTGCCGCGTAGTTATTAATATTTGCCTATTACGCATAATTCCAATGCAATGCTTGTAACATTGCATGCTTGTATTCGGAGCCACTTAGTCATACTTTTGACTGACAGGAGGCGGAAATGACCGTAAAGCCAACAGTTTCATTGACAGATCAAGGCTATGCATTGGCGAAGTCATTGGTCGAGAGTGGAAAATTCGCTTCGGTAAGCGCTGTTTTGCAACATGGTCTGCGACTTGTTGAGCGTGAAGAGCAAAGCCACGAAGCCCGCTTGAAAACCATCAGCCGGGACCTTGAGACGCGTGCGCGTGAACCAGTCTTGAGTGCTGACGAACTGGACGAAAAGGTCGATCTCATGTTGGCTGAACGGCGCGCCGTCTGGCTGAATAAGAACGGCACATGACGGGATACGTCCTGACCTTCGCCCCGGCGGTGGTCGACGATTTTGACAGAATTTCGGACCACCTCTTTCGCAGCTATATTCTATTTGGTGAACCGCCGGGCTCGGCCGCCGATCACGCGGTACTGCGCGTAGGGGAATTACGTGAGTTTATCCGCAGCCTGACAGCTACGCCGCATGGGGGAACACGCCGTGATGACCTTTTCACTGGACTCCGGATTCTCTCTGATCGTCAACGTGCCGTGATCGCCTTCACGATCAACGATGTCGAGATGACAATTCGAATCCTGCGCGTCTTCTATGGTGGTGAGGACTATGATGTCCTCATGCGGGATGATGGAAATGACCTATGAAGAAGCCGGGATGTTTATTCCGAACTCTCCAGATCCTGCAGCAATTCCTCGAAGCTTTCCTGAACCTCTTCGGCATCTGCTTCCGATGCGGTGACAATTTCTTTCAGTTCTATGTCCGGGTTCAGGGTTGCCGCCATGGGCGTGGGCGCCATGATGACGAAATCCCCCACTTCCTCGCTGGCCACGACGCCGCGCCGGATGCTTCGCCATATGGCAAAGAGGCATAACGATACCATGGCGATGCCGATGGTGTGGAAGAACCAGTGCGCGCCCAACGTCTCCATGGCGAGGGCGGTAAGGGGTGCGCCCAGGGCGGAACCGAGGGAGACGGCCAGGACCAGGGTCGAGGATGCGGCGACCATCTGACCGGGTGTGAGATAATCGTTCGTATGGGCCACGCACAAGGCGTAGAGCGGCGTCGCTAAGCCGCCGATGACGGCGATCGCCAAATAGAGATGCCAGCCTTGGCCCACGGCCGGGCTGCCGATCCCCGCCGCAATGAAGGCCGCGACCGCGCCGCCCGCGCAGGTGGCGATGATGACCTGACGGCGGTTCAGTACATCCGACAGGCGCCCGATGGGATATTGCAGCGCGACGCCACCCAACACCATGGCGCCCATGAAGAAGGAAACCTCCCGCACGGACAGACCGACGTTGGCGGCGTAGACGGCGCCCATGCCGAACATCGCGCCCAGCATGACGCCGGTCATCGCCATGCCGGCAACGCCCAAGGGCGAGACCTTGAAAAGCTGAAAAACATTAACTGATTCAGAGGTGTTGAAGTCGGGCGCTTTGCTGACCGATAGCAGTATGGGAATAACCGCCATGCTGATCAGGACCGAGATCAGGACGAACAATTCGTAGCTGGACGGGCTGGCGATATTCAGCATGAACTGCCCGCCCGCCATGCCTCCCAAGGTGACCAACATGTAGAAACTGAGCATCTGGCCGCGGGTTTCGTTTTCCGAGGCGTCGTTCAGCCAACTTTCCGCCACGATGAACAGCCCCGCGTAGGCGAAGCCGGTGATAAACCGCATGGCCCACCAGATCCAGGGATCGACGAACACCACATGCACCAGAATGGAGGTGGAAGCGAGTGACGCCATGGCTCCGAAACTGCGGATGTGTCCGACCCGGGCGACGAACTTCGGCACCATGGTCGCGCCGATTAACAGGCCGATATAATAGCCCGACATGACCAGCCCGGTGGATGCGACGCCAAAGCCCTCGATTGATGCCCGAAGTCCCAGCAGCGATCCCTGCAGACCATTCCCGAGCATGATCAAACCCAAGCCCAAAAACAGCGCCCAACTGTTCGCGACGACCTGTAGCAATTCTTCAAGCTTTCCAAATGGAGTGTCGATTTCGGCGCTTATGCCCGAATGATCATCGCCGGACAAGTGTTTTGGAACTATGCCGCTTTCCATTCTCTCACAAGGTGTGGGATAATGGCGGCGCAGTATCCCAGGGATGATATCATGAGCGATAATGAAGGCTGCCCGGTGAAGGATTGGGCCACCGACTACGATATTTTCGATGATGACTATGTCCGCGATCCGATCCCGGTGTGGAAGGAGTTGCGCGAGACCTGCCCCATTGCGCACACCACCCGCTGGGGCGGCAGCTGGCTGCCGACCAAGTATGAAGATTTGCAGGCCATGGTCCGCATGGTGCCGGAGTTATCCTCGCGCGCGCCGAATGTGATCCCGCCATCGCCCGAGATGCGCGCCGAGCTCATCGCCGAGGCCAAGCAATATGGCTCCGAAACCCCTCCCATAACCGCCGACCCGCCGGAACAAATTGCCTATCGCCGCATGATCCTGCCGTTCTTTACCCCCAAGGCCGTGGAACCGTTCCGGGCCTCGACGGAGGCGCTGTGCCACGATTTGATCGACGGGTTCATTGCCTCGGGTTCCTGCGATGCGGCCGTCGATTACGCCCAGCAAATTCCCCCCAGGGTCATTGCGGCAATGTTGGGTATCGACCCCGACCGGGGCGCCGATTTTACCGAATGGACGCAGGGTATTCTGGAATTAGGCCAGACCCAGCCGGAACTGCGCGCCAAGTACCGCAAGATCATCCGTGAATTCTTTGCCGAACTGGTGGTGGAACGGCGCAAGGAGCCTGGCGATGACATGATTTCCAAACTGATCGCCTGCGAAATCGAGGGCGAGCCGTTGAGCGATTACACGGTCATCGGCATGTGCAATCTATTGCTGGTGGCCGGTATTGATACCACGTGGAGTTCTATCGGCGCCGCCATGTGGCATTTTGCCGGCCATGCCGACGACCGCCGCCGTCTGGCGGGCGATGCCACTCTGTTTGGCACCGCGATCGAGGAAATGCTGCGCTTCTATTCGCCCGTGACCATGGCCCGCAAGGTAACCGAACCGATCACCATGGGTGATGCGGAATTCATTCCCGGCGACAAGATCCTGCTTAATTTCCCCGCCGCCAATCATGACCCGGGCGTATTCGATCAGCCCGATGACGTCGTCATCGACCGGGAGCGCAATCGCCATATCGCATTTGGCGTCGGCATTCACCGCTGTGCGGGCTCGAACCTCGCCCGCATGGAAATGGATGTGGCCTTGCGTGTTTGGTTCGAGCGTATTCCGGAGTTTGAATTGTCGGCGCCCGAGAAAGTCACGTGGGTCGGCGGACAAGTGCGTGGCCCCCGCAGCGTGCCGGTGTCGTTCGCAACTTAATTTTCGGCGGTCGGCTAGAGCCGTTCCGATTTAATGTGAATTACGAAGTGATTCTAAGTGATCGGAAAATCCGCTCTATTCTTAAGAAGCGGAGCATTTCCAATTCGGAAATGCCCTAGGCGAAGAATTCGTCGGCTGGGACGGGCCGGCCGAAAAAATAACCTTGGGCGAAGGGGCAGCCGGCCTGGCGTAAATGATCGGCCTGTTCCGCCTCTTCCACACCTTCGGCGATAACCTCCAGGTTCAGGCTTTTGCCCAGGCTTATGACGGCGGATGCAATGGCTGCGTCCTCGGAACTCAACAGAATTTCCTGCACGAAGGAACGGTCGATTTTCAAGGCCTGGACAGGAAACCGCTTCAGGTAGGAAAGCGAGGAAAATCCGGTGCCGAAATCGTCAATCGCCAAACGGGCGCCGATTTTGCGTAGCTCCCGCATCGTCGCGATGGCTTTTTCCATATCCTCCATCACGGCGCTTTCGGTGATTTCCAACTCCAATTGCTGGGGCGGTAAACCGCTCTCCTCTAAGGCGGCCCTGACATTACCCAATAAATTGTCGCTCATGAATTCGACGGCCGAGAGGTTCACCGCCATGCGGATGTCGGGATGGCCAGCTTTCGCCCAAGCGCTTGCCTGCTTGCATGCCGTGCGCAGGACCCAATGGCCAAGCTCGCGGATCAACCCGGTACTCTCGGCCAAGGGAATGAAATCCGCCGGCGAGACCATGCCCCGTTCGGGGTGGTTCCAGCGTACCAAGGCCTCGGCTCCATAGACCACGCCATCGCCGAGGCGCAGTTGCGGTTGATAAAACAGCGTAAACGCCTCGGTCTCGATCGCCCGACGCAAATCCACTTCCAAACCCTTGCGCCGGCGTACGGCTTCATCCATGCCGACGTCGAAGAATTGATAATGGTTCCGGCCCGCCAATTTTGCCTGGGACAGGGCCAAGTCGGCAAACTTGATCAATTGATCCGCGTCGTCCGTGTCAAAAGGAAACAGGGCAATGCCAATCGTGCTGGAGGTATTGATTGTTTTACCGTCGATCTCAAATGGCCTGGCCATGGCGTCGATAACCCGCTCAGCCACGTGCTGAACCAGATCGCCGTGATCAAGCTCTGTACAAACGATCGCGAATTCATTGCCGCCCAGGCGCGCCACGGTGTCCATTTGCCGGGTACATTGCATCAGTCTGGTTGCCACCATTTGCAATAATTGATCACCGGCTCTGTGGCCCCAGGTGTCATTAATATCCTTGAATCTATCAAGATCCAGGACCAAAAGTGCATTGTGTTTCCGACCCCGTTCGGCGAACGCCATGGCCTGTTTCAGCCGGTCCTGAAATAAATCCCGGTTCGGCAACCCAGTCAGCGTATCGTGATGGGATAGGCGTTCGATTGTGGCCGCGGATTGTTCGCGTTCAGAATTATCCAAGAAACTAATCAGCACACCGCCGTCCCGTTCGCCGGGAGATGATATTGGGGTGCCGGAGACAAGAAGAAGTTTTTCACGGCCCGATCGTGGGCCAATCATGCGGCATTCGAATTGCCGGCTTTCACCATTTCGCCATGCCGTTTGAATATCGGCCAAACGGTTGCGTTCCGCCGGGGCGACGAGGGCCTCAAAAATGTAGGGCATCCGGTCGGGATCTTGCGGGATTTCCAGGATCTCGGCAGCCTTGGAGTTCAAGAACTTGGTGCGGCCATCGGCTGCCTGATACCATGAGCCTAGCGGGTTGTTTTCGGCCAGGCGGCGAATTAGCCGCTCGACGCCGGGAGTATCGTGCCGGGCCGCCGCGAGTTTCCGTTGCGTGGAAGCAAGGCCTTCGGACAAATCGTGGTTGGTCTCAAGCTCACGGTCGGCCCGCTGCCGCTCACGTAGGTATAGGCTCACCGCTTTCAGCAATGGTGGTGTCAATTCATCGAAATCAATACAATCGATAGTCTCATCGGCGATGACCCGTGATGGGGCATGGGAAACCAGAATTATTGGTAACTTGGTATCGATCGTCCGAACCTGCCGGATTGACTCCAAGCCACGTTCACCTGTGCCGCCATCCATGACAATTGCCAGATCATATGCATTCGCCGTGAACTTGGCTTTGTCGTCATCGACGGTCCTGATCCAATGCATCATGCATTTCGCACCAAACCCCTGACGCAGCAATGCATCCAGCCAGCGGTGCTGGCAGTCATCAATTTCGATGATTAAGACACGTTGCGGGGTGTCTCCAACCGACGCCTCATGCGCCGGCCCATCCATCATTAAAGCCGATTTATCCACGTTAACTCCCAGGATAGCCTGTGGTCTCATCAGAACTTTTATCAACAAGTCCTAATTAATTGGTAAACAAGAAATTCTCGGGAATCGGGGTGGCTGATCAGGGGGTGGGTGTTTTGCCTTGCCAGAGTGCGAGATGGCGCACCAGCATTTGGGAAATGTCGTAGTCCGCGCGCACCTTGTTCCGGTTGGCGGCGCCGACGGCGGCGCGCAGGGCGGAATTGTCCAGCAGTTCGGCAATGACCCCGGCCAGGGTATCATCGTTGTCCTTGGCGACAACAAAATGAAGGTTGGCGTCGGACACCATTGAGGCCACATCGCCCACATTGGTCGCCGCGATTGGCAGGCCGGCGGCAAATTCCAGTCGATGTGCGAATCGTCTGTGCGACCAATCAGGATCTAGAAGGCATGATGGCGGATAGTACATTTCGCGAAGATCTCTATTACCGCCTGAATGAAATTCGGGTACATATTCCGCCACTTCGGGACCGCCAGGGTGACGCAGTTCTACTGGCCCAATATTTTCTTGATAAATTCAATGAGCAATATAAGAAGTCCGTCCGGGCTTATTCGCCGGCGGCAATCATGGCACTTGCCAGCCATCGTTGGCCGGGCAATGTCCGGCAACTGGAAAATCAAATAAAAAAGGCCGTCATCATGGCCGAGGGTAAGATGATCACGCCAGAGGACCTGGGGATCGGTGGTACAGCGGATAGCGGAAATATGCTGACCCTCAAGGAAGTGCGGGAGCGGGCGGAGCGGCGTCACGTTCAAGAAGTCTTGGCCGCGACGGACGGCAATGTTTCAAAAACTGCGAAGTTACTTGGGGTCAGCCGACCAACGTTGTACGATCTACTGCAAAATTTCAAATTGCAGCTGGACGAGTAATGCTCGTGGTCATTGTATTGGCAGTACTCATTTGTCCTCAAATCGAGGATTCAAGGTTGTTCTTGTTATTCGGCAGATGAAAACATGCCGATGAGACATGAATTTGGATAGTGGATGGAAGCATGAAAAGTAAATTGCTGGTCGGATTGGTCGTCGTCGTCTTAATTGGCGCCATTGGGGCTTACATTTTCGTTGGTGGTGGGGCGTTGCGTGGGGGGAGTGGGTCTTATCTCGAAGATGGCAAGAGCTATATTGCCAAAGGCGACTTGGCGTCCGCGGTAATTCAATTGAAAAACGCTGTCCGCGACAATCCGGACAGTGGAGAGGCGCGATGGCTTTTGGGGCAGACCTACACACAAATCGGTGATTTTCCGTCGGCGGAAAAAGAATTGCGCGCGGCCGTGCGTCTTGGCGTTGATGAAGCGCTTGTGGTGTCGGATTTTGCACTTTCATATTTGCGGCAAGGAAAATTTACTGAAATTCTCGCCGAAATCCAAAGCGGGGAACGTGATCCGCTGATCGAAGCAAGCGTGCTCGCCTATAGGGGTTTCGCCCACCTTGGATTGAACAAATTCGATGAGGCGGAAGTGGCATTGGCCAAGGCGCTGAAGCTGGCCCCGAACATTGCAATTACACATCTGGGCATGGCGGTATTGCACCGCTCCAAACAAGACCTTGTCTCGGCGGAAGAATCTGTCGATAGGGCCCTTGCCAACGATCCCGATTTTTTAGAAGCATTAAACCTGAAAGGACGCTTGCGTCGCAATGCCAAGGATATCAAAGGCGCTCTGGCAGCCTTTGATCGAGCGATAGAGCTCAATGCCGGCAATTTGACGGCGCTCCTCGCGCGCGCCACCATCAATATCGCCGAGTCTGAAGTTGAAAAGGCCCGCCAAGATATTGATGCGGTAACCGGTCGGGTGAAAAATCACCCGATTGCGATGTATTTGAATGCACTGCTCCTGGCAAAGGATAACAAGGATGGAGAGGCGGTCGCTTTGTTACAGGAGACGGGCGAATTCTTGAAGGGTTATCCACCGGGCCTGTATCTCATGGCCTTTCTGAATTTGAAGCAGAATCAGTTGGAGCAAGCCGAAGCCAACCTGAACGCATTGCTGTCGCTGGTACCTGGTGAAACCACCGGGACAAGGTTGTTGGCCGGGCTCTATTTGAGAAAAAACAAACCTCGGAAGGCAATTGATTTACTGAAGAAATATTCGACAGATGATGGCGCGAATGAAGAGTTGGTTTCTTTGCTGGCCAGTGCGCACCTTCGAGCCGGAAATACCGAGGAAGCGGCCAGATTATTTGAAGTCGTCGCCAAAGAACGTCCGGACGATCCCGAGCTAAAAACGCGCCTTGCCTTAACGCGTATTCAGGGCGGCAAGCCGGAAGCCGCCGTCGCCGAGTTAAACGAGATATTAAAAACCAATCCGGACGCGGCACGTGCGCACATTTTGCTTGTTTTGACCCAGTTGCGCGAAAATAATTTGGACGCGGCGTTGGAAGCGGCGGAAAATCTAAAGAAAAATCTGAAGGATAACCCACTACCCGATAACCTTTTAGGAGGGATCTGGGTCCGGAAGGGCGATCTGGTGGCCGGGCGCAAGGCTTTTAACGCCGCATTGTCGTTGAATGACAAATTTATTCCGGCGATATTGAATTTGGCGCAACTCGATCTATCGGAGAACAAGAACGAAGCAGCAAAGGCGAATTACTTCAAAATTATCGAGATCGATAAGACCAATACAGCCGCCATGATGGCGCTAAGTCGATTGGCTTTCGCAGACGCGGATCGGGAAACTGGCGTCTCGTGGCTCAAGAAATCCGTTGCGGCGCAACCGAAAGCTGCACAGCCTCGGCTGCGCCTGGTCGAATATTACCTCGCTATCAGGGATAATTCAGCGGCCTTGGTGGCGGCGCGAAATATGTTGCAGACCATGCCCGACAATGCCTTGGCGGTTGACGCCATGGGCCGCACACAAATGGCGGCCAAACAATTCGCCAGCGCCACCAGCAGCTATCGCCGCGTGGTCAAGCTCGCTCCACAGGCGCCGGTTGCCCATCAGCGTCTGGCAAGGGCTTTGATTGGCATCAATAATCTTGAAGCAGCTAAGGAAGCACTCCAAACAGCACTGAAACTTGCGCCTGGCTATTTGCCGGCCTATTTGGATTTGATCGCGCTGGAAGTGCGGAAAGACGACATCGATAGTGCTCTGCGCATTGCCGAAAGTTTGCGAGAGCGGTTTCCGAAGCGGCCGGTCGCCGATTTAGCGGTGGGTGATGTGAGCCTGCGGGCACAAAGATTTCCGGAAGCCGTGGCCGCTTTTGAACGGGCAAGCAAAATTGCACCGAATTCCCGAACCACAATCCGTTTATTTCAGGCACGGCTGGCGAGCAAGAAGCCGCAAGACGCTGAAAATGGCGTAATTGATTGGCTGGAGAAGAACGCCGAAGACAATGCGGTCCGTTTTGCCCTGGCGAGCCATTATCTTAACGTGGCAAAAATGCAAAAGGCGTTGGTGGAGCATGAAATTCTTTATGAAGCGGAACCGGAGAATCAGATTGTCTTGAATAATCTGGCTTGGCTCTATGACAGGAATAACGACAAGCGGGCGATTGATTTGGCGGAGAAGGCCCATACCAAGGCCGTGCGTTCACCGACCATCAAGGACACCCTGGGCTGGATCCTGTTGCGCCGCGGTGATGCGCAGCGCGGCCTGGATCTGATCACGGAAGCCGCAAAGGTATTGCCGAATAATGCGGAGGTTCAATACCACTACGCCTATGCGCTCATTTCGAGCGGCCAAAAAGAAGCGGCCAAGGCCATATTGGAACAGTTTCTAACCGATAAAACGCCGGTATTTCAGGGAATTGAAGACGCTCGTGCTCTTTTGAAGTCTCTGAAATAAGATTGGTGGGAGTATTCGCGCGGCAAATTTGAGCCGTCGGAATACTGCTCTCATGGTGCCGGCTGGCCATTTTCCCGGAGCCATTTGCCGGCTGCCGTACGATGAGCATCATTGGCGGAGTTAGAATAGATATGGGCCTGGGTCAGTTCGGCGACCGGCGGTACGCCCAGACGCTCGATAGTTTGCGCGATGAAATTCGGGAAGACCTGACAGAAGGTATCGAAATCAACAAAATCGTCCCGCAATTGATCATGCAATTGCATTAGCGCATCCATTCGCCCGGGCCATTCCATGGGGCGTAATAATTCAATGCACCGATCAACCCATTCCACGGTCAATTGCGCGGCTGTTAGCTGGCGGTCATGCGGACTAACGGTCGCCGCTGGCCCTTGAGAATTTGAAGCGTTGTTTGGCGGGCGATTATTGGTCGAATTCATCAATTACAGTCTCTTGAAATCGGCTGCCGCGATGACCTGCTTTCCACACTAACCAAACACTATGCACGGTGATAGATGGGATGCAATTGGTAAAGTGACCGTACAATATTGTTTTACATTTTATACATCCAAGGCGTACGCCCTCTATTTTCGGCGTTGAGGATGTAAACGGATGAAACAGCGAAGCCCAAATTACTTGCGTCGGTAACCATAATTGTCATAAATTAACCTTGTTCGAATCAGCGCATCGGAACATACGTATGATTGATCGCGAAGTATTTGCGGAACAGCAAGGTTTCCAGAATATTGATAACGGCCCGATGGGGCCGCTTCCGCTGCGTTGGTCGTTTTTCGTATGGATTAGTCTTTGTGCCGTTGGTTGGATGGGTATGCCGTCCCGCGACAGCGACGGATACTAATGGTTTCGCCATGGCGCAAACGTTAGATACTCCCGATACCAACGGCCTGGGCGGCCGGTTGAAGGCTTGGTGGAACGGCGATGATACCGCCAAGGCCCAGGCCGCTGCGCGGATGCGGGCAGGTGCGGCAGCGAATGGGGAAGCGGAAGTCGTCAAGGATTTTCCGTCTCCAAGCGGGATTGCTGAATGGACGCCGCAGCGCATTGCTTCAATTCAAATTCTGTATGGTGATGGTGTCGATGGCCCGTCCAGCCGGGAGCGGGTCAAGAGCCTGGTCAATCCCATTGGCCTGAACGAGGAGATGACGGTTCTGAACATCGGTGCCCGTCTGGGTACGACCGCGCGCACGATCGCCAAGGAAACCGGCGCCTGGGTCGATGGCATCGAAAACGATGAAGCCTTGGTGGAGGAGGCCATGCGTCTTTCGGCTAAGGAAGGTTTGGTCAAAAAGGCGGTAATCCGGAACCTCGATTTGAATGACAAGGAAATTAGGGAGCACAAACGCGACGCCATTGTGATCAAGGAAGCCCTCTATCAAATCCCGGACCGGGAACGGTTGTTCAAGACATTATCCAACCTGCTAAAGCCGAGCAGCCACCTGCTGATCACTGAACTTCTGGTGAGCCCAGGCAACGGGCAGGATGAACGGGCGGAATGGAGTGCCTTACATCGAACGATACCACGGCTTTTTGAACTCGATGAAATTCGCGACGGTTTGAGCAAGGTCGGCTTCGATGTCCGGGTTGCCAAGGATGAAACAAAGCCATACAAGGCGATGCTGTTAAACGACATCCGCAAATTTAGCGAAACGATTACACAGAGCCCGTTGTCTCCCGAATTGACCGAATGGGTCATGTGGGAGGTCGAGTATTGGGCCCGCACGTTCGCCGCCCTGGAAGCAGGCGGCATCACCATGCATCGCATTCATGCCGTTACGCCAATGGCGGATCCGACCAAATCGTAAGATTCACCGGTTAGATCAAACAGCAAAGAAAAACGAAATCGTTTCGAAGCTGATAATTTGCTCTAATCACAATCCCGTGGGTAAACATTCCATCGGCCGCTAAATTTTCGTATGATTGCCATATACACAGTTGGGAGGCACTCATGCGATATCTCGGAATAATGCTGGCCGTCCTGTTGAGCGGGTCCGCCGCCTTGGCGGACGAGACGCCCCCGCCGCCGGTCAATATGGACAAGCTGCTGCAGGACCTCCGTGATCTGGACTCCAGCACGGATATGCAGGGCGACCATGTGGTGGGCGAGACACTCTGCTGAGCGTCAGGCGATCGCCACGCATTCAATCTCGATATCAAAGGGCATGGGCCAGGAACCGACCGCGACGAACGTGCGCGCGGGTGGGTTGTGACTGAAATAGCGGGCGTAGACTTCATTGACGGCGTTGAAATAGCCTGAGTTGGCGGCATACACGGTGCATTTCACCACTTTGTCCAGGGATGAGCCGGCTGCTTCCAGACAGGCCTTGACGTTTTCCAAAACCTGTTCGGTCTGCGCCGCAATATCACCTTGGATAAGCTTCCCCGTCTCCCGGTCGATCGGCGGTATCCCGGACACGAAGACAAAGCCACCGGCCTTGACCGCCGGCGACAGGGGAATTTTTCCCTTTTCCAACATCTCGGTAATGCCGGGAACGGCGATGCACTGCTTTTCCATGATCAATTCCTTCTGGTTTTGTTTTTCGCTTCATGGCAAGTGTATTTCATGGCGGCCATATATGACAGCATCGGCGTCGGGTATGACACCAACCGGCGCGCCGACCCAGCCATCGCAGGCCAACTGGCCGAGGCCTTGGGTGCCCCCGGCGGCGCATTTCTTGATCTTGCCTGCGGCAGCGGCAATTACACCGCCGCCCTGGCCGGGCTGGGCTATGATCTGACCGGCTTGGATCTGTCCTCGCGGATGTTAATGGCGGCGCGGGCGAAGCCGGGCGACGTAAATTGGGTATTGGCCGCCGTGGAACGGCTGCCCTTTGAAAACCTGACCTTTCAGGGTGCGCTGTGCACCCTGGCGATCCACCATTTCCATGACATGGCGGCGGCGTTTCGGGAATGCCGCAGGGTCTTGCGGCCGCGCGGTTGCTTTACCTTGTTCACGGGTGAGGCCGGGCAAATGAGAGACTATTGGCTGAATGCCTATTTTCCGATTGCCATGGCGCGCTCCATCGCCCGCATGCCCAAGCGGGCGGAAATCGAACGTTGTCTGCGCGGCGCGGGCTTCGGGAAAATATCATTCACACCTTATTGGGTGAGCGGCGATCTCCAGGATCACTTTCTCTATAGCGGCAAGAACGATCCGGAATTTTATCTCGACGATGCGGTCCGCGCCTCAATTTCAACATTCGCCCAGCACGGGGACCCTCGGGAAATCCGCAATGGCGTCGCCCGCCTGCGGGTGGATCTGAAAAATGGACAATTCGAGACGACCAGACGTGCCTACCATTCCGGCCTTGGCGATTATATGTTTGTCAGCGCCATCGCCTCATAGGCCCATCTGCGCCAGGATTGCCGGCAGCACCGGACCGTCGGGATCGCCCATGGCCGCCGTCATGTCGAAGTGGTCGGCGCCGGGCACTTCCATATATTCCGCGCCAATGCCGTTGGCCTGGCAAAGATCCACATAAGCGCGGGTTTGTTTGATCCATTCCTCCGTCTCGCCACCGCCCACGGGCACCAGTAGGGGCAGGTCCCGGCGCGGCAGGTTTTGCAGCGGCGAGACCGATGCCAACATATCGGGCATCAGGCCAATAACTTCATTGACGCTGATGCCCAGCACCGGTTCGGGATCGTAAACCCCGGTTAACAGCGCCGCGCCCTTGATCACGTCGGCGGGCAAATCATCGGCCTGCCAGTCATGGGCCAGCATCATGGCGCCCAGATGCCCGCCGGCGGAATTGCCGGAGATGAAAATGCGTTCGGGGTCGCCGCCCCACTCGGCGATATTGCCGTGGGTCCAGGCGATCGCGCGGACGATCTCGGCCATGATTTCCGGCAGGGTCACGTCCGGGCATAGATCGTAATTGACGATGACCACGCAGGCGCCGGCCTCGGTGAAGGGTTCGGCGAAAAAGCTGACGTCGGATTTATCCTGAGCCCGCCAATAGCCGCCATGGATATAAAGCTGCACCGGCGCCCCATCACCCTCGGCCGGGAAGATATCCAGCACTTCCTTGGCGCCGGGGCCGTAACGTTGATCGTAGACACCTTCAATACGGCACCGCGCCTCGGCGGAGGCGGTGACGCGGGCATCGATTTTGCCCTGGTGGTCGGGCACCGCCTGGCGCGGATTATACTGGCGTTCAAAATCCTCAACGGAATAGCCGCGTCGATCGATCATGTTGTCTCTCCTAACTTATGCAAACGCCTGCAAACCGGTCATGGCGCGGCCCAGGATCAGGGCGTGGACGTCATGAGTGCCTTCGTAGGTATTGACCGTTTCCAGGTTCACCATATGACGCATGACGTGATATTCGTCCGAGATGCCGTTGGCGCCGTGCATGTCGCGGGCGGTGCGGGCGATGTCCAGCGCCTTGCCGCAGCAGTTGCGCTTGATGATGGAAATCATCTCGGGCGCGGCCCGGTGTTCGTCGATCAGGCGGCCGACCCGCAGGCAGGCTTGCAGGCCCAGGGAAATCTCGGTCTGCATGTCGGCCAGCTTTTTTTGCACCAATTGGGTGGCGGCCAGGGGGCGGCGGAATTGTTTGCGGTCCATGGTGTACTGCCGGGCGGCTTCCCAGCAGAACTCGGCCGCGCCCATGACGCCCCAGGCGATGCCGTAACGGGCCCGGTTCAAACAGCCGAAGGGTCCCGACAGGCCCTTGGCCTCGGGCAGATAATTCTCGTCCGGCACGAAGACATCTTCCAGCACGATGCCCCCCGTGATCGAGGCCTTGAGGCTCAGCTTGCCCTCGATTTTCGGGGCCGAAAATCCCTTAAAACCGCGTTCCACCAAATAGCCGCGGATATCGCCATTGTCGTCCTTGGCCCAAACCACGGCCACATCGGCGATGGGTGAATTGGTGATCCACATTTTTTCGCCATTCAAGATCCAGCCGCCGTCCACCTTTTTGGCCTTGGTGACCATGGAACCGGGATCCGAGCCATGGTCCGGCTCGGTCAAACCGAAGCAGCCAACGTGTTCACCACTGGCCAGCTTGGGCAGGAATTTTTGCCGCTGCTCTTCCGTGCCGTAGGCGTAAATGGGATGCATGACCAGGCTGGATTGGACGGAGGCGGCGGAACGGTAGCCGCTGTCGACCCGTTCGGTCTCCCGCGCGATCAATCCATAACAGACATAGGAAAGCCCGGCGCAGCCATAGCCTTCGATGGTGGCGCCCAGCATGCCCATCTCGCCCATCTCGGTCATGATTTCACGATGGAAATGTTCCTGCCGCGTGGCCTCGATAATCCGGGGCATCAGCTTGTCCGTGCAGTAATCGCGGGTGCTGTCGCGGACCATGCGTTCATCTTCGTTCAACTGATCGTCAAGCAGAAAGGGGTCCTGCCAGGCAAATGATCCGGTTGCGAGGTAGTCTGTTTGGCTCTTGGCCCGATCCGTGCTCATTAACCTAAACTCCAGAATGAAATCGCGTAGGGGTGCTTTCATATGATTTGCCGCCCGGTTTGCCAAGGATAACCGTCGCCCCATCCTCTTCTGGCTTTCGCGGGCTTTTGTCAGTGGGCTGCGGATTAATGCGACAAATCGTCCGATGGCCCGAAATATCCTTGAAATTGCGGCTATGGAGGGGCAAAAATGGTTTGGTTAATAATTCTGAAAGACGTTTTGTGGATACTGACCAGATCAGCCGCCAAATAGGGTGGCAGCTGGGAAAGTTGCAAAGGGGAACGGCCGTGGACTACGACAGAATTTTCGCGGAAAGACTGGCGGATCTTCGTACCGAAGGTCGGTACCGCGTTTTTGCCGAATTGGAACGCCATGCCGGCGATTTTCCCAAAGCAACACGCCACCATGACGGCGGCCAACAAGATGTCACGGTCTGGTGTTCAAACGATTATCTGGGCATGGGCCAGCACGAAGCCGTTCTAAGCGCGATGCATGAGGCCTTGGACAAAGTGGGCGCCGGTTCGGGCGGCACGCGAAATATTTCGGGCACCAATCATTATCATGTCTTGCTGGAACGGGAATTGGCGGATCTGCATGGCAAGGAAGCCGCGCTGTTGTTCACCTCCGGTTACATCTCGAATGAAGCGACTTTATCGACTCTGGTCAAGGCGCTGCCCGGTCTGATTATTTTCTCCGATGCCTTGAACCATGCCTCGATGATCGATGGCATCCGCCATGGCGGCGGGCCGAAGCAGATCTGGCGTCATAACGATGTGGATCATCTGGCCGAACTTCTGGCCCAGGCCGACCCCAAGGCGCCGAAGATCGTGGCTTTCGAATCAGTCTATTCCATGGACGGCGACATTGCCCCCATCGCCGAGATTTGCGCGATGGCAAAAAAATATGGCGCTCTGACCTATCTGGATGAAGTTCATGCCGTTGGCATGTACGGCCCCCGCGGCGCCGGTGTTGCCGCGCGCGAGGGCGTCATGGATCAGCTCGATATTATCGAAGGCACCCTGGCCAAGGCGTTCGGTGTCATGGGCGGCTATATAACGGCCAGTTCGGATCTGGTCGACGTGATCCGCAGCTATGCCTCTTCCTTTATTTTCACGACCTCCATCGCGCCTGCAATCGCGGCGGGCGCCCTGGCGTCGATCCGCCATTTGAAGGCCTCGGATGCGGAGCGGCACCGGCACCAGGAACGGGCGGCCACGTTGAAGCATATCTTCAGCGAGGCGCAATTGCCCCTGATGCCGTCGGTCAGCCACATCGTACCCCTGATGGTCGGCGACCCGGCGCTTTGCAAACAGGTCTCGGATGAATTGCTCGACGAGTTCGGCATTTATGTCCAACCCATCAACTATCCCACCGTGCCACGGGGTACGGAGCGCCTGCGCTTCACCCCAACGCCATTCCACAGCGATGCCATGATGGCCGAACTGGTCGCGGCCTTGAAAGTTGTCTGGGCACGTCTGGACTTGCGCCGGGCCGCCTGAGCCCGGCCAGACTTCGTTTTGTCCCCAAAATCCGACCAACGGCGCAGCTATCTGGTGGAGTTTCAAACCATCGGTAACGCTGTCAAGGTATCGGCCATTGACCCGGCAACCCTGGTCGAAGTGTCGATTGTCGGTCCCGTCACCGCCTCGGAGGCGGTATTGTCGCAAGTTGTCGCGCGCAAGTTGGAATATGTGCTGAAAAAGCGAAGTGAACAGCGCGATAACCGGCCCGGCATAAAAGTCTAAGGCCGCGCCATGGGCACCCCACCATGATAGATCTGCGATACACTGCCCGGATACTGGGCCTTCTGGCCGGGCTGGCTCTGACGGCGGGTACGGCTGCCCGGGCCGAGATCATCATCGGCATGGCCGGGCCCATGAAAGGGCCCTTCGCGGCCCTGGGCCAGCAATTGAAACACGGCGCCGAGTTGGCCGTTGCCGACCTGAACGCCAAGGGGGGCGTTTTAGGGCAGAAGATTAAACTTGTCGTGGGCGATGATGCCTGTGATCCGACGGTGGCCGTCACCGTGGCCAAATCCATGATCAATCAAGGCGTCAATCTCATGGTCGGGCACTTCTGCTCCGCCGCCTCTATCGCCGCCTCGAACGTTTATGCCGAGGAGGGCATCCTGCAAATTTCGCCCGCCGCCACGCATCCATTGTTCACGGACCGGGGTTTGAGAAATGTCTATCGGGTCAGCGGCCGGGACGACCAGCAAGGCGTTATCGCGGGTGATCTAATGGCGGATCAGTTCGGCGGCAAAAAGCTCGCCATCGTGCATGACGGTCAAAGTTATTCCCTAAGCCTGGCACGGGCGGCGAAGGCCCAATTGAACGCCCGTGGTGTTAACGAGGCGCTCTTTCATACCGTGAAGCCCGGCGCCAAGGACTATGCGGCGCTGGTGACCAAGCTTAAACGGAACGAGATAGAAGTCCTCTACTATGGGGGATATCACCGGGAGGCGGGTCTTATCATGCGTGGTCTGCATGCCCAAGGCATGTCGGTGGTGCTGATTTCCGGTGATGATCTGGCGACCGGCAAATACTGGATCATTACCGGCGCGGCGGGGGAGGGGACTTTGATAACGTTTCCGCCCGACACCAGCAAATTAAAGCACGGGCGGTCCGTTGCCGATGACATGCGGAAACGCGGTTTCAAGCCGGAATTGCACGCGCTACGGACCTATGCCGCGATCCAGGTTTGGGCCCAGGCGGCGGCCAAGGCGGGTAGTTTGGAACTAAAGAAAATGACCAAGGCCCTGGGCGCGAATATTTACCGCACCGTGCTGGGCAAAATAACCTTCAACGACAGGGGCGATATGAAACAGAATGCCTATGTCTGGCATGAATGGCGCAAGGGCAAATACCATCCCAAGGCCTTCAAGAAAAAATCCATGGAATAATTATAGATTTTGGAATTAGCGCATGTCGCGTTCAATTGAACGCGAGGCCATGCGCTAAAACCTTTAAG
>JAPYPT010000070.1 GCA_029937535.1 Alphaproteobacteria bacterium
GGGTTCTGTCGGGCCCGTTTTGCACCATGACCCTGGGCGACATGGGGGCGGAGGTGATCAAGGTGGAACATCCAACGGGGGGCGATGATACCCGTGCCTTCGCGCCGCCCTATCAAGGTGACCAGGCGGCCTATTTTCTGTCCGTGAACCGCAATAAAAAAAGCCTGACCCTGAACCTCAAGGACGAGGGCGCCAAGGAAATCTTGTGGCAACTCATTGAAACCGCCGACATTATTGTCGAAAACTTCCGCCCCGGCGCGGCCGATCGCCTCGGATTCGGGTATGAGGCGGTGGCCGCCCGGCGCCCGCAAATGATCTATGCCTCGATCTCCGGCTTCGGTGATACCGGCCCGGATGCAACCCGGCCCGGTTATGACCTGATCGTGCAGGGTGAAAGTTCGATGATGAACATCACCGGCGCGCCCGATACGCCGCCATTCAAGATGGGGACCTCGATCGCCGACATGGTATCCGGCATGGCGTTGACCCAAGGTATCCTGGCGGCCCTATATGACCGCCGGGTTAGTAACAAGGGCCAGCACGTCAAGGTTTCCATGCTGGAGGCGCTGTCGGCGCTGCTGACCTATCATGCCAGCAACTACTTCGCCACCGGCGTCTCGTCTGAGCGCCGGGGCAACGCCCACCCCTCGATCGTGCCTTACGAGACTTTCCAGGCCGCCGATGGCTGGCTGAACATCGCCGTGGGCAACGATAGCCAATGGGGCACCTTTTGCGAGGCAATAGAGCGTGTGGACCTCAAGGACCATCCCGACTACGCCTTGGCGCCCGATAGGGTCGAAAACCGCGATGTGTTGATCCCCTTGCTGGCGGACGTGCTTCGGCAAAAGAGCCGCGATGACTGGATTGCCACTTTGAGTGGCGCCGGCATTCCCTGCGGGGCTATTCGCACGGTGGGCGAGGCGTGCGAAAGCGAGACCCTGAAACAGCGCGGCATGATTTGGAGCATGGAGCATCCGAGCGCGGGCGAAGTCCGTAATATCGCCAATCCCATTGTAATGACCGGCACCCCGTTCCCCAAGCCCAACGCACCGCCGCGATTGGGCGAGCATACGGACGATGTATTGCGCGAAGTACTTGGTTTCAGCCCCGAAAAAATTTCCGCATTGAAGGAGCAGGGAGCGATCTGAGCGGATATGGGGAACGGGCCCGGACTGCCTTGACATCCGGGCCGGTTCCCTTGGTCTGTTGGGATGATCCAAATTGGGAAAATCGTTCGAGAGAACTTCAATAGCTCAATTGCGGTCCCAAAAATTAGCGGCTGCTGACATCCAAAACCACTGACATGGCGCTATCGCCCGCCGCGCAGCCTTGGAACAAGCCGCGCCCGCCGCCGCGCAGGGCCAACTCCTCGATCAATTCGATGATGGTGCGCAGACCGGTGGGCCCTTGGGGATGGCCCCAGATCAGCGAACAGCCGTAGTTGTTCATGGCCTCGAGCTCGAAGCCGGTCTCCCGGCTGAAAACGATATCGTTGACGGCAAAGGGGTTGTGCGATTTTACCGCGTCAATATCGCTGATCTTCAATGCCGCATCGTCCAGGGCGCGCCGCGCCGCTTCCACGGGGGCCTGGGGCATGAAACCTTTTTCGGTCCGGGATTGACCAAACCCGAGTATCCGAATGCGTATGCCTGGGTCCGTGGCGACCTTGCGCGCGCCATCCGCCGTGGTGACCATCAGACCAACACTTCCATCCGCCGGATGGGTCTGGCCGCCAAAGGTAATGCTGCCGCCGTCCTTGACCGGTTTTAACCTGGCTAAACCTTCGGCGCTGACCGCAACCACGCCTTCGTCGCCTTCCAGCGTCCCGGTGGATTTGCGGTAACGGTTATCGGGCACGGCGAAGGGCAGGGTCATGTAACGCTTTTGGAAGGCATGATCATCAGCCAGGGCATCAAGATATTGGTCATGGCGGCGCAGCACCACGTCGTGCTGTTCCGCCACGCCAATCTGGTATTTCGCCGCGACATTTTCCGCCGTATCGATCATGGCATTCTTAGCGAATGGATCGTGATTGAAATTATCCATGACCACGTCTTCATGCGCCCCGGTGCCGCCCGGCCCGCTGGGTGCGGGATAATAGACATGCGGCCCATTCGAGGTGCGGTCCGTGGTCAGGATTAGGGTGCTGTCCGATAGCCCGGCCCGAACTTCATGATAGGCAGCGGCCAACGTCCGGGCGCCCGTTGCACAGGCCTGGCTGATGGTGGGGCCGGCCACGTCTTCGGCCCCCATCATGCCCATCACCCAGGGCAGGCCATAGAACGATTGCCGCTGGGGCACGGTAATGCCGAGAATGCCATGATCGATTTCGGCCAGGTCGATATTCCGGCGGGCCAGTTCCTCGCGCCCCACGTGGGCGGCGAATTCCAGGCTGTGCAGGTGCGAAAGGCTGCCCTGCCAGCGCGCGAACGGCGTCGACCAATAGGCGCCATAGGGAATTTCCGCATCGCGGGCCATGAACTCTTCCAATCCGGTTTGACAGCATGAATACTTACCGCCACCCTAACGTAGAATAGAAACCTAATCAGCAGGAATGAGGGATATGAGCATAGCAGCCCTGGACCGCTCGAACAGTGTATCGGTGGCGGAATGGAACCAACGGGTAAAACTGGCCGCTCTATACAGGATTTTCGCCCGCATGGGCTGGGATGATCTGATCTATACCCATATCTCCGCCCGGGTACCGGGACCGGAAGAGCATTTTTTGATCAACCCGTTCGGCCTGATGTACGAAGAGGTCACGGCCTCCAACCTGGTGAAAATTGACCTGGACGGTGAACGCGTGGACCCGGACGAGCCCAACCAGATCAACTATGCCGGCTACATCATCCATTCCGCCGTGCACGAGGCGCTACCGGAAATCCATTGCGTGGTCCACCTGCATACCGACAGCGGTGTTGCCGTGGCTTCACAGAAAGACGGCCTTTTACCGCTGTCCCAGTACAATCTGTTTCAGTATGGCGGCGTGGCCTATCACGACTATGAAGGCCTGGCCCTGGACGCGGACGAGAAGCAGCGCCTGGTGGCTGACCTGGGCGCTCACCACATGTTGATCCTGCGCAATCACGGCACCCTGACGGTTGGGGAAACCGTCGATGAGGCATTCTTCCACATGTATAATTTGGAACGGGCCTGCAAAATTCAAATCGCCGCGCAAGCGGGCGGCGCCGAGTTGGCCCTTATTCCGGAGGAGACGATGGAAGTCTACCGCCGCGAGCGGCCCGTGGGCACCCGTTTTGCCGGCTACGGCGATCTGGAACTGGCCGCCTGGATGCGCAAGCTGGACCGTGAGGAACCGGATTTCCGTAGTTAAACTGAATTTTAGTAGAGGAGTAAGGCGATGAGCGCGCCACGCGTGGATACGGTACGTCTGCAGACGTTGGTAAAAGGTTTTTGGGAATCCGCGGCCCTGATGAGCGGCGTGGAATTGGGCCTGTTCACGGTCATATCCCAAGGCCACGACAGCATTGAAAGCGCGGCGGCGGCCATGGACATTGAAGTCGAAAATGCCGAACGTCTGATGACGGCGCTGACCGCCATGACCTTGCTGGAACGGAGGGGCGATAAATTTAGCAATGCGCCTGATGTGGAACGTTTTCTGGTCCGGGGCGGGCGCAGCTATGCCGGGCCCTGGATGCTGTTCGGCAAACCGGCGTGGAATGAATGGGGAAAATTGACCGAGCATCTGCGCCAGCCCAAATCGGCCCGGAAAATTCTGGGCAAGTACGACGACAGCTTTACCGTGGAGCGGGCCCGGGAGTATCACGCGGCAACTTATTCCATCGGCATGGGCGCGGCCCGGTGGTTTCACAAGCAAGTGGATCTGACGGGCCGGCGGCGGATCATGGATCTGGGCGGCGGTTCGGGCTGTTATTGCATCACCGCCGCGAATATTTACCCCGAAATCACGGCTGTTGTGCTGGACCTGCCGTCGGTGGCCGTGGTGGCGCGGGAATTCATTGCCGAAAACGGCGTTGCAGACCGGGTCAGCGCCGAAGCCTGCGATTTTACCGCCGATGCCCTGCCACGGGACGCGGACGTGGCGATCATGGCCTCGAACCTGCCCATTTACAGCCGCGAAATTATTGCCGGCGTCGTGCAGCAGGTCCATGATTCCCTGTTGAGTGGCGGCGAATTTCATCTGATCGGCGAGATCCTTGACGATGACCGCCGCGGCCCCATCGCGCCCGCCCTATGGGGCCTGTCGGAGGCCGTCAGCGGTTCCACCGGTTTGGCCCACTCGGAGGCCGATGTGGTGGGCTACTTCACCAAAGCTGGTTTCAGGGATGTGACGGCAAACGAATTCATTCCCGGCACATTGACCCGTGTCACGGGCTTAAAGGCCTGAAGCGCGGATGAGCGAAAGCGCAATTCTGACCAAGGGTGCGGTCGCCCTGGTGACGGGCGCCAGCGCCGGTATCGGCCGGGCCGTGGCGCGGGCGTTAAGCACTCGGGGCGTGCGGGTTATTTGCGCCGCCCGGCGGATTGAACGGCTGCGGGCCTTGGTCGGCGAATTGGAGGCGCCGGCCCTGGCGTTCGAGTTCGATATCGCGGACGGCGAGGCTGCGGACGAGCTGTTATCGCGGCTGCCCGAAGACTGGCGCGCCATCGATATTCTGATCAACAATGCCGGCCATGATCTGGGCGGCCGTCGAGCCTTCCACAAGCAGGCAGGTGAAGACATGGCCGCGACCATTCAGACCAACGTGACGGGCCTGATGCGCACGACTTTGGCGATCCTGCCGGGGATGCGCGAGAGGGGCCGGGGCCATATTGTCAACATGGGGTCTTCCAGCGGCCTGGAATGGACCGCCAACCATAGCGTCTATGTGGCTTCAAAATTCGCCGTGCATGGGTTCACCAATTCCCTGCGCCAGGAATTGCAGGGCAGCGGCGTCCGCCTGACGGAGATCCTGCCCGGTCTGGTGCGGACCGAATTCGCCGCCGCCCGGTGGCGCGGGGACGAGGAACGGGCGGAGAAATTCTACGACAAGTTCGATGCCGCGCTGTCACCCGAGGACGTCGCCGATGCCGTGATGTACACCCTCGAGACCCCAGCCCACGTCAGTATCTGCGATTTGGTCCTGCGGCCGGCCTAATCGTCTCCACTCACCGCCTTGGGTTCCTGCGCCGGCACCTGCACGGCGCTGTTCCGGCCAATGGCGATCGTCTCGCCCAGGGAAGCGGGTGGCGCATCGGGGTCCTTTTTTTCGTCGGTCTCGGCGATCTGCCGGCCCAGGGCATACACGGTGGGGATATCATCGTCGCTCAACGGCGCCATGCGTGGCTTGCGGGCCAGGGCAGCTTCGATAAAGGGGGCGAGTTCGGCGGCCTTTTTGGCGTCCCGTTCCGCCTCGCCCGCCTTGAAAACAGGCATCACCTCGGACGCAAAAAGCTTCAGGGATTGGCAGATGTGTTCATGCTTGTTGCGGCCCGACTGCTGGATAAAGATCACCTGATCCACGCCCGCATCGGCGAACAGGGCCAAATTCTCCTTCAACTGCGCCGGGGTGCCGATACCGCTGCCGCCGCTGCTGCCCGGTCCCATGGCCGGCAGATTGTCTTTTACCGCCTGGTAGCGTTGCCAGATGTCGGTCCGCCCCGGCTTTTGATCGCCGTAGATATAATGATGGCCCAGGGCATAGCCAAAGAACTGGAAGCCCTCGGCGCCGCGGCTAAAGGCTTCTTGCTCATCCTCATGACAGGAAAATCCGGTGACCATGGCGATGTTGGCGTTGACCGCATGGCCGATGGGGACGCAGTCCTCGGACTTGATGATGTCGTAATACTCGCCAACCCATTTTACCGCTTCCGCCGGGTCGATGAAGGCGAAGGTGAGGGCGCCAATGCCGGCGCGGGCCGCCATATGAATGGTCTCGCGCTTGGAACAGGCGACCCAGATCGGCGGATGGGGGGTTTGCAGCGGTTTCGGCACCACATTGCGGCAGGGCATGGAAAAGAACTCGCCCTCGAAGCCCGGATAAGGGTCCATGGTCATCATATTGGCGCATTGTTCCGTCGCCTCGCGCCACATTTCGCGCTTTTTATCGAAGGCGACATTGTAGCCGGCCAGCTCCAAGGCGGCGGAGCTTTCCCCGGTGCCGAATTCAACCCGGCCGTCGGAGATCAAATCCAGCGTGGCAATGCGTTCCGCCACGCGGGCGGGGTGGTTATAGCCCGGCGGCATCAACGTGATGCCATGTCCCAGGCGGATATTCTTGGTCCGTTGTGAGCAGGCCGCCAGAAAGACTTCGGGGGCGGAGGAATGGGAATATTCCTCCAAAAAATGATGCTCCACTTCCCAGGCGTAATCGATACCCAGTTGGTCCGCCAACTCGACTTGATCAAGAGCTTCCTTGAACAATTTATGTTCATCGCCCTTGTTCCAGGGCCTCGGGATTTGATGTTCGTAAAATACGCCGAATTTCATGATCTGCCGCCTTGCTGTCACGCTGATGTTTGAGTCAATAATGCCTGTGCCCAATCCCCGCAAGTCTGGAGAGTATTATGTTGATTTTACGAAGCTCCGCCACCTCGCCCTATGTGCGCAAGGTGCGCGTCCTGTTGTTGGAAACCGGCCTGGACGAGAGGGTCGAACAGATCGCCACGGCGGTAACGCCGATCAGCCCCCATGGGGAGCTGAATGGGGATAATCCCATCGGCAAGGTTCCCACTCTACAGCTCGAAGAAGGCGGGGCGCTCTATGACAGCCCGGTGATCTGCGAATACCTCGATGGTCTGCACGACGGCGCGAAGATGTTTCCCCCAACCGGCCCGGCCCGGTGGCAAGCCCTGCGCCGGCAAGCCCTGGGCGACGGCCTGTTGGATGCCGCGATCCTGGGACGCTATGAGGTTACCCTGCGCCCGGCGGAGTATTTCTGGCCGGACTGGATGGAGGCCCAGACGCAAAAGATCGTGCGCGGTCTTGACGCCATGGAGGCGGAGGCGATCGAATTGCCCGGCCAAGTGGACATCGGCGCGATCACCTTCGCCTGCGCCCTGGGGTATCTGGACTTCCGCTATGACGAAATGGAATGGCGGACCGGCCGTGGAAATTTGGCCGCCTGGTTCGATGCTTTTTCGCAACGCCCGTCCATGCAGGCGACAATCGCGCCCGACGCCGATCCACTGAAGAGCTAGAGGCCAGAAAAGCTAGAGGCCAGAAAAGCTAGAGAATTGAGGCGAAGAGGGCCGGGTCCACGTTGCCACCCGAAAGGACGATCACGGTGATGCCGTCCAACGCCACCGCTCCGGCCAAAGCGGCGGCCAGACCGACCGCGCCGCCCGGCTCTAGCACGATTTTCAAGTGTTCAAAGGCCGCCGCCATGGCCACGGCAACCTCTTCATCGCTGACCACGAGGCCCTTGGCGCAAAGCAACTGGTTGACCTGCAGCGTCAGTTGCCCCGGTTCGGGCGCCAGCAAGGCATCGCAAAAACTGCTGGCGTCGGCTTCATTGCCCTGCCGTTGGCCCTGCGCCAGAGACCGCGCCGTATCATCGAAACCCCTTGGTTCCACGGTATGAACAGCGGCGTTGGGATGATAATGTTTGATCGCCGTCGCCACCCCCGCCGTTAACCCGCCACCACCGCAGGGCACCAAAACCCGATCCGGCGCCAAATCCAGAGCTGCCAGCTGCTCCCCGATTTCCCGGCCCACGGTACCCTGGCCGGCCATGATCAGGCGGTCATCATAAGGCCGGACCATGGCCAAATTACGCTCCGCCGCCAGCCGGGCGGCTATGGCCTCGCGCGGCTCTTCTCCATAACGGTCATAGGTGACAATTTTGGCGCCCCAGCGGGCGGTGCCTTGTTTTTTCACCGCCGGTGCATCCTCGGGCATGACGATCAGAGCGGGCGCGTTGCAATAATGGGCCGCCGCCGCCACGCCTTGGGCATGATTGCCCGAGGAATATGCGATGACGCCGGCCGCGCGGGTGTCGGGATCGAGGCGGGAGATATGATTGTAGGCGCCGCGGAATTTGAATGACCCGGTGATCTGCAAAGGCTCCGCCTTGAAGAACAACCGCCCGCCGGCACGCTCGTTCAGCGCCCGGCTTTCGAGCAACGGCGTCCGCACGACAACGCCCCGCAGTGCCTCGGCCGCCGCCGCGACGTCGTCATGGGTGAGGGGTGGTTCAATGGGGGACGTTGCCATGGGCCTCCAAGAACGCATCGATCGCCGCCAGACAAACCGGTTCCGACAGGTTTGGCGTATGGCCGCGGTTGGGACACGTGAGCTGAACCATGTCGGGTTTCGCCTTCGCCATGGCCGCGAATGTTTCGACGCTCAGGATATCGGACAGCTCGCCACGGATGGTCAGTACGGGGACATTCGCCAGGGAATTGAAATAGGGCCAGAAACCTAGGGGGTTGTCGCCCTGTTCGGTGGCATTCTTGGCGACGGCGGGGTCGTAATCCTGTACCAGCAGACCGTCCTCCCGTTGCCGCATGCCCCGGCGCGCTTCCTCCCGCCATTCTTCCAGGCTGTAATCGGGAAAGGCGGGGCTGAACAGCGCCTGCATATGTTCGGCCGCCTGATCCAAGGTCATGGCATCGGGTGTTTTGCCGGCATAGCCGCTGATGCGCGCCACGCCCTTGGGATCGATCTCCGGCCCGATATCGTTGATGATGACGCCCGCCAGCGCCGTGGCCCGCACCGCGCCCAGGGCCATGGCCAATAGCCCGCCCAAAGAGGTGCCGATGACGATAACCTTATGGCAACCGGTCACCACCAACAGATGCACGATATCGGACAGATAGGTCGGCGGGGCATAGTTGGCGGGGTTTGGATCATGGGCGGATTGGCCACGGCCCCGTAAATCGAGAGCGATGACCCGCCGGCGAGGTGATAAATGCAGGGCAAGGTCGTGGAAATCCACCGAATTTCGGGTCAGACCGGCCAGGCATAAAACCGGCACGCAATCGGACAGCCGATCGCCGTAATCCCGGTAATAAAGCTCCAGACCATCCTGGGCCCGGAACCGGTGTTCGCTGTAGTCCATCCGCGAAACTACTCCAGGCCGACCAGAGCCGGCAATCCCTCCAGGCTGTCCAACATCACGTCCGGATTGCCCGGCAACCGCTCCCGGGCCTGGCCAAAACGGTTCACCCAGGCGACGCGAAAGCCGAAGTTGGAGGCGGCATGGGCATCCCAGGCATTGGATGATTGGAAACAGATGCCCGAAGCCGCCACGCCAAGCTGATCCACCGCCAATTGATAGACCGCCGGCGCTGTCTTGTAGACCTTGATCTGATCCGCGGAAATGACCGCGTCCAGATATTCGCCGATGCCTGCGTTGGCCACCGCCGCGGCAAGCATTTTGGGCGAACCGTTCGACAGGATCGCTGTTTTCATGCCGCTCTCGCGCAATCGGCGCAAGACGCCGGCGACCTCCGGATAGACGTCAAGTTGGAGGTACAATTCCATAAGCCGTTCCCGCAGCGCGGCGTCGTCGAGGTCCAGGGCGTCCATGGCGAAATCCAGGGCATCGCCCGTGACCTGCCAAAAATCCGCATAGTTTTCCATCAGGCTGCGCAACCAGGTGTATTGCAACTGCCGGCCCCGCCACAGTTCCGCCAGAGGCTGCCATTTGTCGCCCAAGTCAGCGGCGCAATGCTGGGCCGCCGCGTTGACATCGAACAGGGTGCCATAGGCATCGAAAACACAGGCGCCGATACCGTCCAATTGGGTCGTGGTCATCAATAAGCCTCTTATCTGAATGCTGCGGGGCGGAGTATCCCATGCAATCACCAAGGGACCAAGGCCGTGCCCGGTCAAATCCCCGCGAGAACCGTCGGGATCTATTGGGACGGCGACCCGTTGCGTCGCAGATCCTCAAGCAAGGCCAGCTTGGAGTTTTTGGGGCTCAGCCGCCAACGGTAGACTTGCAGGTTCTCCATCACGCGCTGCACATAATTGCGGGTTTCGGAAATTGAGATGCCCTCGACCCAATCGATGGGGTCGACGGCGCCCTTCCGTGGATCGCCGTATTGGCGCAGCCATCGGGTCACGCGGTTGGGCCCTGCGTTATAGGCGGCGAGGGCCAAAATGTAGGAGCCCCGGTAGTTCTTTATCAACTGCCCCAGATAGGCCGCGCCCAGGCGCATGTTGTAGCGCCCATCAAACAGGTTGGCGGTGCGGTAGCGCAGGCGCAGATCCTTGGCGACCTTGCGGGCCGTGCGCGGCAATAACTGCATCAGGCCCCGGGCGGAGGCGGAGGATACGGCGCGGGGATCGAATTCGCTTTCCTGGCGGGCCACCGCATGGGCCAGGGCAACTTCAATTGTCATTCTTGGCCGGGACGCCAGGACGGGGTAGCCGGCGCGGGGCAATAATGTGCCCGCCCGCAAGGACAACTTGGCGGCCCGCACGGCCAGGGCCGGCTGGCCAAGGTTTTGGCCCAGGCGGGCCACCATCAAACGTTCTGGTGCCGTGGTGGCGCTTTTCGCCAAATGCAGAATAATCGGCCGCAGGTGCTTCTCCTGCCGCAGGTCCCGCAGCATATGGCTGAGACGCACCAAATCCCGTTTCTGGAACCGTAGATCGGCGGCGACCGTCGGCGTGGGTTCCTTGGGGATGCGCCAATGTCCGTCCGCGCCCAGAGCATGGGTCGCCAATTGGCCGTAATAGGTTGCGGGATAGCCGGCCGCCAACTTGAACCAGGCCTTGCCGTCCTTGCCCTTGCCCAGGGCCAGATTGGCGCGCCCGGCCCAATAGGCGCCGCGCGCGAGGCTGACCGGATAGCGCACATTTTTATACAGGGCGGCAAAATGCTGGAGCGCCCGGCCGCCTTTATTCAGATACCGCAAGGCGATCCAACCCGAAAGCCATTCCGCCTGGGCATAGGGAAATGTGCCCGCGGGCTGGCCATGGCCCGCCGCCAGGCGATAGGCCAGGGGGGCATCGCCCTCGCGCAAGGTCATGCGGGCTTGGATATGGCGTTCCAGCCACCAACGTTCGGGCCGCGGACCAAGCCGCGGGGGGGGCTGCAAAAGGATCTCGCGGGCGCGTTGATCCAGGTTCTTGCGCCGCCGCCAATGCAGGCGTTCGTATGCCAGACCGCCATCGGACAGCCATTGCGGGGGTATGGCGGCAATTTTACTGTCGACGCCGGGGCCACGGACCATGAGACTTTCCCGTGCCTCGGCCAGTTTGCGGTAGCCCTTGGGCACCAGGGTATAGAGACGCCGGGCGCTATAGCGGTGGCCTTGCCACAATAAACGGTCCAGGCGGGCCATATGGTCGGTCGGCGAGAATATTTTCCGATGGCGGCGGTAGATGGCCTTTGAATTCCGCCGGGCAAAGGTGTTGTTGATCCAGGCATAACGCAGCCATTGTTTGCCGTCCGCGCCCAAGCCCGTCGACATCATGGCCTCCGCCAGCCGGATCTGTCCGGGGCCGGAGAGGGGCCGATGCCGTTTGAACCAATTCAGTGCCGTTTGGTCGTCGATACGGCTCGTCTCCATGGCCTCCTCGGCCCGTCGGATCAGCCGTTGGGTGGACGGCCATTCGCCATTGGTCGTCAGAAAATCGGCAATCTCATGGAATGAGGCGCGATTGCCCGGCTTGGTGTAGTTCAACCAACGCAAAGCCTTGCCGGGCAAGGGTTCCTTGGCCTTGCGGGCCCAGCGATGGGCGGTGGACCAGTCGTTTTTATTGGCTGCCTGGAAGGCCTTTTTATAATAGGCCCGGTCCCGGGCGGTAAGTTGATCGCCCGCCCCGTGCGCTGTGATAGACACGGATAGCCAGATCCCCACGGCGCAGCCGAGGCGGAGGGTCACGGACAGAAAGGCGGATGAGGACGGAATATGTATTCTCGCTGCTTGCCCCCTTGGCGGGGAAAGGGTTAAGTTCGCGCTTCTTTCGTCACAATAACACTTCCCTAGGAGAGAACCATGTTCAAGGGGTCAATTGTTGCGCTCATCACGCCCTTCAGCGACGGCCAGGTGGATGAAGAGGCGCTGCGCAAACTTGTGGATTGGCATGTTGAGCAGGGCACCCATGGCATTGTGCCGTGCGGCACCACGGGGGAAAGCCCCACGCTGTCTCATGAGGAGCACGGCCGGGTGGTGGAAATCGTGGTCGATCAGGTTGCGGGCCGCGTTCCCGTCATCGCGGGCGCGGGGTCGAACAATACGGCCGAAGCAATCACCCTGACCCAGCATGCCGAAAAAGCCGGCGCGAACGCCGTGCTGCACGTGGCGGGTTACTATAATCGTCCGAATCAGGAGGGGCTGTATCAGCATTTCAAGGCGCTGCATGATGCCTCCGACATTCCCATTATCGTCTACAACATCCCGCCCCGCGCGATCGTCGATATCCTGCCCGACACCATGTCGCGGTTGGCCGAGTTGCCGCGTATCGTCGGGGTCAAGGATGCCACCGGCGATGTGGCCCGTGTCAGCCGCGAGCGCTTGTTGCTGGGCGATAGTTTCTGCCACCTGTCGGGCGAGGACGGCACCGCGCTGGCCTATAACGCCCAGGGCGGCAACGGCTGCATTTCGGTGACCGCGAATGTCGCGCCCAATCTGTGCGCGACGTTTCAGGAAGCCTGCCTGGCGGGTAAATATGATTTGGCCCTTGGTCTGCACGAACGCCTGATGCCCTTGCATGTTTCCCTGTTCCTGGAGCCGAGCCCGGCGGGAGTCAAATACGCGGCTGCCCGGCTAGGCTTGTGCGCGGCGGAAGCGCGCCTGCCGATCGTACCGTTGACCGAGGGCACGGCGGAAAAAATCGAAGTCGCCATGGTCCATGCCGGGCTGCTCAATTAACCCCAGACCGGCCATCTCATGACCCGTTCAATCGCTGAAAACAGAAAGGCCCGCCACAACTATTTTATCAATGATACGTTGGAGGCGGGCCTGATGCTGACCGGAACGGAGGTGAAATCCCTACGCGCCGGGCAGGCCAGCATTGCCGAGGCCTACGCGGTGGAAAAGGACGGCATGCTGCAGCTGATCAATGCCCATATTCCCGAATACAAGGGCGGCAACCGGTTCAACCATGAACCCTTGCGGCCCCGGCCCTTGCTGCTGCACAAGCGTGAGATCGAAAAGCTGACCAACGCCATCGCCCGCGCCGGTGTAACCGTGGTGCCGCTGAAGCTGTATTTCAATGAACGGGGCATCGCCAAATGTCTATTGGGCATCGCCAAGGGTAAAAAGCAGCACGATAAACGCGCGACTTCGAAAGACCGTGACTGGAAGCGGGATCAGGCCCGCCTGATGCGGGACCGGGGTTAAATATTACGGCCTGAATCTTTTGGGGGGAATGGGATCAATGCCAATCGTCGTGGACGCGGGCGATGCCCGAATGGGCCGCCAGGCCATCGACGTCAAGGGGCTTACCCGCAAGGCCCGTGACGCGGACAGCTATTACGCGACCCATTATATGGGCGCGCTGCCTGATAACGTGCCCCGGACCATGCAGGGAGCGGACGGCGACAGGACGCTGCCGCAAGCTTATTTGGTCGAGCAGCCGGCGGATGCGACCGTACCGGCACATTTCCACGATACGGATCAATTTCAGGTGTTCGTGGCCGGCGCCGCCTCTTTTGGCAAGAAAGCGGTGCAGCCACTGTCTCTGCATTATGCCGGCGGCCACACACCCTATGGCCCCATCGTCACGAAGGAGCAGGGCGCGCAGTATTTCACGCTGCGCGCAAAGTGGGATTCGGGCGGAAAACCCATGCCGCAATCGCGCGATCTGCTAAAACCGGTGCCCCGTTGCCACCGCCTGGCGGAAGGCATCACGGCAAACGCCGCGAACTTGCGGACCGAGGTGTTGGGGGAAGAAGACAATGGCCTGGGCGCGACCCTGTTTGCCCTGGCCGCGGGCCGGACCGAAACACTGGATCTGATGGTTGCGGGTGGCGGTCAATATGCCCTTGTGGTGTCGGGTTCGGTAACCCATGGCACGGCCCTATTGGGCGAATATTCCTGCCTCTTCCGCTTCGCCGATGAGGCGCCACTGACACTCACGGGTGGTGTCGACGGCGCTTCGGTGTTGTTGATGCAGTTTCCGATCAGCGCCGGGGCATAGGAGACAGGGCGTTGCCGCCCTCATTGGGCCTTTTAGAACAGTTAGGCCGGACCCAAGTCTTTGCGGATAGCGGTGAAAACAGCGCTGAACATCTCCGGCGTCAGGCGGCCGGTGTTGGTGTTGTAGCGGGAGCAGTGATAGCTGTCGTAGAGGATCCGTCCATCGCCTAAATCATGACGCGCGCAATGGCCGAAGGGATAAGCGGCCCGGCGCAGCTCCATCGTTGTCAGCAGGCTGTCATGGGCGATCCTGCCCAAGGCGAGGATGGCACCGGGGCGTGGCGTCCGGGCCAGTTCGGCCACGAGAAATTGCCGGCAGGTCTTTACTTCGGCGCCGATGGGTTTGTTTTGGGGCGGGACGCAGCGCACCGCGTTGGTGATCCGGCAATCCACCAAGGCGAGGCCGTCATCGGCCCGGCGGTCGTAGGTCCCGGTGGAAAATCCATGCTCGGCGAGGGTTGCGTACAATAAATCGCCCGCGAAATCGCCGGTGAAGGGCCGCGCCGTTCGATTGGCGCCCGTCACCCCCGGCGCCAGTCCAACGATGAGCAGGCGGCCATCGGCGGGTCCGAACGAGGCAACTGCGCCGTTGAACCAGTCGGGCTGTTTGGCTTGATTTTCGCGCCGGTATGCAACCAAACGCGGACAAAGATTACAGTCAGGGGCCGGGTCAGCAGCCGGCCGGTCGGATTTCACCATCAGGCGTTTTGACTTTCGCTATCGCCGCCACCGTCGCCGCCACCTTCGCCGTAGTCGTCTTCATCCTCGTAGTCATCGTAGCCGTCGTCGGCGTATTGCTCGTCGGTTTGCTCGGCCACCGGCGGGCGGCTGCTGTCCGCCGATGCCGCACCGGCTGGCGCGGCGGGCCGGCGGTTGCCCGCCCGGGCGATATGGGGGATCAATTTTTCCAATTCCAGGAAGACATCGGCTTGCCGCCGCAATTCATCCGCCGCCATGGGGGGAGAGGACCGCACGGTGGAGACCACGGTAACCCGCTTGCCGCGACGCTGTACGGCTTCGACCAGGCGGCGGAAATCTCCATCACCGGAAAAGACATAAAGATGATCCAGGCTATCGGCCATCTCCAGCATATCGACCGCCAGTTCGATATCCATGTTACCCTTGATCTTGCGCCGGCCGCTGGCGTCCGTGAACTCCTTGGTGGGTTTCGTCACCATGGTGTAACCGTTGTAATCCAGCCAATCGACCAAGGGGCGGATCGGCGAATATTCCTGGTCTTCGATCAGGGCGGTGTAATAGAGCGCCCGTACCAGGTAGCCGTGGCCCTTGAAATATTCCAGCATTTTTTTGTAGTCGATATCAAACCCCAGCGCCCGCGCCGCCGCATAAAGATTTGATCCGTCGATAAAGAGAGCGATGCGTTCAATGGGTTGCTGCATGGGATTTCCTGACTTGAAATGGCTTTGAATGAAAGTTTGTGAAAATGATGGAGATATTTGTATATGGCGTTTCTACACCGAAATTGGAGCGGGAACCAACAATGTTCAAGGCGGGCGGCGAAAATGCCCCCTCGTGGAATCGGATGCGGCGTCGCGGGATGGCGGAACAATGATATTTCTGGGTTTGGGCAGCAACTTGGAATCCCCGGAATTCGGCGCGCCCGCGGAAGTCCTTATTGCCGCCATGGAACTATTGGCGCGGGCCGGGCCGCGGGTTGTCGAGCGTTCACCGCTGTACCGCTCGGCGCCCATTCCGGCCTCCGATCAACCTTGGTTCGTGAACGGTGTTGCCCGGATCGAAACGGCGCTGGCGCCCCACGCGCTCCTCGCCCTGCTGCATCGGATAGAGGCCCGAATGGGCCGCCGCAGGGGCGTTCGTGGGGCCGCGCGGATCATTGACCTGGATTTACTTGCCCATGGTGGCCGGATTATTCCCGGATGCAGCCAAAATGGATTGGTCCTGCCCCATCCCCGGCTGGCCGAACGCGCCTTTGTGCTGGCGCCATTGAGCGACCTGGCGCCTTTGTGGCGGCATCCGGTTTCCGGCAAGGAGGCCGGGAATATGCTGGCGGATTTGCCGGCTGGGCAGGAATTACAACGCATGGATAATTAATCTGGTGTAAGTCGTTTGCACTATTGGCAAATGTGCTTTACATGGACCTTGAATTTCCAGCCTTGGCGAATTATTTATAGCGGCCCGAACGCGCCTGGCATTGGCGCAGTGGAGATATACCCGATATGGCTCGTGTTACCGTTGAAGATTGCATTGATAAGGTACAAAACCGGTTCGACCTGGTTTTGATCGCGGCCTCCCGCGCCAGGCAGATTTCGGCCGGTGCGGAATTGACCGTGCCCGAGGACCGGGACAAGAATTCGGTCATCGCCTTGCGCGAAATCGCGGAAGAAACGATTTCCGCCGATACCCTGCGCGACAATGTCATTCAGACCATGCAGCGCCATACAGAAGTTGATGAGCCGGAAGAGGACGATATGGAGGCGCAGATGTTGAGCCATCAATTCGCCGATAATATCGAGGAATCGGAAGTTCTGGTCGCCGACCCAAGCCCAGGCGACGAGGTTGCCGAAGAACCTTCCGTCGATGACGGGGATGCGGCTTAGGGCGGTACAAATTTCGCAAGACGCCGCGCAGCGGTGGGGCACGGAGCCGGCGCCGCCTACAGCGGCGCCGTTTTTGTTTCCACGCGCGTCCGTACGGATTGAGCGATGATCCGGCAGTACGAGCTGGTCGAACGGGTGGCCGACTACGACAGCCACGTCGATGAAGATCTGCTGAACCGCGCTTACGTCTTCTCCATGAAGGCGCATGGCAGCCAGTTGCGTGCCTCGGGTGACACCTATTTTTCCCATCCCGTGGAAGTCGCCGCCATCCTGGCGGATTACAAATTGGATTGCGCCACCATCGCCACCGCCCTTTTGCATGACACGGTAGAGGATACCGTGGCGACCATCGAACAGATCCGTGAGCTGTTTGGCCCCGACGTGGGCCGCCTGGTCGATGGCGTTACCAAACTGGCGAAGTTGGAGCTGCACCCGGAGGCCAATCAGCAAGCGGAGAATTTTCGCAAGCTGGTGCTGGCCATGTCCAACGATATCCGGGTTCTGCTGGTAAAGCTTGCCGACCGTCTGCACAACATGCAGACCTTGAACTATCTAAGCTCGAAAGAAAAACGCCTGCGGATCGCCACGGAAACCATGGAAATCTATGCCCCCCTGGCCGAGCGCCTGGGCATGCAAAGGTTAAAACAGGAACTGGAGGATCTGGCATTTGCCGAACAGAACCCCGATGCCCGGAAGTCCGTGCAGCGGCGTTTGGAGTTCCTCCATTCTGACGGCGATGACATCCAGGAGCATATCAGCGCCGAGTTGGAGCGAACCTGCGAGACCGCCGGAATTCCGGTGGAGGTGACCAGCCGGATCAAGACGCCCTATTCGATCTGGCACAAAATGCAGCGTAACCACGTCGCCTTCGAACAATTGTCCGATACCATGGCGTTCCGCCTGACCGTCGATACGGTTGCTGATTGTTATCAGGTTCTAGGGGTCGTGCATGGCAAATACAAAATGGTGCCCGGCCGGTTCAAGGATTATATTTCGACCCCGAAATCGAATAACTACCAATCCCTCCACACCACGGTGATCGGACCGGACAACCGGCGCATTGAAATTCAAATCCGCACCTCCATGATGCATAGAGTGGCGGAGCTGGGCGTGGCGGCGCACTGGCAATATAAGCAGGATGTGAACGCGGGCGACGCCAGCCAATACCGTTGGCTGCAAGGTCTGCTGGAAATCTTGGAACATGCCCAAAGCCCGGAAGAATTCCTCGAACATACCAAGTTGGAGATGTATTCCGATCAGGTGTTCTGTTTCACCCCCCGCGGTGACGTGATCGCCTTGCCGCGCAACGCAACAGGCGTTGATTTTGCCTACGCCCTGCATACGGATGTGGGCCACACCTGTGTCGGGTGCAAGGTCAACAGCCGGGTGATGCCCCTGCGCACGGAATTACACAATGGTGACCAGGTGGAAATCCTGCGTTCATCGAAAGCCGCGCCGGACCCCAACTGGGAAAGCTTTGTCGTCACCGGCAAGGCGCGGGCGGCGATCCGGCGGTTCGTGCGCGCCGAGCAGCGGGAAGACTATCGAAAGCTGGGGCAGGCCATCGCGGAGAAAGCGTTCCGTGAATCCGGCCACGAGTACACTGACCGGGCCATGGAAAATGTCCTGAAAATCTTCGATGCGCAAAGTGTCGATGACATTCATGTCCAATTGGGACAAGGCCATCTGACATCGCGGCAGTTATTGGCCAAGATATTTCCCGGCGAACGGCGATGGCGGGCCGCCAATGCCCTGGGCGCCATCAATCGCATGCTGCCTGCCCGCCTGCGCCGGGGCGGAAACAGCGAGGCCGATGACGATCGCCGCGAGGAGCATGCCATTCCCATCCGTGGCCTGACGCCGGGCCTGGCCGTGCATTACGCCGAATGCTGTCACCCCCTGCCGGGCGACCGTATCGTCGGTATCGTCAATCCCGGCAAGGGTATCGATATTCACGCCATTGACTGCGCCCAGCTGGCGGACCTGCCCGAGGAGCGGGACAATTGGATTGACGTGCGCTGGGATCTGGATCCGGAGGCGCCGGGAATTTATGTCGGACGGGTTGATACCGTAGTCTCGAACCAGCCGGGCAGTCTGTCCAGTCTGTCCAGCGTGATCGCCAAAAACATGGGCAATATTTCGAACCTCAGGGTGACCGACCGCAGCGCGGACTTCTTTCGAATACAAGTGGACATCGAAGTTGCGGATCTGAAACATTTAACCAATATTATTGCGGCCCTAAGGGCCACGCCCGACATCAGTACAGCGGAGCGGATACGCGGATGAACGACCAAGACGCGCTACAACATTTTCGGGATGCAGGTGCCTTGCTGGAAGGGCATTTCATCCTAACCTCCGGACTGCGTAGCCCGATCTATTTGCAATGCGCCAAGGTTTTGATGCATCCCGACCGCGCGGCGGCCCTTTGCGCGGCCCTGGCCGGCCGGATTACCGCCGAGCTGGGCGCCGGCGCCATAGACCTTGTTGTCTCGCCGGCCATGGGCGGCGTCGTAGTTGGTTACGAAATGGGCCGGCAATTGGGCTGCCCGGCGATTTTCACGGAACGGGTCGATGGCAAATTTCAACTTCGCCGGGGCTTTGAAATACCGCCCCAGGCCCGCGTGCTGATGGCCGAGGATATTGTCACGACCGGGCTGTCGAGCCGGGAATGCATCGCCTGCATCCGGGAATTGGGCGGTGAAGTGGTTGCCGCCTCCTGCCTGATCGACCGCTCCGACGGCAAGGTCGATGTGGGCGTGCCGTTATTCGCGCTGGTTGGCATGGAAGTGCCCGCCTATGACGCGGACAGCCTGCCGCCGGAATTGGCGGCGATACCGGCGATTAAACCAGGCAGCCGCAGTTTGATTTAAGAACCGGAAACGTGCCAGATTGGCACGGAACCTATCTGCCAGGGAGTCCCTTATGAGTAAAAAACTGCGTCTTGGCGTGAATATCGATCATGTCGCCACGATCCGGAACGCCCGCGGTATCGCCCATCCCGATCCCATCCGCGCCGCCCGCATGGCGGCGGAGGCGGGCGCCGACGGCATCACCGCCCATTTGCGCGAGGACCGCCGCCATATCTCGGACGAGGATATCGAGCGGCTGAGCGATCAGATCGATTTGCCGCTGAACTTGGAAATGGCGGCGACGGAGGAGATGCTGGCCATCGCCCTTCGCCACAAACCCCACGCCGCCTGCATCGTGCCGGAAAAACGTGAGGAATTGACCACGGAAGGCGGCCTCGATGCCCATGGCGGGGAAAATCATCTGCGCCGCTATGTGGATGAGATGGTCAAGGCCGGCATCCGCGTATCGCTTTTTATCGATCCCGAAGAGAGCCAGCTCCGTTCCGCCCTGCGCTTGGGCGCACCGGTGGTGGAACTGCATACGGGCAGTTATGCCGCGGCGGACGGCGACGCTTGGAAAGCTGAATTGGAACGCCTTCATCAGGCTGCCGCCTTGGCGGCTGATTTGGGCCTGGAATGCCATGCCGGCCACGGTTTGAGTTATGACAACGTGGGCCCGGTGGCCGCCATCCCCAACCTCGTGGAATTGAATATCGGCCATTTTCTTATTGGGGAAGCGATCTTTGGCGGCCTGGATTCCGCCATTAAACGGATGCGGGCGTTGATGGATAAAGCTCGCGCCGATGCGGTCGGCAGCCGCTCTGCATGATTATCGGTATCGGCAACGACCTGATTGATATTCGCCGGATCGAGCGGACCCTCGACCGTTTTGGCGATCGCTTCATTCAGAGAATATTTACGCCCTTGGAGCAAAAAAAGGCCGAGCGGCGGCGCAATCGGGTGGAAACCTATGCCAAGCGTTTCGCCGCCAAGGAGGCCTGCTCCAAGGCTCTTGGCACCGGCTTTCGCAGGGGCGTGTTCTGGCGCGATCTGGGCGTTATCAATCTGCCGGGGGGCAAACCAAGCATGGAATTGACGGGCGGCGCATTGAAACGCTTGCAAGAATTAACGCCAGCGGGCATGAAGGCGCAAATCGACCTGACCCTGACCGACGAGCCGCCGCTGGGTCAGGCCATGGTCATCATCTCGGTGATCCCCGATCTACCGGACACCGACGGCTCCTGAGCCGGGCGGAACGAAGCGCGTCGCGATGGGCGGCAAACCGAATATGGCAAAAATGAAATCTGACGAAATATCCGAAACCAAGACAGGCAGTCTGGACGGCTGGCGTGAGAACCTCACGACGGTAATCTATGCTGTTCTGATCGCCTTGGTCATCCGCACGGTTGCCTATGAACCCTTCAACATTCCCTCTGGCTCCATGCTGCCGACATTGTTGATCGGCGACTACGTATTCGTTGCCAAGTTTCCCTATGGCTATAGCCGCCATTCCGTGCCTCTCAGCCTGGCTCCGTTCGATGGCCGGATCAACGAGTCGCCGGTGGTGCGGGGTGACATCGCCGTATTCAAACTGCCGAAAGATAACGAAACCGATTATATCAAGCGGATCGTGGGGCTGCCTGGGGACCGGATTCAGGTCACGGACGGGGTCCTGCACATCAACGGCAAGGCGGTGAAGCGGGAACGGGTCGATGATTTCGTGCAAAAACACAGCGGCTCCCGTTATGCGCGGGTGCGGCAATACCGCGAAACCCTACCGAACGGCCGAACCTATCTGACCTTGGACCTGCAGCCGCGCGGGCTGGCCGACAACACGAAGGTCTATGT
>JAPYPT010000388.1 GCA_029937535.1 Alphaproteobacteria bacterium
ATCAAGGGCCTGTATGTGATGGGTGAAAACCCCGCCATGTCCGACCCGAACCTCACTCACGTCAGAGAGGCCTTGGCGAAGCTGCGGCATCTGGTGGTCCAGGACATATTCCTGACCGAAACAGCCTGTTACGCAGATGTGGTCCTGCCCGCGTCCGCCTGGCCCGAAAAAGACGGCACCGTCACCAACTCCAACCGCCAGGTGCAAATGGGCCGCCAGGCCGTCCCGCCGCCAGGTGCGGCCCGGCACGATTTGTGGATCATCGGGGAAATGGCCAAGGGACTGGGTTTGAATTGGGACTACAGCGGCCCCGAACCGGTGTTCGAGGAAATGCGCCAGGGCATGGATTCAATCCGCGGCATGAGCTGGCAGCGGCTGTTATCCGAAGATGCCATCACCTATCCCTGCGAGGGGCCCGATGATCCCGGCCAGGCGGTCATTTTCGGCGATGGTTTCCCGACCCCCGACGGCCGCGGTTCCTTCATCCCCTGTGACATCACCGGCCCGGATGAAATTCCCGATGCGGATTACCCAGTGGTGTTGCTGACGGGCCGTCTGTTGGAGCATTGGCACACGGGCGCCATCACGCGCCGCGCCCCGGTCCTAGATCAGTTGGAGCCCGAAGCCATTGCCTATCTCGCACCTTCGGCCCTGAACGAGTTGGGCTTGTCCGCCGGCGGGCGCATCCGGGTTGAAAGCCGCCGGGGAAAGATTGAATTGACGGCGCGCGCGGATGCGGGCGTGCAGCCGGGCACGGTCTTCATCCCCTTCTGTTTCGCCGAGGCTGCGGTCAATCTGCTCACCAACGCCGCCCTGGACCCGGACGGCAAAATCGCCGAGGTGAAATTCTGCGCCGTTCAAGTTAGCGCGACATAAGCAGGCTATTTTTTTGGCAGACGTCCGGGTTTGGGCAGCGAGGCCAAGGTGCCGTCGTAGCTCGGTAGTCCGGCTTCTTTCCGGTCCTTGAAAAACCTGTTCTCCGCCCGCACCCGCGCATCGATCGACGGCATATGAACGCCTGTCAAGCCGACCATCCGGTTGTTTCGAATTGTGAAGGGGCCAAATAACTTGGCGGTGAGCAGCCAGCGGCAACATCGTTCATCATCGTCGTAGATGAACCAGTTATCTTCCAGCAGCGTGGAATGGGGGTCGGGGTTAATGCGCTTGCTTTCCAAGGCGACGCCGATAAATTCATGATTTTCAGTATTCTTGCTTTGCTGCAGAACGCTGCGGCGAACAATGAGTTCGCCGCCCCCATAGGCATCGATGGCGCGCGAATTTCTGCCATCCAAAGCGGCCAGAACACTGTCTTCAATAATGGTGTGCCGGGCCCCTGATTTAAGCGTATGGCCCTGGCCCTTCGAGAATAGTATTTTCGTGTTTCGAACGGTCAAAACATCGCCATTACTTATGTAAATGCCATGCGCCCGGCCGCCTCTGCCATTGCGCTCAAACAGGGAATTCACAATCGTGATCCGGCTATTTTTCGAGCCGCCCAAAATGCCATTTTCACTGTCATGACAATACAGATCATCGATCATCAGTTTGACCGAACTTGGATCGATACGGATACAGGCGCCGTTCCGGTCACGTACATTAGCGTTTGAAATTTCAAGGCCCCTAATGGTCACATCCGCGGCACGCACCACCAGGGACGCCTTGCCCCAGCAGATCCCCCCCGCCAGATGCGCCCGCCGGCCCTTTTTGTCTTTCAGACCCACCAAGGTCAACGATCTGTCGATCACGCCACAAGTGCCGCTCAGCCCGGGCAGCATGGTTATGGTGCCGCCGGGTTTCAGGGCCTGGATGGCGCGGTTCAGATCCGTGTAGTCGCAACCCTGCCGGCATACCTTGAGCGCCGTGGCCCGCCCCGTCTTCGCTTTCCGAACTTTGGATACCTTTGGTTTTTTCGCTGTTGCCGCCGCCGGTTTCCCAACCCCCTCAATTCGCTCCAACCGCTTTTCAATTCTATCCAGACGGACTTGCAACTGCCGGCTGATCACGCGCAACTGCTGATGGATATCCCGCAATTCCTTTTTTATCCCACCGCTTGCATCATCTCCCGCCCAGGCGGGCATGGCCATCATGCAGAACAGGAACGCAATTATGCGGGCAAGGTAGGAAACAGTGTCGTCAGGTGCAACCAAATGGGGCATGATGCAGGCCAAATTTCGGGTTCAACGCGGGGCGCGATCCTCGCGTTATTATAGGGAAGGGTGAACAATTGTTGGCAAATGATTTTCAGGTTCGCGATTTGGCGGATGTCGAGGCAATCGAGGCACGGCCGCTATCGGAATTGGGTTTGCCGCAAAGTACCTATCACGCCATTCGCGGCGCGGCGGAAAAATATCCTGACCGGGCCGCCTTTAAACAGCTACATACGGGCTCGGTCGAGGAAGAGCCCCAAATTCTGCTCTATCGCGATCTATTGGCGAAAATCCATCAAACCGCAAACTTGCTCCACCAACTCGGCGTCGGCCCGGATGATGCCGTCACCCTGTTGCTGCCGATTATCCCCGAAACCAGCATCTGCCTGTGGGCCGCCGCCGCGGCCGGTATCGCCAATCCGGTGAACTCATTCCTGGAGACGGAACACCTGGTCTCCATCATGCGCTCGGGCAAGGCGAAGGTTGTTATCGGCTGCCATCCCTCGATCGAGGCCACATCCTGGTCCCGGGTTCAGGCCATCCGCGAACTTATGCCGGAGATCATTGCCATTCAAATCGGCGGTGACGGCGGCGATCTGGAACCGGGCGTGATCCATTTCGAGAGCGCCATCGCCGAACAACCCGATGACCGCCTGGTCAGCGGCCGGGAGCCGCAACAGAGCGACACCTGCGCCTATATGCACACGGGCGGCACCACCGGGCAGCCCAAGCTGGCCCGTCATCACCATCTGGGTCAATTGCTGCAATGCGCCGGACTGGACTTTCTCCTCGGCCCGCAGAACCCGTCCGTTGGCCTGTTGGGGGTGCCCATGTTTCATGTGGGCGGGGTGATCGCCTCCAGCCTGTATATCCTGAGCCGCGGCGGCACCATCGTCACCTTGCATCCCAACGGCTTGCGCGAACCCGTTGTCGCACGTGATTTTCTGGCCAACGCAGCCCGCTTCGGCGCTACCTCCCTGGGCGGCGTACCGGCGAGCTGGTCGGCATTTCTGACCATGCCCATCGATCATCTGGACCTGAGCAGCGTGCGTAACGGCATTGTCGCGGCATCCACCTTGCCCTTGGAAGTGGCCCATGGCGTGGCCCGGAAATTCGGCTTTCCCCTGGTCGAAGGCTGGGGCATGACGGAGACCCATTGCTTCGCCACCATGAATCCCCTGCATGGGGAAAACCGGGTCGGCTCGGTGGGCATTCGATTGCCCTATATGCAGGTCCGCATCGCGCAACTGGATGGGGACGGCCGCCTGCAGCGCGACTGCGCCGTCGACGAGATCGGGGTACTGTTGGTCAAGGGGCCCCAGGTGATCGATGGCTATGTGGATGAGGCCCACAACAGGGAGGCCTGGGTGGATGGCGATTGGCTGAACACCGGCGATCTGGCCCGCATGGATGGGGATGGCTATATC
>JAPYPT010000389.1 GCA_029937535.1 Alphaproteobacteria bacterium
TCAACCTCGTGGCCGCTATGATCGCCGCCAAATGATTGTCAACAGGCCCTAGAGCAATTTTCAATTAATCAGAGTCGCCCAAGACGTATTTGGCGCGACCCGTGTGATTGATTCAATTGCTCTTTTCTTAAGAGTCCGAGCATTTTTAAAAAGAACATGCTCCAGCAACCCATTGTGGACGCCGGGTTGTCATTGCCGGGGGCGCCGGGTTACCCTGTTGCAGCCTCGGCCCGGGCAATCGGGAAACCGCTTCTCCGCGCGGCGCCGGGCGGGCAAACGGGTTTGCAAAAACAAGAAAACGAACAAGGGAGACGTCTGATGGATGTTGGCATGATGATGGTTTTCGCCTCTTACGGCTGGGATGATTGTCCCGATGACCGTGTGTGGGAGGAGGAGATCGGGCTGGCGCGGATGGCCGCCGATCTCGGCTTTGACTGCCTGTGGTCGGCGGAGCATCACTTCAACGATTATTCCTTCGTGCCCGACAACATCAACCTGATGACTTACCTGATGGCAATCTGTCCTGACATCGATGTGGGCACGGCGGCCGTCATTCTGCCCTGGCACGATCCGCTCCGGGTGGCCGAGAACGCCGCCGTGCTGGATATGTTGAGTAAGGGGCGTCTTCGCCTGGGCATGGGCCGCGGGCTGGCGCGTCGGGAGTTCGAGGCCTTTCGCCTCAGCATGGATGAATCCCGCGGCCGCTTCGACGAGGCGGCGCCGATGATCATCAAGGCGCTGAAGACCGGCTTTATCGAGGGTGATGGCCCGTACTACAAACAGCCCCGGACAGAGATCCGCCCCCGGCCGCAACATTCCTTCGATGGGCGAATCTACGCCGTGGCGTCGAGCGAGGATTCAGTGGATTCCGCCGCCAAGCTCGGCGCCCACCAGGTGATGTTCGCCGACCGGCCCTGGGAGATGCGGTTGCCGGCGATCGAGCGTGGGCGCGAGCTGCACCGCAAATATCATGGCACCGAGCCGCCGACCATCATGCTGACGGAGTTCTGCATCTGCGGCACCGACCTTGCCGAAACGGAAGAGGAAGCCCGCCAGTACCAGGGTAAGTTCGTCGAGAGCAATTTTCATCACTATGAATTCCTGGGCGAGCATTTCAAGACCGTGAAAGGCTACGACTCCTACCAGCAGAAGGCGGAAATCGCCCGGGAGAGCGGTGCCGAGGGGGCCGTGGCGGGCTTCATGCAGGCCGCCAGTTGGGGCACGCCGGACAGAATCCTGCGCGGTCTCGAGGAACGGCGCAAGGTGGTCGGTGATTTCGAACTCAACATTGCCTTCCGCTTCGGCGGCACGCCCTTGGAGGTCTCTGAGCGGGGTCTGAAGCTCTTCGCCAAGGAAGTGCTGCCGGTGCTCCAGTCATGGGGGCCCACCGAGACCGCCTCGGCGGCGGAGTAATCCGGCACGGCGAGGCGTGATGGGCGGGGGCATCATCGCGTCTATGTCCGCCATGCCTCGGTAACGGCGGTCATATTTGGGCCCGCCAAGGGATCAAATTTGACCCATTGCAGACATTCGCCATTACTAAGGCTGGGTATTGCCGACCTTTTGCGGTAGCATCGGACAAACCTCGAAACTTCAAGATCTTGGTGGGAACGGCGGCGGGTCTTTGCCGCACCTGATCTGCTGTTCGAGTCACGCCGCTATACGCTTACTATCAAACAAAAAATTGCAACAGCAGGAGATAAGATGCCCCAAGTGATTAAGGACCTAATGCCCGGTGATTTAGAATTTCAGATGTTCGTTCTCGACGAACTCGCGGATGAACTTATCGCAAAAGGTGCCGATGTCTTAAAACTCACCATAGGGGTTCCCGAATTATTCATGCCCGATGCGGTGCTCGATGGGATGATCGAAAAGCTCAGGGATCGGGATTTTGTCCGGCGCGTGTATCCCGAAGGGCTTCCCGAATTGCGCCAAGCCATCGTGCAATTCTATAATCGGCGGTACCAGGCGGACACTTCGGTCGAAAATGTCATCGTCAACACGGGTACCTCGCCAATATTTCGAAACATCTTTCAACTTCTATCGGGTCCGGAATACGAAATCATGATCCCGAGGCCCTATTACGCCCTCTATCTGTATTGCGCGAAACTGGCCGGCGCGACGGTCAAGTTCTATGACATCGATATCGATACCAAGCGCGTCGACATGGACTCGTTCCGCCGCAACTTCTCGCCCGAGCGCACATCGCTGGTGGTCATCAATTCGCCAGGCAACCCGGTCGGCAACATTGTCACGCCCGACGAAATGCGCGAAATCTACGAGATCGTCGATCGTCAGGCCTACGTGTTGAACGATGAAATCTATAACAACACGATGTTCTACGATGAATTCCACTCGCCCCTGGCGCTGTTCCCCGAACACAAAGACATGACGATTGTCACCAATAGTTTTTCCAAGGGCTTTCGGATGTATACCAAGCGCATTGGTTTCGCGATCCTGCCAACGGATTTGCAGACCAATCTGCGTGTCATTCAGCAGCACACCCTGCTGTGCACCGATCCCTGTTATCAATACGGCATGATCGCCGCGCTCGCCGACGAGGAAAGTCCCCGGGAACTCACCGGCGTCTATAAGGCGCGCGCCGAATACACCACGAAACGCCTGACCGGCACGCGGTGTACGCCGATCGCCGCCGAAGGCGGGTTCTACGCGATGCTGCGTTGCGAAGACTGGAACAAGGCGATGGGCTTTGCCTCTTCCAAGGAGCTCGCCCGGGACATCCTTGAAAAAGCCCATGTTGCCGTCGTGCCGGGCACCGACTTCGGCGTTCCGCAAGACCTGCGGCTGGCCTTTTGCAACAATCGGTATGAAGAGGGGATTGACCGGCTACACGATTATTTCTCCTCCTCGAACGAGGCCTTTGCGCCGGGGTCGGCGTCCGTATCCTGACCACTTCCGTTCATGATAGCCGATCATGATGCGGCGGGTAGCACCCACCCGATGGCACTCGGGTGCAAAGACGCGGTGGCGAGGCGCTATGCATTCGATGGATTTAATTCAACCTGAAAGCAATCGTGGCCCGAGATACGCCCTTTAGGTCCAATTGGCCGATACTTTCAAATTTGAATGCATCGCCAACCTCCGTGCACACTCTTTGTGTAACCAGGACTTCGCCATCGGATGCGTGGTCGCACAACCGAGAGGCCAGGTTCACGGCTGCGCCGATGGCGGTATAGGTCTGCTGAGTTTCGGAGCCGACGACCCCCAACGTTGCGTATCCATAGGATATGCCAACCCCGAAGCCGAGATCGTGTTCATACCTTTGCCAGTTTTCACACATGGCACCGAGGGTCGAACGCAACTTGTCCCCAAGCACAACCGCGCATTTGGCTGGATCCTCTATTTCAATCGGATCGTTCAGAACAATCATCAGATTGTCTCCCGCGCGGTTGATAATGGTTCCTCCGCACTCCGTTGCAATGCGCCCTGTTACAGAATGAAATTCCTCGAGTATCTGCAACACCTCTTCAGGTTCCGCACTTTCGGAAAATGCGGTGAAACGCCGGAGATCACAAAAGATCGTCGCAATCATTCGCCTAGAGCAACCCGCA
>JAPYPT010000390.1 GCA_029937535.1 Alphaproteobacteria bacterium
CCCACCCGCCGCTGTGGGTGGCCTGCTCCAACATCCAGACCATCACCCTGGCCGGGCAATGGGGCATGGGCGCCCTGGGCTTTACCTTCGTTTCGCCCGACGCGGCCAAGGCGTGGGTCAACCAGTACTATAATAACCTATTGCACCACTCGAACCTGCTGACCGACTATCCGAAAAACCCCAACGTGGCCATGGTCTCGGGCTTCATGTGCGCCGATACGGACGAAGAAGCGAAGGAAAAGGCCGCCGGTTGGACCTTCTTCATCTTTGCCCTCTCGCACTATGGCCGGGAAGGCATCGATGCGCCGGGCAAGGGCGATTTGTGGAAGCTGTATCAGGACTGGCGTCATTCGGAAAAGGCGCAAAAGGCCCTGACCGCCGGCTTGATCGGTTCGCCGGAGACCATCCGCGAAAAATTGCGCCAATATGAGGAAGCTCATGTGGATCAGGTGATCCTGCTGAACCAGGCCGGCAAGACCTCGCATCAGGACATTTGCCGCAGCCTGGAGATGTTCGCCGAACAGGTGATGCCGGAATTCCATGACCGGGACGCCGCGCATCAAGCCTGGAAGGCCGGTGTCATGAGCGGCGAGACCGTATTGGCCGAACTGGATACTCAGCCCTACGACGTCTTCAGCCATCAAAACGAAGACATCGTGCGCCTGACACCGGAACAACTGAAGGCGCACATGGCCAAAAAGGAAGCCGAACAGCGCACCGAAGCGGCGGCCGCCGACAGCGCCGCCGAATAGGCCGAATAGAATGGCCAATCTGGCGCACATGATCCGGGGGGAGGCGCCCGTTTGCGCCCCCCTGGTGCTGGATCCCCTGATGGCGAAGCTGGCCGAACAAGCCGGCTTCAAGGCGCTGTATCTTGGCGGCGGCGCTTCCGGCTACCGCAAGGTGCATCTGGAGGCCAACCTGAGCCTGACCGAAATGTGTCAGGCCGGGCTGGAAATCCGCACCGTCACCGATCTGCCCCTGATCCTGGATGCCGCCGCCGGCTGGGGCGATCCCATGCACATGCACCGCACCGTTGCCATGGCGGAGGCGGCCGGTTTCGCCGCGATCGAGATCGAGGATCAGATCCTGCCCAAGCGGGCCCACCATCACGCGGGCATCGAACATATGGTGCCGCAGGAGGCCATGGTGGATAAGTTGGCCGAGGCGGTGGCGGCGCGGCGGAATCCCGATACCCTGATCATCGGCCGCAGCAACGGTGTGCGGGCCAGCAATATGGATGACGCCCTGCGCCGGGGCGAGGCCTACCGCGCGGCGGGCGCCGATCTAATCCTGCTCAGCCCCCGCAACCCCGAGGAGGTGCGCCATATCGCTGATCGCCTGGGTGGCCCCCTCATGCTGCTGTTGGGTCCCGGCGGTCTGGCCAACTTCGATATGAGCCTGGATGATATGGCCGGTCTCGGCTACCGCATCCTGGCCGACCCCTCCACGCCGCTGACCGCCGCCTACGAGGCCATGCGCGATGTCTACGCCGAAATGGCGAACGGCTTTGCCCTGACATCCCGCCCGCCCGGTGATTGGCGGAAACTACAGGACGATATGCACGAAACCATCGGCCTGGAACACCTGCTGGAGGTGGAGCGGCGGACGGTTGAAAAGGGTTAGCCAGCGAGCCGCCAAACCGGGCATTCTTCGCGCGTAATAGCTTACAAAACTGGAAAATTCGATTGCCTGTTGATACTTTTATTGGTATCAACCCTGCGTGTGGAAAATTCAATATCTCAATAAGGCGGTGCGCGATGAAATGCATGAGCAGCCGGAAGATATCCGTGCCAAGTTCGAGCGGATCGTCGGTTTAATCAAGGATAAGGGCCTTGAGAATGTTGGCATGCCGTACGTACGCCCTTTGGCCGGGAAGCTTCTGGAAATCCGCATGCGGGGCCGGGATGGTATTGCCCGCGCCATCTTTGTGACACAAAAGGGTAAACGGATTGTGGTGGTTCGGGTCTTCCAAAAGAAAACCCAGAAGACACCGCGTAGAGAGATCAAACTCGGCCAAGAACGAGCGAAGGAGCTATGATGAGCAGCAAGAAAGTAGACGAAATTCTTCCCGTGGAAACATCCTTCGAGGAGTGGCGCAGGGACTCGAAATACGTCGAAGCATATGATGCCTTGGAGGAGGAGTTCGCCCTGGCGCGGCTGTTCATTGATGCCAGGACCAACGCCGGCCTTTCGCAACGACAATTGGCCTCCAAAATGAAAACTTCCCAGTCCTACATTGCCCGTCTTGAAGGTGGCAGGGAGAAGCCGTCCACGACAACCCTGCGTCGGTTCGCGGAGGCTACCGGCCATCGTTTGGTGATCGGCTTTGAGTCCGTGGATAGACGAAGCCGAGGCACCGGCCGGATAAAGCCCGTGACATTCAATTTGAACCGTAAGGAACGTGGCGCAATGGAGACTAAGAAAGCGTAGACCAGGTTCAGACAAGAACTATGAAGCTTCTGACGGTTGCGGCTTGTCGCAAAAAAACGGTCGCCGCCAACGGGACTGGATTTCTGCCTATATTTCAAACCCGAAATGCCGGGATGATCGAACTGGCGATCATTTCCAGGTTTGTGTCGATATAGTCATCCGGGCAGGCGGCTGAAACGAAGACCATGGATGCGCCGGCGTCGATGTATTCTTGCAGGCGGGCCTGACAGTGGTCCGGGTCGCCGGCCAGGGCGAATTTATGCACCAGTTGGCTGAAATCCTGGGAATATTGGGTGCTCAGACGGTCGGCGGCGTATTTTATGGCTGTCTCGTTGTCTTCGTGAACGGCGGTGAAGATATACATGCCGAACGTGAAGTCGGACATATCCCGACCCATGTCCTCGCCGAAGGCGCGGATCTTGGCGATGCTGCCGGCCAACTGTTCGGGCGTGTACATATAGGGCAGCCAGCCGTCTGCGTACTTGGCGGCGCGGCGCATGGCGGCGTCCGAGCGGCCCGAGACCCAGATCGGCGGCCGGGGTTTCTGGATCGGCAGCGGTTTGAGAGAAAAATTCTCCAGTTTGGTGAAGCGGCCGTCATAGGTAACATCCGTCCCGGTCCAGGTGCGGGTAATGACCTCCAAGGCGTCATCGGTGCGGGCGCCCCGTTCATTGACGGGAATGCCGCAGGCGGCGAATTCGTTGGCGAACTCCCCGCCGACGCCGACGCCCAGGGAAAACCGCCCGCCCGAGGCCACGTCCAGCGCCGCGCCCATCTTGGCCAGCAGGGCGGGGGGATAAAGCGGCACCAGGGTAATCGTGCTCATTAGCCGAATATGGGTGGTGGCGCCCGCCGCCACCGATAGGGAAACCAGGCCGTTGGCCGTGTCGCCATAAAAACTGACATGTTCGCCGCAACCAAGGATGTCGAAGCCGAGGCCTTCGATTTGCCGCGACAGTTTCGCGACCTCGTAGGGTGAGCGTAGCGCCGTGCCGAATTCGATGTTTCCCGTGGACATTCTTTAACTCCTTTAACTGTACCGGTCGGCGACGGTAGCATTTGTCACCTGTCCCGCCCAACCCCCTTGAAACGGGCACGGACGGCCAGGGCGGCGGCAAGGTCCAGGAAGGGCCG
>JAPYPT010000071.1 GCA_029937535.1 Alphaproteobacteria bacterium
CCTTGGTTCATCGCGCCGTCGCCGAAGAATGGGACCGCAACATGCGGCTCACCACGGTTCTTGAACATTCGCGCGGCGCCACACGCCATCGGCGCGCCCGCGCCGACTATGCCATTCGCGCCATAGATACCAAGCCCGACATCCGCGATGTGCATCGATCCGCCGCGTCCCTTGTTGTATCCGGCTTCCCGGCCCATCAGTTCCGCGAACATGCGCATCGGATCGCCACCCTTGGCAAGAATATGGCCGTGGCCGCGATGGGTCGAAGTCGTCACATCTCGTGTTTCGAGTGCCGCCGAAACACCGACGGCAACCGCTTCTTCGCCGATATAGAGATGCGCATGGGCGCGGATTTCGCCCGCGTCAATAAGTTCAGCTGTACGCTCTTCGAAACGGCGGATGAGCCGCATCCGCCGGTACATTGAGATTAACGATGCGGATTCGAGGTTTGAAGAAGGCATTTAATACTGCTCCAAGTGTAGTTGGCCGGCCCTCATTGGGCGGTCCAATTTGAATGTTATTGCATGACCGGCTTGGTTGCCATCAGTTGCGCTTTCTCGGGCGTGTCGGAGTGGTCTCGCAAGATGCAGCGGTGATTGCTGACTGCCAGGCCTATTTTGATGGCCTTTGGCGGCGCGGCGGTCCCGACCTCCAGCGCGAGCAGGTTGATGATTGGGAGAGGACCGTCTCCGTCCATCACGCGTCGGGTGGGCGGTCCAAGGACGTGTCCGACCTTGGGGACTTTGGCACAAATGCCGGATTTGCCGAACCACCGCCAGTATCCTTGCCAGCGGCCATCGCTGACGCTGGTCAGGCTTTCGTGAAGATTATTGGCGACAATCCGGCTCCGCTATCGTTATCCACAATCGCGGAGATCAAGGGGGGGGGCTGCTATCGGATTCTTGCCTATCCTACAAATGGGCGGCCGCGTGGTGTCAAAGATGGGGCCGTGATGTTCATTGGCCGCAAGGTTGGCGGTCCCAATGATATTCGTATTTTTGGCCGCGCCATCGGAATGGAATACAAGGAGAAACGTGACGATGCGACGCCTGGGGAAAAGGCGCTCAATCCCGACTTTGAAAGATGGTCGCGATACATCCGTGTCCATCATGCCGAGTTCGTTTCAGGCACAATGGAGAATGGCGTTTCCTTGAATGCATTGATGGATAAACTCGAGGCCGATTCATTTGCGTCTACACAACGCAACGCGCAGGAAGGTAAGAGGAAAAATACCAATCCGCGCAAGGCGTATCGGAGACATCCCGCCGTCAAACTTTCTGGTGAAGGCCTCTTTTGGCTAAACGAACAACTTCAAGCGGAGTTCGATACGCATGGCAAAATTTCACAAGACACCCTCAACAAGATGGACTGGCCAGAGCTGCCAAGTCTGAATAACGATGGGTGACTAGCATGGAAGCCGGCGAGCCTGTTGCCTTCATGCTGCCCGTGTTGGCGTCGAGACGCATTGGCGCGGCGTATCCTGGGCCGGAGAGCGGCGCTACAGGGGCAAAACGCCGTTTCTGGTGGTTGGCCAGCGCCGCCTAGCACCTCCCGAAGTGTGGGACTGTATGTGGGACCAAATAGCTAGGTCTAAAATTTATCCGATATAGTTCAGTTGGTTAGACTGAAATAGTGGCGGATGGGGTGGGATTCGAACCCACGAAGGGCTCTCACCCTTGCCGGTTTTCAAGACCGGTCGATTCAACCACTCTCGCACCCATCCAGTTCGCAGCGGCATAGATAACGTTACTGGCGCGGCGTTTCAACTGGCGGGGTGGACAAAAGCAGATCCTCGATATGGCCGATGCCATCGAGAACATGGTCGGCCAGCTCAATAAGATGTTCGCGGGCGGAGGTTCCGCTCAAAACGCCAACACAAAGGCCGGCGCCGGCGCGGCGGGCCATTTCCAGGTCGTGGCGGCTGTCGCCAACGACCAGAACCTCGCCCGGCGTCAGGCCGGTGGCCCGGCAAAAGGCCAAAACCATGCCCGGTTCCGGCTTCGGGCCATGACCGCTGTCATACCCCGCCACGAAAGCAAAAAGCTCGAAAACACCGAAGGGCCGGAGCGTGGCCAGGGCGCCGGCCTCGCTATCGGATGTGGCGACGCCCAAGGCCAGGCCGCGGGCCTTCAACCGGCGTAGGGTCCGGGCCAGATTGGCAACCGGTACAGCGCTTTTTGCCCCGTCCCGCTGGAAGATCTGGTCGAGGACGCCGGCAAGATCCTCAAAGCCGGGCTTGGGTAGGTATGCGGCCCACAGGGCGGCGATTTCATCCGTCGTGCCCCCGGCCAGGATGGAGCCCGGCGCCACGGTTGCCCGTTGCTCGTCCTGGCCGCCAATTTGCAGCAGTTTTGCTGCTAATTCCCGGTCATTCCCGGCAACAGCATGGGCGGCGGTACGGTACAGGGGCATCCAGGTGGCGTTGAAGTCCAGCAAGGTGCCGTCCTTGTCAAACAAGATGCCGCGAATGGTCATGGTTCGCTCATGGTTCGGTCATACTATTTGCTCGATCGGTCATACCCTGGTCATACCGTGATCGGACCAAATCCGGACCGGGTCGCCGGGGCGCTGGCGGGTTTGCCAATCGGGATCGATATGAACCTCGGCATTCGAGGTGGGCAATGGCGTCCGGCCAAGGATCAAATCGGCGGCTTTCTCCGCCGCCATGATGGTTGGCGCATTCAAATTTCCGTTGGGGATGGCGGGGAATATCGAGGCATCGACCACCCGCAACCCGGTCACGCCGCGTACCCGGCAGCCGGGGTCCAGCACGGCCATGGGGTCGTTATCGGCGCCGATCCTGCACGTGCAGGACGGATGGTAGGCGCTTTCCACGTTGGCCCGCACCCAGGCATCGATCCCCTCGTCCGTGACGATCTCCGCGCCTGGTTGAATCTCGGCGCCGCGATAGGCATCAAAGGCGGGCTGGCCGATAATCTCCCTCGTCAGACGGATGCAAGCACGGAAGCTGTTCCTGTCGGCGTCGTTGTCGAGATAATTGAAGCGGATTTCCGGCTTATCCCGAGGGCCGGGCGAGGTGGCCATGATGTGGCCCCGGGCCTGGGGCTTGTTGGGCCCCACGTGGACTTGAAAGCCGTGGCCGTCGAAGGCCGCCCGGCCGTCATAGCGCATGGCGGCGGGTAGGAAGTGATATTGAATATCGGGCCATTTCAGACCCGCGCGGGAGCGGATGAAGGCGCAGGATTCGAAATGATTGGTGCCGCCCAAACCAGATTTCGTCAGGTACCAGCGGGCGCCGATGAGGAACTTGGCGAGCGGGCTCAAATGGCCATTCAGGGTGATCGGCTGGCGGCATTCGAATTGAAAATAGACTTCCAAATGGTCCGTCAAATTTGCGCCCACGCCGGGCAGACCATGAACCGGGGCAATACCCGCCGCCGCCAGCGCCTCCCCCGGACCGATACCCGATAGCTGCAACAGATGCGGCGAGCCGATGGCGCCGGCGGCGAGAATGACCTCACGCCCGGCGCCGGCAATACGCCGGGTGCCATTCACTTCATACTCGACAGCGACGGCCCGCTTGCCGTCCATGATAACCCGGTGGCACAGCGCCCCGGTCGTAACGGTAAGATTGCGGCGCTGCCCGATCGGCTTCAGATAGGCGTTGGCGGCGCTGCACCGCACGCCCCCTCGGACCGTCATGTCCATGCGGCCGAAACCTTCCTGCTGACGGCCGTTGTAGTCGGAGGTGCCTGGGTACCCGGCCTCGCGCCCGGCATCGATAAAAGCCTGGTACAGCGGATTTGCCATGCCGTTGCCGTTACAGGTGTGCAGGGGCCCCTCGCTGCCCCTGTATTCATCGCCGCCGTAATCACAAGTCTCGGCCTTGCGGAAATAGGGCAGACAATCCTTGTAAGCCCAGCCCTGGGCGCCCAAGGCCTCCCATTCGTCGAAATCACAGGCATGGCCGCGTGCATAGACCATGCCGTTGATGGACGACGTCCCACCCAGCACCTTGCCCCGGGGGCAGTTCATGCGGCGGCCGTCCAGATGCGCTTCGGGTTCGCTCTCAAATCCCCAATTGTAGCGTGGCGAATTCATCGGAATAGACAGGGCCGTGGGCATCTGGATGAAGGGGCTGCGGTCATGGCCGCCAAATTCCAGCAGTAGAACCGAGCGGCCGGGTTCCTCGGTCAGGCGGTTGGCCAGCACGCAACCGGCCGAGCCGGCGCCGACGATGACATAATCAAATTTCCGCGCCGCGGATCTATCATTCATGCCGCATTGTTGTCCTCGATGGCGGCGAGGTTCAGGCCCGCAGCCGCTCATTCTTCGGATCGTAGGGACTTTCCTCGATGACGGTCACCTTGTGATCGGCACCAAGGATATTCATGCGCAGTTCGGTACCGACCGCCGCCAACTCGGGCGCCACCATGGCCAGGGCCAATGATGTCTCCACCCGAAAACCATAATTTCCGCCCGTGGCCCGGCCGACCAATTTGTCGCCATGGTAAATTGGATTGTTACCCAGGGCATCGGCATCGCTCACATCGTGGACTTCCAGGGTGACCAACTGATTGGCGAAACCGCGTTTCTCCCAGGCCAACAAAGCCTCGCGGCCCTTGAAGTCGCCTTTGTCGGGGTGCACGAAACGGTCCAGGCCGGATTCATAGGCCGCATACTCAATGGAAATCTCCGTGCCCACCATGCGGTAGGATTTCTCATAGCGCAGGCTGTCCATGGCGCGGATGCCGAACGGTTTCAGGCCCAGATCCGCCCCCGACGCCATCAGCGCATCGAAGATATGGTTTTGATATTCGATGTCGTGATGTAGTTCCCAACCCAGTTCGCCGACGTAATTCACCCGCATGGCCGTGGCTGGGGCCTGGCCCACGGAAATCTCCCGGGACGACAGCCAGGGGAAGGCGTTGTTTTCGAAATTGGCGTTCGAGACCCGTTGCATCAAGCTGCGTGACTTCGGACCGGCCAGCACCAGAACGCCCTTGGCATTGGTCAGATTGACCATTTGTACGCTGCCGTCCTGGGGCATGTGGCGCCACAGCCAATCATGATCCAGCCGCTGATAGACACCGGCGGAAACCAGATAGAAGCTATCGGCGGCCTCCCTTAAAATGGTGAACTCGCCGTGCACGCCACCGGTGCTGTTCAAGGCGTGGCACAGGTTCACGCGGCCAACGGCTTTCGGCAGCCGGTTGGCGATCAATCCATCCAGAAAAGCCTCCGCGCCCGGGCCCGAGACACGGCACTTGGCGAAGGCCGTCATATCGAGAATGCCCGCATTCTCCGCCACGTTACGGCATTCGTTGCCCACGTGTTCGAACCAGGCCGAACGGCGGAAGGACCAATCATCCACCTGCGCCGTACCCTGGGGCGCGAACCAGTTGGCCCGCTCCCAACCGGCCTTTTGCCCGAATACGGCGCCAAGATCCTTTAAGCGGCCATAACAGGGGGCCTGGCGCAGGGGCCGGCCGGCGGGCCGTTCCTCGTCCGGGTAATGGATGGTGAAAACATTGGCGTAGGCCTCTTCGTTCTTGGCCTTCAGGTAACCCGCGTTGGCATAGGCGCCGAAACGGCGCGGGTCGACGCCCAGCATATCGATGGTGGGTTCGCCTTCGATGATCCAATGGGCCAACTGCCAGCCGGCGCCACCGGCGGCGGTGACGCCGAAACTATGGCCTTCGTTCAGCCAGAAATTCCGCAAGCCCCAGGCCGGCCCGATAATGGGGCTGCCGTCGGGGGTGTAGGCTATGGCGCCGTTATAGATCTGTTTGACGCCCACTTCGCCGAACGCCGGCACCCGGTTGATCGCCGCCTCGATGTGAGGCGCGAGGCGATCCAGATCCTCCGGAAACAACTCATACTCGGCATTTACGGCGGGTCCGTCGGGATAGCAGATCGGCGCGCCTTTTTCGTAAGGCCCCAACAGCAGGCCGCCACCTTCCTCGCGCAGATACCACGAGCCATCGGATTCCCGCAGCACGGCCAGTTCGGGCAGGCCGGCCTGGTGGCGCTTGACGATCTCGGGGTGCGGTTCGGTGACGATGTATTGGTGCTCGACCGGCATGACCGGTATATCCAGGCCGACCATGGCGCCCGTGCGCCGGGCAAAATTTCCCGTCGCCGAGACCACGTGTTCGCAGACAATATCGCCCTTGTCGGTCTTGACCAGCCATTCGCCATTGGGCTTTTGCGTGAAGCCTTCCACCGCCGTTTGCCGGTAGATCTCGGCGCCCAGTTTGCGGGCGCCGATGGCCATGGCCTGGGTCACGTCGGCGGACTGAATATAGCCGTCGTCAGGGTGTTGAATGGCGCCCACGAGGCCGTCGATATTACATAGCGGCCAAATCTCCAGCACCTCACCGGGGTCCAGAAATTTGACGTCAATACCAATGGTCCGGGCCACCCCGGCATATTGGTGATATTCGTCCATGCGGTCCGAATTCATGGCCAAACGGATATTGCTGACCTGACTGAACCCCACGGCCTGTCCGGTTTCCGCCTCCAGACCCTCATAAAGGGCTACGGAATGTTTGTGAATCTGGCCGACCGAATAGCTCATATTGAACAGCGGCAACAGCCCCGCGGCATGCCAGGTTGAGCCCGAGGTCAGCTCATGACGCTCCAGCAAGACCACATCGCGCCAACCCATCTTGGCCAATTGATACAGTGTCGCCACGCCAACAACACCGCCACCGACGACGACCACGCGCGCTTGGGTTTTCATTGACCCGTCCCTGTTCCCCGCCTCGTTCGTGGCATTGTGACGTCACTGTATTGCCGAAGTAAAGGTCTGTTCCGCGCCCTCAAAGCCGATCATATTCCGCCTTGAAACGGACTAGAAACGCCGCCGAATAAGCGACATAGTCGAAGTCCAGCGTGGAGGTAGATTCCGAGACCATGCGCCACATGGCCGCGCGCAGCAGGAAGGCGCATTTCATGGCCAGAAAGCGGCGCAGTATTTCTTCCTTCGCCGGACGCTCGTTGGCGGCGCGCAGTCCGGCCATCTCGGGCGCCATCCGGCCGCCTTGCTCCTCCAGAAAAAAGGCATAAGCGCGGGCGTGACCGGCCCGGACCAGCAGGGCAGCCGGGCCACGATCTGTTCGGTGTCCAACATGGACCGACCATATCACATGGCGCCGGTTCGGGACTATTCGTTGCGGCGCTACGGCCCGCTATTCGCCAATCACCTCCCGCAACACCGCCTCGAACCCGTCATCGTCCCAGCCGAAGGGGCCCTTGTCGCCGGCATAGGCGATCTTGCCCATCCCATCGACCAGGAACAGGCGCATGGGCAGGCCGACGTATTTTTCATCGACGTCGTTGTCAATGCCGTCGACCAGCATGGGCATGTGCAAATCCAGATCGATCTGGCAGGCGGCGGCGACCGCCGTGCGTTCATCGTCCGTGGTGGGTTCGTCGTAGAGGACATTCTCGATCAGGTTGTTGGGCACTTGCCAGCCCTCCTGGGGATGCGCCTCGCGGATATAGACGATATAGAACTGAACCTGATCCTTGTACGTGGCGTAGAGTTCGTTAAGGCGCACGGCCTTTTTACGAAACGGGGGTCACGTATAGGAGCCGAAAACAAGGCCCACCGGTTTGCCCCGCAGATCCGAAAGTCGCACCTGCTCGCCCGTGCGCTGGCGGTTGGGGCCAAGCACATCCGCCGTGAAGTCCGGCGCTTCCGATCCAACCTTGGGCACGGCGGCCTCGCGGCCTTTTTGTGTTTCGATATGCGCCTCGAACTGTTCTTCGCTGATATCCGAAATATCAAGCCACACCTGGCGTTTCTCCGCCATGTCCATGGCGCCGTATTGATCCAGGGTGACGGGGCTAACCTTGTCCATGCAAATCTTCCTTCAGAATTGAGCGTTACGATGCTTCTTCCACTGGCACCACACCGCGAAACAAGACATCGACTGCCTGGCGGGCGATGTCCTGAACCGGGCGCTGGGTGGGATCATACCATTCCACGGTCCAGTTGAGCGAGCCCAGTAATAACGTCCGCAAAAGCGAGGTGTCCAGATCGTCCCGGATGGCCCCGTCCGCCTGCGCCGCACCCAACAAATCCTGCCACAAAACCACATAGGCCTCGCGCAAGGGTTGGCTCTTTTGCTGAAACGCCTCCGGCACCTCGCCATAGGTGCGGATGGAGGCGGAGGTGTAGTCGCCATGGCTCAACAAGGCTTCCAGATGGGTCGTCACCGCCACTTCAATCCGCGCCAAATGGCCGGTCTCGCTGGGCAGGGCGGCCAGACGGTCACGCACGGCCTCGTACACGGCGGCGACCCCGCGCTCCAGCACCGCGTCCATGATCTCGTCTTTCGAGGCAAAGTGATAATAGATGCTGCCCGCCTGAATGCCCGCAACCTCGGCGATGGCGCGCAGCGTGGTGTTGCCATAGCCCTGGCGCCGCAGCATGCGGGCGGCGGCGTCCAGGATCTGTTCGCGCGATAGCTCAGACTTGCGGCCGCGCCGTGGCGGGGATGTATCGTTCATCACCCCTGTCTCCAATAGGTCGGTTGTCAGGGGCGCAGTTTATACGAGGCCGGCGCAATAATCTAACAATCGTTCGAATGGTAATGCCGAGGCCGTGGTGTTAGCCTTAAGTTTGATTTCTGTGAACTCAAGCACGGAGCAAGGCAATGGATTTCGCACTCAGTCCCGAACAGCAGATGATCTACGACTATGGCGGCAAGGTTGCCCAGTCCTTCGATCATAAATACTGGCTGGAAAAGGCCCGCAAGTTCGAATTTCCCCGGGAGCTCTGGCAACAGACCGCCGAAGACGGTTTCGCCGGCCTGATGGTGGCCGAGGAATACGGTGGCGGCGGCCTGGGCCTTTTGGAAATGGCGCTGCTGATCGAGGGCATGAGCAACCATGGCCTGCCGTTGCTGATGTATGTGGTTGGCCCGACCATGTCCCTCGGCCATATCAACCAGCACGGCACGCCGGAACAGAAATCCCGCTATCTGCCCGATGCCGCCGCCGGCAAGACAATATTTTGTTTCGCCATTACCGAGCCGAACGCGGGTAGCAATTCCATGCGCATCCAATCCGTGGCGAAGGCCCACGGCGACCGTTTCAAATTGAACGGCTCCAAGGTTTTCATCACCGGGGTCGATGTCTCCGACTATGCCGTGGTGGTGGCCCGTACCACGCCCCATGATCAGGTCAGCCGCAAGACGGACGGCTTTACGGTGTTCATCGTGGATATGAAGGCCAAGGGGGTCGATTTTCACGCCATCGATATGAGCCTGGTCAATCCGGAGCAGCAGTTCACTCTGTTTTTCGATGACGTGGACCTGGGCCCCGACGATGTGCTGGGCGAAGTCGATAAGGGTTTCGAAATCCTGTTCGATTTGCTGAACCCGGAGCGGGTGACGATCGGGGCCATGGCCTGCGGCATTGGCCGCTTCGCCATTGAAAAGGCGGTGGCCTATACCTCCGAACGGGTTGTCTTCAACGGTCCCATCGGGGCCTACCAAGGCGTCCAGCACCCCCTGGCCGCCGCCAAGACCCAGGTGGAACTGTCATCGCTGATGCTGCGTCAGGCGGCCTGGCAGTTCGACCGGGGTGAGGAAGCCGGCCCCGCCGCCAACATGGCAAAATACGCCGGCGCCGAGGCCGGCATCATGGCCGTCGAGGCGGCCCTGCAAGCCCATGGCGGCAACGGCTTCACCCATGAATACGGCCTGTATGATCTGTATTCCATGGCCCGCCTGTTGCGCACGGCGCCAATTAACCGGGAGTTGATCCTCAACTATATCGGCGAAAAGGTCATGGGCATGCCGCGGTCCTACTAATAATACCAAAGGTCATTGATAGTGACCCTTTGAGATGCCTTTCGGGCGTTTTCGGGTAGGAGCGCGCGGTGCAGCGATGTGGTGCATCGTCAACCGTGCGCGACGCCATCCGAAAGCGTCCGCAAGGCGCCTGCGGTCGCCTCCGGATATCATCGGATGGCGTCGTGAAGCCTTGACGATACACCGCATCGCCGGCGGCTTCACTCCTACCCGATGAAATCCGGAGGCGATCTCAAAGGGTCACTATCAATGACCTTTGGTATGACATCGTTAACCAAACATTAGCCAGCTCTGTTGTATGAATTTGGAGAAATTGGTGCAACAGCAAGGGTTTTACGGCCCATGAGCTTTTATGGTCCACCGCGCGAACAGCTAGGCGAAGTCGCTTCAAACCTGCTGCAGGTTGAGAAAGTCTACCAGCAGCACGGCCTGTCGGCGTTCATGCACGACAATCTAATCGCCTTCATGCGCAACGAACATTTCGTCCGCGACCAGCCTTTCGTGACGGCATTGCTGGCCAATGCGGACGGCGAGACGGATGCGGCCAAGATCTGGCGTCTGCACACTTGCTGCTGGGCGGCGCGGTCGGCCCTCGGAATAGAGGGCGATTTCGTCGAGTGCGGTACCTACAAGGGCTTTTACGCCGGCGTCATGACCCAGTATCTGCAATTCATGACTCTGCCGCGGCAGTTCTACCTTTATGATTCTTTTGCCGGCTTGCCCGAACAATGGTCCACGGACCTGGAACGGGAACAGGCCAATCCCGGCTATCAATGGGACGGCGTATATCAGGATGTGATCGACCGTTTTGGCCATATGCCAAATGTCCAGGTGGTCAAGGGTATCGTGCCCGACGTCTTCGATACGGTGATGCCCGATCGCATCGCCTTTCTGCATCTGGATCTAAACGCCGGCGCCGCGGAAACGGCCGCGCTGGACCGCCTGTTGCCGCGCTTGAGCGATGGCGCCATGGTGGTGCTTGATGATTTCGGCCGCCTGGAACAACGGGAATTATGCCAGGCGCATGTGGAGTGGTGGCGTGCGCATGATCACTCCGTCTTGGAACTGCCCACCGGTCAGGGCTTGGTAACCTATCGGAAACCCACCGCCTGAGCTCAACTGTCACCCACGGCAGTTCCCTGCCATTGTGCCCCATGCGCATGAGAAATTTAGCCCTTGCGTGGGCCGGGTGGTTTGATGACTATCGAAAATTGTCTAAATATCTAGACTTCCGGTGGCGCAACTACAATTCGGGGGCTTCTTAACCGTTGTAAAACGTCCGGCCCTGGTGACGTAGCCAGAGGCGGAGTAGGTGGCGCCGGCGGCTGGGTTCGGGCCAGTCGGTGAAGCCGGTGCGGGCGTGGCCGAGGGTTTTGTTGTTGACGATCTGTATCTGGCCGGGCCGGAAATGAAATTCCTTTATCATGTCGGGCGCGTTCATTGCCGCTTCAAGGGCGGCCAAGGCCGCCGCCGAGGTCTCGTCCATCCGCCGGTCTTCCAGCTCGTAACCCTGGACCACCATACGCTTCGACAGCCTGCCCAAAAGCTGCGCGCCGTCCCAGGCAAACAGGGGGTGATGCACCACTTCTGCGTCGTCCGGGGCGTGTTCCCGCTGACGGTCGAAGGTAAAGTCCTCGTACAGACGGGCGAGGAGGTCCGGGCATTCGGCGCGCATTTTGTTATGCACGGCATGGAAACTGACCAACTGACTGACCCCGCCGGTCATCGCCGTCTGCCGGCACAGCAGGGCCACATAGTCGGGCGGGCATAGGTTATAGCTGTTGTCGGTGTGCAGGTTTTGCCGCGCATTGGTGATGTCCGGGCGGACGCCGTTGCCCGGCTGCTTGCCGGTGTCGCGCACATCGTACAACATCTTGCCGTCCCAGCTTTGCGCCACCGGGCGGGCGACCAGGCTGGCCAGCAGCCAATACAGCGCTGTCGATGCATTGTCGTCCAGGTGCTCCAGTGGCAGCCGGTCGATAATGGCGAAGCCGGGGCCGTGATCCAGTTGTGCCGCGACGCCCGCCATCAGGACCCGGCAATGGGGCAGTTCGAAATCATCCGGGTGCAGGGACAAAACCGGCAACGGGTTCGCCGCCAAAAGCACCGCCAGTTCCAATAGCTCGTCCCGGCAGTCATCGTTCAGAGCGCAAAAGCCCGAATCGTCCGCCAGTTCCGCCCCGGTCCAGGCTCGGGGCGCCGCGATGTCGTGGTCTAATATTGCTGTCATAATGCTGGTAATTTAACCCGTACCGCACAAATCCGATAGACCGCCTTCCCAATCAGTTATACTGGCGCCATGGCACATACTTCGATGAAACAGATCCGGGGCAGCTTCGAGCAGTCCTTGGCGGAAGCGGAGCAGGCATCCTGGGTGCCCGCGCCTATCGCGCGGCCGGAAAAGGCCGAGGGCGGGCGGGCCTTTGAACTGGTATCCGAGTATGAACCCGCCGGCGATCAGCCCCAGGCCATTGCGGAGCTGACGGCGGGGGTGGAGGCCGGCGAGCGCGATCAGGTGCTGTTGGGGGTGACCGGTTCGGGCAAGACCTACACCATTGCCCAGGTTATTCAGCGGACCCAGAAGCCGGCCCTGGTGCTGGCCCCGAACAAGACCCTCGCGGCCCAGCTTTACGGTGAGATGAAGGGTTTCTTCCCCAATAACGCGGTGGAATATTTCGTCTCCTACTACGATTATTACCAGCCCGAGGCCTATGTGCCGCGCACCGATACCTACATCGAGAAAGAGGCGCACATAAACCAGCAGATCGACCGCATGCGCCACGCCGCCACGCGCTCGTTATTGGAACGGGACGATGTGATCATCGTCGCCTCGGTCTCCTGCATCTATGGCATCGGCTCGGTCGAGACCTATTCCAAGATGACCGTGGATCTAAAGGTCGGCGGTACGGTCGACCGCAACGCCCTGCTCAAAGGCCTGGTGGATCTGCAATACCGCCGCAACGACAACTTCTTCGGCCGGGGCACCTTCCGGGTGCGGGGCGACGTAGTGGAATTGTGGCCGGCGCATCTGGAGGACCGGGCCTGGCGTTTTAGCCTGTTCGGCGATGATCTGGAGGAGATTGTCGAGTTCGACCCGCTGACCGGTCAACGTAGCGATACCCTGAAGAAAGTCCGGATCTACCCCAACAGCCATTACGTGACGCCGCGCCCCACTTTGCAGCAGGCCATGAAGGGCATCAAGGCGGAGTTGATCGAGCGTCTGGAATTGCTGCGGCAAACCGGCATGCTGCTGGAAGCGGAGCGGTTGGAACAGCGCATCATGCTGGATTTGGAAATGATGGACGCCGCCGGCTTCTGTCCCGGCATCGAGAACTATTCCCGCTATCTTACGGGCCGCAATCCCGGCGAGCCGCCGCCAACGTTATTCGAATACCTGCCCGAGGACGCCTTGGTCATCCTGGATGAAAGCCACGTCACCGTCCCGCAATTGGGCGGCATGTTCCGCGGCGATTACCGGCGCAAATGGACTCTTTCGGAATTCGGTTTCCGCTTGCCGTCCTGTGTCGATAACCGGCCCCTGAAGTTCTCGGAATGGGAGGTCATGCGGCCGCAAAGCGTGTTTGTATCCGCCACGCCCGGTAAATGGGAGATGGAGCGCACGGACGGCGTTTTCACGGAACAGGTGATCCGTCCCACCGGCCTGATCGACCCCACGTGCATCGTCCGCCCCGTGGAGCATCAGGTGGACGATTTGATCGCCGAATGCCGTGAGGTCACGGCCGCCAATGGCCGCGTCCTGGTCACCACCCTGACCAAGCGCATGGCCGAGGATTTGACCGAATATATGCACGAGTCGGGCCTCAAGGTGCGTTATATGCATTCCGACATCGATACCCTGGAACGCATCGAGATCATCCGCGACCTGCGCCTGGGCGTGTTCGATATTCTTGTCGGCATCAATCTGTTGCGCGAGGGCCTGGATATTCCCGAATGCTCCCTCGTGGCGATCCTCGATGCGGACAAGGAAGGCTTTTTGCGCTCCACCACCTCCCTGGTGCAGACCATCGGCCGGGCCGCGCGCAACGTGGATGGCCGGGTCATTCTGTATGCCGACAAACGCACCAACAGCCTGAACCAGGCCCTGGAAGAGACCGAGCGGCGGCGTCAGAAACAGAAGGCCTATAACGAAGAGCACGGCATCACGCCGGAATCGATCAAGAAAAACATTTCCGATATCCTGGCCTCCGTGTACGAGGGCGACCATGTCACCGTGGATACCGGCGATGAAGAACGCGCCAACCTGATCGGCCATAATCTGAAGAGCTATCTCGAAGATCTGGAAAAACGCATGCGCGCCGCCGCCGCCGATCTGGAGTTCGAGGAAGCCGCCCGCCTGCGCGACGAACTGCGCCGCCTGGAACAGATGGAACTGGAAGGCCTGACGGGCGAGGGCGGCAAGCCGTTTGACGGATCGGCTGGCCGTTCCAAGGACGGCGCCGCCGGCGGCATCAAGGCGGCCCGGCGCAAACGCGGCGAAGGTTACACGCCCAAGCCCATCGCCACCGAAATCACCCCGGAAATGCTGGACAACGCCCGCGTCCCCAAGGGCCGCTCATCAGGCGGCCGCGCCGGCACCCGTGCCACGAAGTTCCGGAAAAAGCGGGGTTAGCTGGCTTGTTTTACCAACCTGGCCGCCGGCGGGCGGTCGGCCAGGCCGAGGGCTTCGTCGGGGACGCCGGCGCCGATATCGACGAATTGGAAACCTTCGGGCATCGGCAGTGTGTCCGAGGTGGCGACCCGTCCCTCCAGGCGCAGGTCTTCCAGGGACATCGTCAGGGAAAATAGCTGCATCGGCGCGGCCGGATCATTGGGCCGCACGGGCAAAGAAACAATTTCCGAGGGTACCAGTCGTCCCGTGCGATAGATCATGGGGAAGACGAAATGGGAACCAGCCGGGTGGTTGACGAGCTGGTTGGTCCGCGCCGAGCGTGGGCCGCGTTCTTTCGCCGTGGTGAAATCGAAATAATTGAGGCCGGTCAGCTCAATACCCATGACATCGCATAGTGCGGTGCCGGCCAGACGGAAGGTTGCGACCTCCGCCGAGATCACCTCCAGCACGGAAACCATGGGCAACAGCGCGGTGATATCCTCAATCCGGACCTCCGAGCGGCGCGGAACAAGGTCCGTGCCGCGCCAACGCTGCCAGGTTTCGGCAAACCGCCGGCATTCCGGCGTACGGATGTCGTCCAAGAACTGCATCTACTCAGGGACCCCTCGCAACCTTATGTGAATTTGTTATAAGGTATAGGTCTTAAGAAACTATTGGCTATATCTGGGAGGTGACCATGCAGATCGCGCCGTTGGGAGTGGACCACATCGTACTGCGGATCGCGGATTTGGAGCGATCCATGGCATTTTACTGTGACATTTTGGGCTGCGTCATGGAGCGACGGCGGGATGATCTGGGGCTGTATCATCTACGCGCCGGCACGGCACAGCTCGATCTGGTCACCTTGACCGGTGAACTGGGGCAAAAGGGCGGCGGCCCCGCCCAGGCGCAAGGCCGGAATATGGATCACTTTGCCCTGCGCATCGAACCGTACGACGGACCGGCGCTGGTGGACTATCTGAGGGGCCACGGCCTGGAGCCCGGCGAGATCACCGAGCGATTTGGCGCCGAAGGCGTCGGACCTTCCATTTACGTACAAGACCCCGACGGCAATACCGTCGAGTTGAAAGGCCCCCCTACTGATTAGATGTAACTTGCAGAAAGCGTAAAACAGATGAAAATCGGTACTGATTTAAGCGTACTTGCGGAAGACGGCCGGTCGGATGCGGCGGTGTTGGCGGAACATTTGATGCTCGGCGATCTGGCGGAGCCATTGGGTTTCGACAGCTTATTCGGGCTGGAGCATCATTTTACCGGCTATTCCATGTCGCCGTCGCCCTTGCAATTGCTGACCTATTTCGCGGGCCGGACCAAGCGTATCATGCTGGGCACCTGCGTCATCGTGCTGCCCTGGCAGGATCCAATCCGGGTGGCGGAACAAATCGCCTATCTGGACCTGCTGTGTGGCGGGCGCTGCCTGTTCGGTTTCGGGCGGGGGGCGGCCAGCGTCGAATACGCCGGCTTTCGCATTCCCATGGAGGAGGCACGGCCGCGTTTTGCTGAATCCGCCCAGCTGATCACCAAGGCGCTGCGCGACGAGGTCTTTGATTGGGACGGCGAGTATTACAAGATCCCGGAAATGTCGATCCGGCCCCGGCCCATGTCGCACCCGGAACGGCGTTTCTATGCTTCCTCCGTCAGCCCGGAATCGGCCGAGATCATGGCCAAGCTAGGTTTCGGCATGATGGTCATCATGCAGAACGAATGGGTCAAGGCGGCCAGGGATATCGAAAGCTTTCGCGAAATCGCCATGAGCGTCGGCCATGCGCCGAAGCCGCCGTTGATCCTCACGAATGTCTCAGTCGCCGAAAGCCGGGACGAGGCGGTTGAGCGCGGCAAGCAATACCTGGGCGCGAAATGGGATTCCATCGACAATCACTATAAATTCTCTGATGGTCATCTGGCCACGGTGAAGGGTTATGAATCCTACGGGAAGATGGCCAAGACTTATTCCAAAATGAAGGATGCGGAATCGCGAAAGAAAATGACGGAATTTTACGTCAACATCCAGATCGTCGGCACCCCGGACGACTGCATTCAGCAGATCGGCGAATTGCAGCGCCTGACCGGGACCGACCATATCGTCTGCGATTTCTCCTATGGCGGCATGCCCCACGAAGAGGGGGAATTAAACATGCGCATGTTCGCGACCGAGGTCATGCCCACCCTGCAACACGATCATGCCTTCAAAGCTCAGGTCCCGTTGCCGGAACTGGAGGGTCCGGTGGCGGACGATATCTTCGCGCCCGCATGATTGAGGCTGGCCCATGACCTTTTCGATTATCGGCTACTGTCCGGAGACGGGCGCCGTCGGCGGGGCCATCTGTACATCGAACATGGCCGTGGGCGCTCGATGCATACGGCTTGCCCATGATTGTGGCGCCTTTTTGAGCCAGCATCGAACGGACCCGCGTCTTGGCGATCAGGGCCTTGCCGCACTAAAGGACGGCGCCACCGCCGGAGAAGCGGTCGAGGTGGTGGTTGCCGGCACGGCGAACATCGGCTGGCGGCAATTGGCCGCCCTTGACCGCCACGGCAATTGGGCCGCCTTTCATGGCCAGGATATCTACTCGGTCTATAACCACTCCGCCGGCGCCAATTGCCTGGCGGTCGGTAATATTCTGGCCAACGATCAAGTCACCGTGGCCATGCGCGACGCCTTTGTCGCGGCCGGATCCGAGCCATTGCTGGAGCGGCTGATGCGGGCCTTGGAAGCGGGGCGGGATGCGGGCGGGGAAATTCACCTGCCGCTGTTATCCGCCGCCCTTCGGGTAACGGACGATGACGATCTTGATCGCTGCGATATCCGCGTGGATTTCGCCGATGATCCCATCGGCGCCCTGCGCAAGATTAAGGACGAGTATACCAAGTCGGACGTTTCGTTTCGGAAACTGACCCTTGATCCAGGCTCTGTTCCGATTAGCCCGGAGCAAAAGGCTAAGTCAATCGCCCGGATATCAAAATTGGGATGGCGGGAGCGGATGCCGATCAGTCAGAAAGTGATCACGGGCGATTTACGGTCTCCATAGATCCTCGCCCAGCCATTCCGCCATCGCGTCGTAATATTCTTCATCATCTTCGATGGTGGCCGCTTCCATAAACTCTTCATCGCTCACGCGTTCGCGCGCCGCCAAAAACATTTCGGCATCGTCCCCCACTATATAGCGTAGTTTGGGTTCGTTCGTTGTAATGGCGTTTTCGATCGCCTGGGCGGCGGCATCGGGGGGTGTCGGCGCGGATTTTTCCGTCTGCGTCGTGAAGAGTTTCATTATGCGGCGGGTATGGACGAAATAGGGAGACGCGGTGTCGGGCGGACCCATGGCCTTGGCGGCGTTTTCAAAGAACGAGGTGGCGATGACGCCGGGTTCGATGATGGCGACGCGGATGTTGAATGGTTTCAGTTGCAGGGCGAGTGATTCAGACAATGCCTCCAAGGCGTATTTGGAGGACGCATAGACGGCATTGTTGGGAGCCACGAACCGACCCGCAATCGACGACACATTAACGATGGTGCCGGTTTTTCTCTCCCGCATGCCGGGGATAACAGCTTGTATCAGGGCGAAGACGCCAAAATAGTTGGTCTCGAAAACCGCCCTAACATCAGACATTGGAGATTCTTCGACGGACGTTCCCCGTGCGATGCCGGCGTTATTAACCAGGACATCGATTTGTCCCTCCGCCGCCAGCACGCGGGCCACCGCATCGGTGATGGACTTCTCGTCCATCATGTCAATTTCAAGCATGGAAATTGGTAGTTCGCCCGCATCGATCACCTTGCGTAAGTTCTCGGCGCTATCGGGATTGCGGACACCGGCATAGACTTTGTGGCCGGCTTTGGCCAAACGTATTGCCGTGGCGAGCCCGATGCCGGAACTCGTACCCGTGATTATCGTGACGGTCATGATATGTCCCCCAGTCCGCGAATAATTGCCGTTTCTATTTACTGGTGAAATTGTACCGGGCTCAATCCACCTTGTCGCCTGATTTTGACGCCAAGGCCGACTCCGCAGCGGCACCGAGGCGTAGAACCATGCCCTCGCTATGTCCCGCCGCCATGAAAGACAGCCCTACCGGCAGTTGGCCGGGGCCTTGACAAGGCACCGTCACGCCGCAGGTTTCCATGATGTTACCCAGGCGGGTATTGCGGGTCATGGCCAGGTTGGCGTCATCGTAGGCGGCCGGGTCGTCCTGCAAATCGGCGATGGGCGGGGCGATGCGGGGGCAGGTGGGGTGCACCACCGCCCGGAACCCCGCCGTCCGTGTCCGGTAGCGGGCGGCAATGGCCTTGAGGCCGATGTGGGCGGCTTCCGCATCGATGGCCGATAATTTCTTGGCCAACTCGAAGCGGGAGCGGACGCCCCAGTACATTTCATCGCCCCGGCTGTCCACCAGGTCGTGCCACAGGGCGTATGCCTCGGCCGAGATAATATTGCCGTGGCGGGCCACATGGTCGAAGGCTTCGGCGAATTCGGGGACCTCCCCCTCGACAATTTCGGCGCCCGCGTTGCCGAGCCGGTCAAGGGCATGGCTGATGGCGCCCGCGACCGTGGCGTCCAGATCGTCGTACATGACGTCTTTCGGTTTCAGCAGACGCACGCCGTCCAGACTGGCGCCGGCCAAATCAAACGGCCGGGATTGGTTCAGAATGGCAAATATGGCATTGGCGTCGGCCACGTCGCGGGTCAATGGTCCAATGGTATCGAACGTGGGCGAGAGGGCGAGGATGCCGTCCAGGGGCAACAGGCCGATGGTGGTCTTTAAACCCACAATGCCGTTCAGGGCGGCGGGAATGCGGACCGAGCCGCCCGTGTCGCTGCCGATGCCGGCAGGCGCCAAGCCATCCGTCACCGAGACGGCGGCGCCCGAGGATGATCCGCCCGGCACCCGCTCCACCTCCCGGTCGGCGCCATTGGCCGGCGTGCCGAAGATGGGGTTGATGCCCAGGCCCGAATAGGCGAATTCCGACATTGTGGTTTTGCCCAGGCAGATCATGCCGGCCAAGGTGGCCCGGCGCAGCAGCAGGGCATCGCGGTCCGGCACCCGGTCCCGCAATAGGGCGGAGCCGAAGGTCGTCGCCGTGCCAGCGGTATCGGTCAGGTCCTTCCAGGACATCGGCACGCCGTCCAGGGGGCTTTGCCGCAAACCCTCCTTGGCGCGGGTGGAGGCGGCGGCAGCCTCGGCACGGGCACGGTCGGCGGTTGCCTGGATATAGACCCGGTGGTCGGGGTCCTCCGCGGCCATGCGGGCGAGGAAATGCTCCGTCAAATCGATGGGATCGATCGACTGGTTCTGAATGGCGGCGCCCAGGTCCAGGGCCGTCATTTGGTGCCATGCTGTTTCTGTCATGGGGCTAGACTATCCCGCCAATGGGCGCTGGACAACGCCCGGCCTTGCGGCGATGTTGCGGGTATGCGCGAGGCGGAACATATCAACACGGACGTACTGATCGTCGGCGGCGGCATGATCGGTTTGACCCAGGCCTTGGCCCTGTCCAGCGCCGGCCTCAGCACGGTGGTGGTGGAGCGGCAAACCACGGACGCAGTGACGGCCATGGACCATGATGGCCGCGTCTCCACCATATCCTACGGCTCCGCCGCCATGTTCGGGCAGATCGGCGCCTGGGAGCATATGATGGATTTCGCGGAACCTATTTCCGAGATCCGCGTTGCCGATAACGGCGCGCCGCTATTCTTGCATTTCGACCATCGGGAGGTTGGCGACCGGCCCTTTGGTTTCACGGTGGAAAACCGTTACCTCCGCCTGGCCTTGCACCGCGCCCTGGAAGGGGCGGAGGCGGTTGAATTGATCATCCCGGCGGAGGTTGCCCATGTGGAACGCGGCCCCCATGGCGTACGGGCGCAACTGGTTGATGGCCGGACTATTGGCGCAGCGCTGGCGGTCGGTGCGGAGGGACGGAATTCGCCCTTGCGGGAGGCCGCCGGTATCCGCTGTCTGAGTTGGCAATACGATCAAACCGCCATCGTCACCACGGTCCGGCATGAGGGCGGGCATGGCGGTATCGCATCCGAGCTGTTTTTGCCCGCCGGACCTTTTGCCCTGCTGCCCATGCAGGGCAACCGCTCCGCCCTGATCTGGACCGAGCGCGCTGGGGATGTGCCGGGCCTGTTGGCGCTGGACGAGGGGGCCTTCAACGAGGCGATCATGGAACGCGCCGGTGATCATTGGGGCCGGATCGAATGCGATGCTCCGCGCTGGAGTTTTCCGCTGGGCCTGCAGAATGCCGAACGTTATATCGATAACCGCCTGGCGCTGATCGGCGATGCGGCCCACGGCATGCATCCCGTGGCGGGTCAGGGCCTGAACCTTGGCCTGCGCGATGTCGCCGCCCTGTCGGAAGTCTTGATCGATACCGCCCGCCTGGGCCTTGATCTGGGCGGCGGCGAGGCCCTGCGGCGCTATCAGCAATGGCGCCGCTTCGACGCCCTGAAAATGCTGATGATGACGGACGGTCTGGTGCGCCTGTTCTCCAACAACATCACGCCGGTGCGTTTGGCCCGCGTTTTGGGCCTGGGCCTGGTCAACAGGATCGGTCCGGCCAAACGCTATTTCGAACGCCAGGCCGCCGCCATGGCCGGCGATCTGCCAAAATTGATCCGCGGCGAAGCGCTGTAAAGGATCGATTGATGAAATCGGGCTAGACTTTTTTCGATATTCATCGAATCAAGTCTAGCTTTTATCGTTCACGCCAGTGCGCTGAAGCGCACGGCTCCACAGGGGCGGCACAGGGGCGCCGGGCTGCCGTCGCAGCCTTGATTGCGCAATTCAATACCGAAAACGGTCTAGCTGTTTAGTCCCAGCGTGTGATGGGTTATCTTATGATGATC
>JAPYPT010000391.1 GCA_029937535.1 Alphaproteobacteria bacterium
GACAGCGACGATCGGCCAAGCTCCTCAAGCAGGATCGTCGTATCGACCACGCTACCTCCCATGCCACCGTAGTCCGATGGCACCGGCAAGGCCGTGAATCCAAGTTCAGCCATCTTGGGCAGCAACTCCCAGTGCGGCGCACGCGCGTTGGCGTCGAGTTCGCGCAGGTACTCGGGGGTCAGCTCGCGGTCGGCAAACGCGCGCACGGTTCGCCGAAGCATTTCTTGCTCATCGCTGAAACGAAATCTCATCGTCGGTCCTCCAGTCGGGTGGCCTTGGCCTCCCTGGCGGGATCGTAGATGTCGCTTGCGGCCGCGAACTCGATCCGTGGCCGCACCTTGGCGGCGCGTTGTGCGGCTTCGGTCACCGCGGAAATGAGAGCATCGCGGTCGGTGCGCGGACTCGCAATACGGACAATCATTTCGTCCATGGAATACGGGTCGTTTGCGTCCTGACGGGCAAGAACCACTTGAAATTCGTCGATCCCCGGCACCGCGCCGAGCGACGCGAGCAATACGCTCGGATTGATGAGCATGCCCTTCACCTTCAGCAAGTCTTTCGTGCGTACGATCGGCGGGATGACGCGATCGCCACTGCGCCCGCAGTGCGGGCACTCGTCGTGCGAAAGGCTCACGATGTCGCCCACCAGATAACGGATCAACGTGGTCCCGCGCCGGTTGATATGTGTGATCGCAAGGGCGCCGCGCTCGCCGTCGGGCAGCCGGCGCCCGGTGTCCGGATCGACCACCTCATGAAAAAGGACTTCCGGCGCCGGATTGTGCCAGTCGCCGTCCTCGTGGCACTGGGCCAGTCCGCCGGACTCCGTCGACCCATAGCGATCGAAAATGATCGGATTGGCGACGCCCATGTCACGCAGCCGTTGGCGCATGTCCTCGCGCATTTCCGGCGAACTGGCCTCCCCGGTCACCCCGCACATTCGCACACTGCGAAAATCCGCGTTCAGGTCGCTCGCGCGCATGATCACCCGCCGCACGAAACTTGTGATGCCCCAGAGTACGGTGGCATGGTGGCGCTCGACCATCCGCACGGCGTCATCGAGTGAGCGATGAACGCCAAAATCACCGAATGGGGCTCCGGTGAGCGCACCGGCGACCGCTGTTCCCGCCGCATAGGCATTGGCCGACGAACGCATGAACGACCCCATCGGCGCCGGCGTCAGCGGAAACAGATTGGCCAGCACATCGTCTTCGGTGATGCCCGAGATTTCCGCCACGCGCCGCGCCTGCAACAGGTAGGCGTGATAGTCGTGCGTGGTGACGTACAGGGGCGTCGGCTCGTCGGTGGTTCCCGTCGTGTAGTTCACCTCCCAAAGCGCTCGCTCATGAAGGGGTAAATCAGGGCATTGCAAACGGAACGCCTCCGGATCGGCCATCAGGTCCTGCTTGGGGGTAAGCGGCAGAAGCTGTAAATCGTCGATTGTGCGCACCCGCGCCGGATCGATGCCGTGTTCCGCCCAGCGCCGGCGATAGTACTCGTGCCCGCGCGCGCAAAGCGCGATCTGATGCGCGACAAGCGCATTTTGCACCTGGCGAATTTCGGCAAGCGGCTTGCGCAGCAAGTCGGTCATCGGCGGAGCGCTCCTTCCGTCTCGTCAACCAACCTGTGAAACAGATCCGCCGCCGCCGGAATGTCACAAATTGCGCCGGCGCCCTGTCCGGTCGGGAAATTGGCGACATCCACCATTCCCGCCGCGCGGGCCGGCGCCACAAGCGATTCGACCCGTATTCGTTGCCACGGCATCGGCAAAAGCTCCCGATCGCGTCCCTTCCAGCGCGCCGTGAACTCGTTTTGCAACACGCGGCTGGGTTTGCCGGTATAGCAGTACGAGACAATCGTACCGTGCTCGTCCGCCCGCAGGATGCCCTGCTTATGGTTCTCGTGGGTGGTCGCCTCCTCGGTAGCGATAAACCGGGTTCCGATCCACGCGCCCTGGGCGCCAAGCATCAGTCCGGCGGCAATCCCGCGTCCATCGACGATACCGCCGGCGGCGAGCACCGGTACTTTAACCGCATCGACCACGCCAGGCACCAGAACCAGGGTCGTGACAGTGCCCACATGGCCGCCCGCTTCCATGCCCTGGGCAACGATGGCGTCGACCCCTGCTTCCTCAAGCTTGCGGGCATGACGCACCGATCCGACCATGGACATCACCTTGGTCCCCGCGGAATGGCATTCATCGATCAGCCATGGCGGTGTGCCCAAGGCCGAGACCATGAGCGGCACCTTCTCTTCGAGCGTCACCGCCAGCTGCGCGCGTGCGAGCTCCATTGTCAGCGGCGGCGGCGGTTTGCCCTTGAGACCTTCGACCAGGGGCAAGAGGTCGCTCAAGAAGTCCGGAAACGGTGGAACCTCGCGCGCGTTCAAGTCCTCTGGAATATCGCCCGGAACCAACAGATCGACGCCGAACGGCCGATCGGTGATCCGCCGAACAGCGCGGATTTCCTCACGGAGTTCATCTGGCGTGGAAAAAGTTGCCCCCAATACGCCGCAGCCGCCCGCCGCGGAAACCGCGCCCGCCAACGGCGCCATCGTCACGCCGCCCATACCGGCCGCAAAAATCGGATAATCTATACCAAGCATGTCGCAAATTGGCGTACGAAGGTTCATTGGATTACCTCAGACGTTGTTTCGAAACCTTACCGGATGTCGTCAGCGGTGTCTCGTCATTGACCGACGCGCCGCTTGAGCATCACGATCTTGTCGATTTCAAAGACCGTCTCGCCATGCTGATTGAGGACATGATCGCGAAACGTCACGATGCCTTTCTCCAGATTGCGTGTTTCTTGCTTGGACAATACTTCGACTTCTGTACGAATGGTATCGCCTGCGCGCACGGGCGCCAGGAACCTCCCTCGTTCCACCGACAGCAGCGAAATAACCGTGTCGCGAAACAGACTTTCAGTCATTGCGGTCGATACCGACATCGTGAAGGAGCTCGGCGCAATTCTTCCGCCGAACTGGGTTTTTTTCGCGTACTCTTCGTCAATGAACAGCGGCACGTGGTAGCCGACGAAGGCGCAAAATAGCGAGAGATCGCCCTCGGTCACGGTACGGCCGTAGGTGCCATAGCGCTTACCTGTTTCGAACTCGTCCCAATACATCGACATCGCTTTCAACCCTTCGGTGCTTCTCCCGGTGCTGCACATGCGGACAATGCACCGGCAAATCATTAATTCGACGTTGTAAGATTGGCACAATGCTACTGCACGACATCAACAATGCCTAGCGTCAACGATGTCGAGGTCCGGAATGGGTCGAGGCTGTCTCAAAAGCAGTCCGTTAGAATAATCTAATAATACGGCGGCTTTTGGGGGATAAGCGAAAACTGGGAGGTTCTCATCGAAACAGAAAATTTGGCCATATGGGGAGCGTCAGGCCAATATTTGATTTCGAGACCCGTCGTGGCACCAGTGTAGCACTGAAGTTTATTTCGGGTGTCTGCCGAAACGACAAAAGCCCGCCAAGCTCTTGCTTTTGCGGGCTTTTAGTTGGTTGCGGGGGCACGAAACCGACGTTGTTTGCAATTGGACTACGCGCCAATTTA
>JAPYPT010000392.1 GCA_029937535.1 Alphaproteobacteria bacterium
GACGGGGGATGGCCCGGAATTATTACCGACGAATACAGCGAAAGGTGCGCAATTATCCGCGCTGGTTGCGGCTCGCCATCGGTGTGCTGCTCATGTTGGGCGGAATTCTGGGGTTTCTGCCTATACTTGGATTTTGGATGTTTCCCCTGGGTCTACTGGTGCTGTCATACGATCTGCCCGTGGCGCGCCGCTGGCGCCGGCGCCTGGAAGTAAGCTGGCTGCGCCGCTGGCGGGGCAGGCGTGGCACCTAGGACCGCTTGGCTTAGGGAAGGGGCTGGAGGCGCGGACCGGAATCGAACCGGTGTACACGGCTTTGCAGGCCGCTGCGTAACCACTCCGCCACCGCGCCAGCCGGCCCGGCGTCCAACCCGTCATATTCAGGACGCCAAGCCAGACGCTTCATAATGTGCCTTGTTTGCCGGGTCAACGGTTGCCTCGCCCTGATTGCGAATTCGTTATCCTCCACCTGCTCGCCACAACGCCATCATTGTCTTGCCGGACCGGCGCGCCTATAACAGCGGAGTATATGTAATCGCGCCGCCTTACGGCGCAGTTCTCGTTGTGGATATATCATGCCGGACAATGCAACCGCCCGTCTGAATATGGTCAACAATCAACTGTTGACCAACAAACTGACCGATGATCGCATCGTCCAGGCGTTGCTGTCCGTGCCGCGGGAGAATTTTGTCCCCAAGGCGTTGCGCGGCGTGGCTTATCTGGATGAAGATATCCCCTTGGGCGAAGGCCGCCATTTGATGGAACCCATGGCCTTCGCGCGAATTTTGCAGGCGGCCGAGGTGCAAGCCACCGACGTCGTCCTGGATGTGGCCTGCGCGACCGGCTATTCGACGGCCGTGTTGGCGCAGCTTGCGGCAACGGTCGTGGGGTTGGAAACCGACGAAGGCGCCGTCGCCGCGGCCGAGGCGCAATTGGCGGCCCTGCAGGTCGATAACGCCGCCGTTGTATCTGGCGTCCTGACGGATGGTTGCAGCGAACAAGGTCCCTACGATGTTATTTTCGTAAATGGCGCCGTTGAACAAGTGCCACCTGCCTATACGGCTCAATTGGCCGAAGGCGGCCGCATGGTTGTGGTTGAGCGCCAGGGCCAATCAAGCCAGGCGGTATTGTATTCAAACAGGGACGGTCTGGTATCTCGGCGTGAATTGTTTGATGCCATGGTTCCCGTGCTGCCTGGGTTTCAGATGGCGGACGTGTTTCAGTTCTGACGCAGCGGATCGAATTTCCTGCCTTATAAAGAAGGCATAATTTAGGGCGACTGCCAGTGCGGTCGGAAAACTTTGATGATGGTTAATGTCTCCTGTTCCAAATTACGGCACGCGGTCGCTCCAGTGGTTTGCCTAACGTTCCTTGTGTCACCGCCCGTCGCCATGGCGGAAACCCTATTCGAGGCGTTGGCTGCGGCCTATGCCTCCAATCCTACCTTGCAAGCCGCCCGCGCGGTGGTCCGTAACACGGACGAGGACGTTCCCCAGGCATTGGCTGGGTGGCGTCCGACCGTCTCGTTAAATGGCTCCGTTGGACTGCAGCGTTCCAAGGACAACACCTCTCGGGACCAAGACCTGACGCCGCGCACTTATTCCGCTGACGTCAGCCAATCGCTTTATGCCGGCGGCCGTACCGTGGCGGGGACCAAGCAGGCTGAAAGCCGGATACTCGCCATGCGGGCCAAATTGCTGGTGGCCGAACAGAATGTTTTGTCTTCGGGCGTTACGGCTTTCTTGAATGTCCTGAGGGATCAGGCCCGCGTGCAATTGACCAGGAATAATGAAGTGGTGCTGCGGCGCCAGTTGGAGGCGACCAGGGATCGCTTCGAAGTGGGTGAAGTCACCCGCACCGATGTCGCCCAGGCGGAAGCCCGTCTGTCCGGCGTGGTCGCCATCCGCGTGGATGCGGAAGGCGGCCTGGCCTCGTCCCGGGCCAGTTACCGTCAGGTCTTTGGCGTCGTTCCCGGTTCCCTGCAGCCGGCCCCTCCGTTGCCGGTATTGCCAGAGACGGAAGCAGCGGCCGTGGCGATTGCGGAGGGTGAAAACCCCACCCTTGCGGTTGCCCTGTATTATGTAGATATCGCCCGTCATGGGGTGGCGGATGCAACCGGCCGCCTGCTGCCGACAGTTGATTTAACCGGGCGCCTAAGGCAAACGGATGAAACGATCATCAGGAATTCCGACAGCCAGTCCTATTCCGTCACCGCCGCCGTTTCGATACCATTATATCAGGCTGGTGCGGTACATTCCCTGGTGCGGCAAGCCAAGGAATTTCTCAACCAACGCCGAATCGAGCTGGAAGAGACCCGCCGCATTGTGATCGAAACCGCCAGCCAGGCCTGGGAACGGACGACCACGACGCGGTCGCAAATTTCGGCCCGCAGCGAAGCCATCCGGGCCAATGGAATTGCTCTTGAAGGTGTCAGGCAGGAGGCCGAGGTTGGCTCCCGGACGACCCTTGATGTGTTGGACGCGGAACAGGAATTGCTGGATTCCCGCGTTGCGCTGGTGATCGCGGAACGTGATGAGTATGTCGCCGGCTATCAATTACTAGCCGCCATCGGCCGCTTGACGGCGACTCACATCAGTTTGCCGGTTCAGATTTACGACCCCAGCCAACATTACAAAAAGGTTCGAAATAAGTGGTGGGGCTGGAACACTTCGAAGGATTAAGGCTTTTTTTACCATAAGCCCTTAATTACTGTATTTAGGTGCAATGAATTGCAGTATTAGCCATATTCATTTGATTCTATTAAAATGAAGATGAAACAACTTTCTTTCAAGGGCCGGGCCCCATGACTGACGCTACGGAACAAGACGACGACCGGGAACCAACGATGGAGGAGATTCTAGCCTCCATCCGCCGGATCATCTCCGATGACGAGGAAGAAGGCGGCGAGGCTGAAGCCGAAGGCGATGGTGAAGCCGAAGGCGATGGCGATGGTGAAGAGGTAGCGGCCGCCGACGAGGAGCCTGCCGAGGACGCGGCCGAAGAGCCCGCTGGAGACGTCGAGGACGAGGAGGAAGAGGTCCTCGAACTGACGGAAGTGGTTGCCGATATCGACGATGTCCCCGATCTCGAGCCGGAACTCGAACCCTCCATGGAGGAAGAGACCGAGGAACAAGAAGAGCCCATTCCCGTTGATGACTTCGATAGTATTATAATCGATGAGCCGGAACCCGAACCCGTGTTTGAATCGGAACCCGTGGCCGCGGCCCCGGTCCCCGCGCCAGCGATGGATTTACATGCCCTGCTATCCGATCATGCGGCGGAGGCGGCCACCGGCACCCTGTCCGGTTTGACGGGCGCGGTATCCGCCGCCCGCGGCATGCCCATGGGATATGCCAATCAGACGTTGGAGGATCTGGTCAAGGATCTTTTGCGTCCCATGCTGAAGGAATGGCTGGACGGTAATCTGCCGCCCCTGGTAGAACGCCTGGTGGAAAAAGAGATTTCCAAGCTGGTGGGACGGGCGGAGAACGGCTAGAGCGTGTCGCGGCTAATCAGATTCAGGATTCCCTTTTGTGTTGATTTGTG
>JAPYPT010000393.1 GCA_029937535.1 Alphaproteobacteria bacterium
CTGTTGATCGGTGGCCTAGGTAATGCCGCCGTGTTCGCGCCCCTGGTTGCCGATACGACGTTGTGGTTCCACCGCCGCCGTGGCCTGGCCGTGGCCGTCGCCGCCTCCGGCATCTATCTGGCCGGCGTGGTATGGCCGCCGGTGTTGCAATACTTCATCGATCAATCGGACTGGCGCGCCACCTACGGCGGCATCAGTGTCTTTCTTTTGCTGGCCATGCCGCCCTTGTGCCTGATCCTGCACCGCCGGGCCATGGCCGTGTTGGAGGTCCAGCCGGAAGACCAGGCCGCGGCCCAAAGGCCCCTGGGCCTGGCGCCCAATGGATTGCATGGCCTGTTGTGCTGCGCCGGGATCGCCTGTTGCGTGGCCATGGCGGTGCCCCAGGCCCATATTGTCGCCCACGCCTCCGACCTGGGCCATGCCGCCCGGCGGGGGGCGGAAATGCTGGCCCTGATGCTGGCCACCGGGGTGGTCAGCCGCATTGCCTTCGGCTGGATTTCCGACCGTATCGGCGGCCTGGCGACCCTGTTGCTGGGCGGCGTCTTGCAGGCGGTGACGCTGTTTTTGTTCATGTTCGCGGAGACCTTGAGCGCGCTATATCTGATGTCGGCCATATTCGGCCTGAGTCAGGGCGGTATCGTGCCGTCCTATGCCATTGTCGTGCGGCGCTATTTCGTACCGGGACAAGCCGGCTGGCGCATCGCCATGGTGCTGTCCATGACCCTGCTGGGCATGGCGCTGGGCGGCTGGCTGGCGGGGCTGTTGTATGACTGGACCGGGTCCTACCGGGTGGCCTTCATCAACGCCGTGGCGGTGAATATTCTGCATGTCATCATCGCCGGATTGCTGTTGCGGCGGGCGCGGCGGGGGTTATGATGGCCCCCCAGAGCATGTTCTTTTTGAACATGCTCGGACTCTTAAGAATTGAGCAATTGAAAATTGCTCCGGGACTTATGGGAGCCATGAGATGATCAAGCCGCAACTCACCCATGTGGGCATCTACGTCAGGGACATGGACAGGATGCGGCAATTTTATACGGATGTGTTCGGCCTGACCGTCACCGATGCGGGCCGGCCCCCCGATTTCCATCTCGATATCGCCTTCCTGTCCGCCGATCCCGGCGAACATCATCAACTGGTTCTGGTCGGCGGCCGCGCGGACGATGCCACCGCCAACGTGGCCCAGCAAATCTCCTTCCTGGTGGATAACCTGGACCAGGTCCGCGCCATGCGCGACCGGGTGGTCGAGGCCGGAATGGACGTACGCCGCGTGATCACCCACGGCAACGCCTGGTCGGTCTATTTCTCCGACCCCGAGGACAATACCCTGGAAGTCTACACCCACACGCCGTGGTATATCCCGCAGCCGGCCGCCATACCCTTCGATCTGGATCTCTCCAACGAGGAGATCATGGCCCAGACGGAAGAGCTATGCCGGGCCAAGGACGGTTTCGCCACCGCGCCGGCGCGGGAATCTGCAATGCGTGAAATGATAGACCGATAATCAGCGGCTAATCAGCAGCAATTTCAATGGGGAGAAAATAAGATGACAACCGTACTTTCCGATCTGGGCGCGTTCCCAGTGACCGCCAGCCCCGGCGAGGGGCTGTGGTTGAGCGCCGCCGAGGCGGCCATGGCAACGGGCTGGTCCTTGCAGCCCGAGGGGCTTTGCCGCGGCGCCGTCTGCGTGCCCGCGCCCAGTGGGCGGGAAGCCGAATTCGTGGCGGGGGGCAAAGTTAATCTGGCGGCGTTCTGGCGGCACATGGATGCCCCGGCCGCGCACAGCAAGGAAGGCGATATCTGGGCCCTGGGCGAAAGCGCCGGCGGACGGGCCGACAGCCTGCGCTCGTTGGAGGCGCCGGACTTCACCCTGCCGGATCTGGCGGGCGTCGAACATAGCCTGTCCGATCACCGGGGCAAGAAAGTCCTGCTTGCCACCTGGGCCTCTTGGTGAGGCTGCCGTGCTGATCTGTCCGTGTGGCAGACCTTGTACGAAGAACTGAAAGATCGGAATTTCATTGTTATCGCCGTCGCCATGGACAGCCGGGCGGATGCGGCCCGGCCCTGGATTGAACAGGCAGCACCTACCTATCCGGCCCTGATCGACCGGGATCACCGGGTCTCGGAACTCTATAACATGGTCAATGTGCCCCAGGCGGTGTGGATCGACGAAGAGGGCCGCATCGTGCGTCCGGCGGAAAACGCCGGTGCGTTCGAGGCCTTCCGGTCCCTGAATTTTGAGACCATGACGGTGCCGGAAGACAAAGCGGCCACCGCCGTGAATGCCAAGACGACCTATGTGGCGGCGGTGCGGGACTGGGTTCTGACGGGTTCGGCAAGCGCCCATGCCTTCGATGCCGATCAGGCCCGCGCCCATACCCAGGCGCCCAGCGCCGAGACCGCGCAAGCCCATTGCCATTTCCGCCTGGGCCAGCATTTGCTGCGCCAGGACCGCGCAGGGGAAGGCAATGAGCAGTTGGCGGAGGCCTCGCGTCTGCATCCCACATCGTGGAATATCTGGCGTCAGGCGGCGGAGGTCAACGACATGGGCCTGGCCGCCGGACCGGAATTCTGGGCCCGCGTCAACGCCCTGGGTGATGACTATTATTACCCGCCGGTGGATATGGCGGGCATGCCGCCCCCAAAAACCGACGAATGAGACCTGTGCGCGGGCTAGATGTGATGTCCCAATAGGTTGTTCATTCGATCCGGTCTTGAGAAGCTGAAGTTTGCAAAAACAGAAGCTTAGCAAGGAGGATCGAATGAACGTCCACAAGAATACCGGTTTGACGCCCCGCGGTCGAGAGATACTGGTCAATTGAAAATTGCTCCGGAACCGGTACTCTGGTTATTGACCCGCACCACGCTGTCGCTATTATGCCGGCCGGGCCCCTGTGGCGGAATTGGCAGACGCGATAGATTCAAAATCTGTTGTCCATAGGACGTCCCCGTTCGAGTCGGGGCAGGGGCACCAACAAATTCAATGGGTTACGTGATTTTTCACGTAACCCATTCTTCATTTATCCATGACACACTCGTAGCACAAAATCGGTCGCATGAACGAAACAAGAACATTAAACTTGCTTCATGCTGCCTTTATTGTCGTGCGTAGCACACCGATAGCACACGAGTTTTGTCATGGACGGAGACATTCATCATTATAGAGACGGCGAGGTCGTTCTTTACCGCCGTAATGTGAGCCCGCTTTGGCAGGCAAGGTTCAAGAATCCCGATGGTGGCGGCTGGATCAGAAAGAGCACCAAGCAGCGGGACAAGACTGTCGCCTCTGAATGGGCCTGCGATTATTACGATGAGATCCGCTTCAAAGCCAAACATGGCATGGCGGCGGAGAGCCGAACCTTTGCTCACGTCGCACGGCAATATCTGGCCGATTTGGAATCCGATATTGACGCCGGTGTCCGCAATCCCTCTCAGCGGACGCAATATGGCATTACCGTTGATCGTTATCCGTGCAATGCGATAATCACTGGGTCTGGAGGCCTCGTTCTGAGGCCTCCGACTTGCCCAAG
>JAPYPT010000394.1:0-2695 GCA_029937535.1 Alphaproteobacteria bacterium
ATGGCTGAGGCGGAGGCGATGGAGCCAACGGCCGACCGCGGAGCGGTGTACCGTAGCCGCGACACGCTCTAGCGTTTACCGATCGCCGAAATGACGGCGCCAGATCGGTGCGACAGTGGGATTATTCGTAACGCCTTCCTTGAGGGCGATCAGGCGGGGTGCATGGATATCGCCTGGGAACCAGACGAACAGCATGGCGATATAGACATCGGCCAGGCTCATGGCCTCGCCCAGCAGGAACGGACCCGGCCCACCTGGATCAATGGCCGCTTCCAACACCGCCAGAGCCTCGCCCATCCGTGCCACCGCCGCTGTTTGCGTTGCCTTGACGGCACGGCGGTCGGCGGTAAACCGTTGCGGATAGCCCGCGCGCAGCACCGCCTCGTAAAGGTTTACGCTGGCGAATACCGTCCAGCGCAGGAATGCGCCGTGGGCCGGCGTACCGGGCGGTGGCGCAAGGGCCTTTTCGGGGAAGCAGGCGGCGAGGTGGATGAGGATCGCGGCGGTCTCGGTCATGATCGAGCCGTCGGAGAGGACAAGGGTGGGGAGTTGTCCCCACGGATTGATCTCCCGGAAATTTTCCTCCAGCGGCGTGCCCGCTTTCGAGTCGAGCTCAACCAATTCGAACGGCGTATCCGCCAACGTCAATGCCGCCTCGACCACGAAGCCGCCCGAACCCGGCCGGTTATAGAGACGGTATGTCATGACCCGTTACCCGGTCCGCGACCCGGACGGCCGCTCAGTCGGCTGCGGTTTTTCGGCGCGGAGGATATCCGCCTCGACCATTTCATCGATTTCCGCCTCGCTGTAGCCGACTTCACTCAACAGATCGTAGGTATGCTCGCCCAGCAGCGGGGCGCCCTGGCGGATCGACGTCGGCGTGCCCTCGAACCGCGCCGCCGCGCGGGCCTGACGAAGCCAGCCCGCATGGGGATGTTCGTGCTCCACGACAATGCCGCTGGCCTTGATCTGCGGATGGTCGATCATCTGCTTGCGGGTCAACACCGGCGCACACGGCACGCCGGCATCGTCAAGGGTTTGCAGCCATTCCGCCGCCGGTTTCGCCAGCAACACTTCCTGGATTAAATTTAGCCGGGCATCGGCATTCAGGTCGCGCAAGGCGGGGGTTGAAAAGCGCGGGTCCTCCAACAAGTCCTCGCGCCCGGCGACCTTGCAGAAACTTTCCCATTGCACGTTGGTCATGGTGGAGACGGTGATGTAATCGTCCTTGGTCTCGTAAATCAGATCGATGAAGGTGGCGGCCCGCTGCTCGCTAACCTCATTGCCGATGAAGGTCTGCCCCCCCATGTCCGACGACCACAGAAAGGCGATGATGGAATCCAGCATCGATACCTTGACGTGCTGACCCTGGCCCGTCTTCGCCCGTCCCGCCAGCGCCGCCGTGACCGCCTGGGCGGCGGTAACGCCGGTCAGTTTGTCGGGCAGGATGGTCCGGATCAATCGGGGGCGTTCCTGGTCGGAGCCGCCCTGAACGCTGGCCAGCCCCGAGAGTGCCTGGATAATGGGATCATAGACCGGTTTGTGGGCCAAGGGGCCGTTCTCGCCCCAGCCGCTCATGGAGACATAGATCAAATCAGGCGTAATGGCGCGCAGGTCCGGTTCACTGATGCCGAGCCGTTCAACCACGCCTGGGCGGAAATTCTGAATGAACACGTCCGCCGTGGCGACCAGCTTTTTCAGCGCGTCGCGGCCCTGGTCGGTTTTGACATCAATTGCTATGGATCGCTTGTTGCGGTTGTTGTTCAGGAACACGGCGCTCATATCATCCGGCCCATGGCCGGCGTGACGCGTGTGATCCGGTCTAAACGGTGCTTCCACCTTGATCACATCGGCACCCTGATCGGCGAGCATCATTGTGGCAAAGGGTCCGGCAATGACATTGGTAAAGTCAATGACCCGATAGCCGCTAAGCGGTCCCGACATGCATGTATCTCCTGGCTGGCGGGTCGGCAAGCGCCGACATCTTCGAAGAGCGTTTATTTGCGATACAATGGTAGGGCAATCCCGCCGTGGATGGAAGGAAGCCGATTTGAAACTCATGACCGTCTCAGCCCAACAACAGCTACAAGATTCTATCAATATGAAAAAGAAATTAGCGGCATGATCAGACTGCGGAATACACCTTAAACAGGCCGCCAAGCTGTCCAACAAGGTGGGACCACCTCATAGTTTCCCAAATCATCTGACGTATATTAACGAAATTTTCGGAGGCCACCCTGAACAAATTCTGATCAACGGCGATCTGGACTGGGGCCAGGACCTGCAGAGGCTTGCAAATGCCGTGCGCAAACATGAAATCGAGACCATCGCCATCAGCTATAACGGCAGCGCCAATCCATCACTGTTCGTGCCCGGATACCGCCTTCTACCGCCACAGAGTCCAATGACTGGCTGGCTGGCGATAAGTCTGTGGAATAAAGTCAAATACAACAGGTTGTGCGGTGGCTTCCTATGGTTGGAACCCTTGCGACCGAAGGACCGAATGACCGAAAGAAAGCTCCGGCTGTCATCCCCAATGACCAATATCTTCATCTGCCCGCGTCCACGATCTCCATCTCCCCGGGGCAATTGTTCTTCATGTTGAATATTGCCGATTCGAAATATTGAGACAAATAAATAACCCGATTATCGGTAAGGTAATTCATGCTGCGCCGACTATTCGAAGCGGTGGTTC
>JAPYPT010000394.1:2705-3508 GCA_029937535.1 Alphaproteobacteria bacterium
ATCTGGCTAGGGTTAATTTTATGAGCATTAACCTGATTGTGCAACACGAAGTCTGGAAATGTCAGTAACATGTAATCTGTCCGGCTTATGTACCAAATGATCTGTCCGGATTTAGAAGATCTCCATGGCGAGGACTTCGATACGTCGGACAGAGCAAGTGCCGGGACCGGGATTGATGAAGTTCGAGGGGATTTACGAAGGCGCGCTGGTGGAGCCAGGCGGAAGCGGCGTCGATTTTGGGTGTTTTGGAACGAACCTTCCGGCGCTGGCGGGAGCTGTTCGACACCCGGTATTGGGATTTCTCGGTCCAACACTTCCGGGGAAGCTGACCTCCGAGCATGGCTTCAGACGCAGCTATAACTGGCGTCGCCTGACCTTGCGGGCGCATGGCCGGAAGCAACCGGCGCCGCGCCGTGGGGCGCACCGGCGCAAACGTGAGAGGCGACCCTTGCCCGGCATGATGCTGCATCAGGCGCTGCCCGGCAGGGTCATGCCATTTCGAGGCAGTGCTGTTTGACGAGTTCGGGTAGTGGTTGGACGTGGGCTGCCTTCGGAGTCATGCGTCTCCGCAAATGACTTGTAATCTGGACAAACCGATGAAATCTTGAAGTATGTCCGTCTGTATGGTATTTCCCATCGCGAAGAGACGTTCTCAGAATATAAAATATGGAAAGAGCGGAGATTTAGAGATTAAGATGAGATTAATTTTTTCGACTAAATCGTAAAAACCGTTTAATTTCAATTAGATGGGCGCATAGCTCAGTTGGCAGAGCAGCTGACTCTTAATCAGCGGGTCCACGGTT
>JAPYPT010000395.1 GCA_029937535.1 Alphaproteobacteria bacterium
GGCCACCAGTCTTCATTGGCCCCCACCCGGCCACCCAATGAGGATGATCCCGTGGGTGGCCGGGTGGGGGCCAATGAAGACTGGTGGCCGGTGATGCATCAAGAAATCTGAAAGAGGAAATACCATGAGCGGACCTGAAACCTACGAAGTCTTCGCCATTCGCTATGGCCGCGTGGCCGGGCGTTTGCGCCGGGATAATTTTATCATCGCGCCGAACCACCCCACGGATCTCCACGACAGCGAGATGCCCCTGGACTATTTCGTCTGGGCCATCGTCAACGAGAACCGCACCATCGTGGTCGACACGGGCTTTGAGCGCACCGAGGGCGACAAGCGCGGGCGCGAAATCATACGCCTGCCCCGCGAGGGGTTGGAGATCATCGGCATTGACGCGGCAGAGGTCGAGGATGTGATCATCACCCATTTGCACTATGACCACGCGGGCACCTTGGATGACTTTCCCGCCGCCAGGTTTCACCTGCAGGAAAGCGAGATGACCTACGCCACGGGCAAGCATATGTGCCATGAACCCTTTGGACATGCCTACGCACCGGACCATATCTGCACCATGGTGCGCCGGGTGTTCGATGGCCGGGTGGTCTTTCACGATGGCGCCAACGAAGTCGCGCCGGGCATCTCGGTGCATTGGATCGGCGGCCATACCGCCGGCGTCCAATGCGTCCGCGTGCTGACCAAACGCGGCTGGGTGGTCCTGGCCTCGGACGCCTCGCACTTTTATGAAAATATGGAAGGCACCGCACCCTTCCCCATCGTCTATTCCGCCGTTGACATGGTGCAGGGTTACGCCACCATGCGGAATTTGGCGGAGAGCGGCAAACACATTATCCCGGGTCACGACCCGTTGGTGATGCAACGCTACCCCAGCGCCAAGGAGGGCCAGGAAGACGTCATCCGCCTCGACGTCGCGCCCACCGGATAACTCAGACACGGTTGGCCCGCGCGCCCGGCCATCATTCCGCGAGATGTTCGCGCAGTAGCCGGCCCAGGCCAGCAAGGTGATCGAAGCCGCCGAGATGACGGAGCAAGGCCCAGATCCCGGCCTGGTTCGTGGTCACCACGGGCTTGCCCAGTTCCGCCTCCATTTCCTCGACGATGGACAGACAGGGCATGTTGCCGCCTGGAATGACGATCGCCTCCGCCTCGGGCCGGTCGACCCGGCGCACCAGTTCGCGGACCGTGTCCAGATCAATCAGCGCGATGGAAAAATTATCCGTATAGGCCAGCCCTTCCGCCGCCACCACCTGGAAGCCGTTGCCGGCAAGAAACCGCCCGCTATTGGCCAGCACCTCGGGAATAAAGGGTGCGGCGAGGGCAAGGCGGCGGACGCCCAGCGCGTTCAGGGCATCGACCACCGTGCGGGCCGCCGTCAGGGCCGGTAGGCCGCTTTCCCTCTCGATGCGCTGCTTGAGTTCCCCATCATAGTCCAGGCCCTTGTGGAAGCTGGCGGCGGTGAGACAGAACAAAATCACCTCCACATTGGCGGCGGCCAGTTGCCGGGACTGGATGGCCACGTCCTCGTTCTGGCGCGCCAGGCCGGCATCGGTCACCTCCGTCATGGTCAGCCGGGCGAAGTGAACACTGACCGCGCGCGGCATGACGGCGTAATACTCCGGCTCGATCAGGCTGTTGGACGAGGGGATCAACAAGCCAACGCGATGTTCGATCTTGGGCAGCAGCATGGTCGGGCCCTCAGGGTGGGATTGTTGTCTTATACCAAGGTGCGGCGACGCCATCGTGGCCGGTGGCCCCACCACATGAACGCGCGCCATTAGGGGTTTTGTATCAGTTTTTTTCGGATATGCTATCCCATCACCATGATTGAGGCCGCCATGAAATGCCTCCTCGCCATTCTGCCGTGTCTTCTGCCATTTTCTCCCATGGCGCAGATCGCCAAACCAGCGCCTGGCATGCTGGTTTATTCCGTTCTCATATGTAAGATCCGTCCGCAAATCATGGACGTGCTTTCGTCCGTATACAGCCGCCCGGACGTGGTCAACATCGTCAATAATTACGAAACCAACGGTCAATGCGTAAAACCGGGCCCCGGCACGATGGTGGCGTTGAAGGCGCTTATTGGCGGAACCATCGATTTTGAGGGCGACCCGATAGAAGCATGGCAAATCGAGCCCTATAAAGGCTTCGAATTCGCCATGATTTACCGACTAAGCCCCTGAAATCCGCGGTTTTCTCGGCGCGGCAGCCGTCAGGTTCCGATCATCGCAAGGTGGCATGAACGATCCGTCAAAGCCGAGGTCGCTCAATCCGGCCCCCACATGGTTTCATTTTCGAAATAGTTTTCCCAAGGTCGCCACGGGAGAGAAGACGGCAAGGTGGTTGGTCAGAGCATCCCTGCGATCCCGGCCGGGCTTCGCCCCCCGGCGCCCCGCCAGGCGGTCCCTGCGTTCGGCGGCGGCATTCGTGCCGCGCAGCGCGCGGTCGATGCGTTGGGCCAGATGCGGATCCTTGCCGATGGTCATGGCGCAATCTTGGCCCGGTTAGCGCTGATTTGTCAATGAACGGGCCGGGCCAGGCGTTTGCCACGGCACAACGCAATCCAGCCTGACCGGGCCTGGATATTGGCAATGACTGTTATCAACCTTGCCGTAATTGGGATGATTGCCTACCGCCGCACTTGATTGGAGACTATTAGGAACTAGCTTGCTATTGAGTGCCTGAATTTGAAGGCGCTTGGCAAACTTGACCACCGAAGGATTGAGGGATGTGGAAGCTCGCATCTGTAATATTGTTATGTAAAATTATGGTTGCCGCCAATCCGGCGTCCGCCCAGCAAACATTGAACCTGAATACGGGCGGCGGGCCGCCTTTTCACACGGTCGAACAGACAGGTTTTGTCGATATCGTCTTGCAGCAAGCGTTCCGCCGCATCGGCGTCGGGGTGAAGATAACAATTCTGCCAGCCGAGAGGGCGATGCTCAACGCCAACGCCGGTATCGATGACGGCGAAACAGACAGGATCGCGGGGTTGGAAAAACTCTACCCCAATCTCATGGCGATACCGGAGCCAGTATCGAACTGGAAGTTTGTCGCCTTCGCCAAGCAGGTGAAATTTCCGACCGCCGGCTGGGATAGTCTCAGGCCTTATTCGGTCGGTTACATCAATGGCGCAAAGATTTTCGAACAAAATACTCCCAAGACGGTCCACCTTACCAAGGTCGGGAGCGTCGCGCAGTTGTTCAAGGTTCTGCTCCACGGCCGCGCGCAGATCGTTCTATTCGAGGCCTGGCAGGGGCTGGCTTACCGTCGCCGGCAGGCCGCCGATATCCAGGTTGGTCAAGTCCTGATACGCTTTATTATACGCGACGAGCCGGTCACCCTCATCGAACAATGCGATGGCGTCGGGCAGGGCCTCGATCGCGCTTAGGAATCGCTCGGATTTCTGCCGTGCCTGCTTCTCTTCCGTGATGTCTTCGGCGACCGACAACAACCCGGCTACAGTTCCGTCGGCTGTAACGTCAGGCAGGTA
>JAPYPT010000396.1 GCA_029937535.1 Alphaproteobacteria bacterium
CCTGGGCGGCGTGCTCTGCCGCTGTACCGGTTATCACAAGATCGTGGACGCCGTCGTCGATGCCGGCCGTGACCCAATCGAAATTCGAGCTCCCGAAGGCCCCGCCGTTGGCGCCCGGTTGCCGCGCACGGATGCCGTCGCCAAACTGGACGGAAGCGCGCAATTTGGCGCCGATGGCATTCCCGCCAATGCCCTGTGGCTGCGCGCCGTGCGCTCGCCGCACGCGGCGGCGGATTTCACCATCGGCGATTTGGCGCCGCTGCTGGACCGCCATCCGGGATTGGTGAAGGTATTGACCTCGGCGGATGTCCCCGGCAACAAATTATATGGCGTTTACCCGGATATGAAGGATCAGCCCGTATTCGCCATTGCCGAGGTGCGGTTTCGCGGCGAAGTCATCCTGGCCTTGGTGGGCGAGAGGGAAACCCTGGACGCCATCCCGGACGCCGATGTGCCCATCACCTACCGGATCAAGGAACCGGTCATCGGCCTTGATGCCGCCCTGGCGCCCAACGCCCGGCAAATTCACGCTGGCAGGCCGGGCAATGTGCTGATCGCGGCGGAGCTGCGCAAGGGCAATGGTGATGGTGATACCGTCCCGGCGCAATGCGCCCATACTGCAGAGGGTCAATGGCAAACCAGCTATGTGGAACATGCCTATATCGAGCCCGAGGCGGGGTTCGCCCAACGGATCGGCGACCGTTTGGAAATCCATGCCACGACGCAATCGCCCTATATGGATCGTGACGAAGTCGCCCTGATCATGGGCCTGAAACCGCACCGGATTCGGATCGTGCCGACGGTCTGCGGCGGCGGTTTCGGCGGCAAGCTGGATCTGTCGGTACAGCCCATGCTGGCGGTGGCCGCCTGGTCCCTTGACCGTCCCGTGGCCTGTGTCTTTCATCGACCCGAGAGTATGACTTCGACCACCAAACGCCATCCGGCACGGGTCGCGGCGCGCTTTGGCTGCGATCGGATGGGCCGTTTGCAGGCAATGGAAATGACGGCTGATTTTGACACCGGCGCCTATGCCTCCTGGGGCCCGACGGTGGCGGGCCGGGTGCCGGTGCATGGCGGCGGACCCTATCATTGGCCTAACGTTTCCATTGATGCTCGCGCGGTGCTTTCGAACGGGCCGTCCTGCGGTGCTTTTCGTGGCTTTGGCGTGCCCCAGGTCGCCTTGGCGCACGAGGCGCTGATGGATGATCTGGCGGCGCGGCTGGGCATGGATGCCTTGGAATTCCGCCACAAGAACGCCTTGCGCGCCGGTGACCTTACCGCAACCGGACAGCTTCTGGTGGCCAGCGCCGGGTTGGACCAATGTCTCGATGCCCTCCGCCCCGCCTGGAAGCAGGCCCAGGACGATGTGTCCCGGCACAATGCGGACGATCCCGTTCGCCGTCTGGGCGTTGGTTTGGGTTGTATGTGGTATGGCTGCGGTAATACCGGGATGAGCAATCCATCCATGGTGCGGGTCACCTTGTCGGCGGATGGCCGTGTCATCCTGTACAACGGCGCCGTCGATATCGGGCAGGGCAGCGATACCATCATGCGGCAGATTTGTGCCGATGCCCTGGGACTGCCCATCGGCGCCATTGAACAGGTCACGGGCGATACGGACCTGACGCCCGACGCCGGCAAGACCTCCGCCTCGCGGCAGACTTACGTCACCGGCAAGGCGACGGAACTTGCGGCCTTGGACCTGCGGCGAAAAATCCTTCGTTTGACCAACGCCTCGGCGGACGCCCTTATCACCTTGTCGGACGGCGGATTGATGGTCGGCGACAGGGAGGTTTCCCTGGCCCGTCTTGACGTTATCGAAGGCGATGTCGTTTTGCTGGGTGAAGGTGTCTTCGATCCGCCGGCCACCGCCCTGGATCAGGCCGGCCAGGGCGAACCTTATGGCACCTATGCCTTTGCCGCGCAGTTGGCGGTGGTCGAGGTGGATATTGAACTGGGCACCACCAAGGTGGTTCGTATCGTCGCCGCCCATGACGTGGGCAAGGCGATCAATCCGACCCTGATAGAGGGCCAAATCGAGGGCGGTATCGCCCAAGGCCTGGGCTTGGCCTTGATGGAGGAATTTCTGCCTGGCCGGACGGAAAATCTGCATGATTATCTGATCCCGACGGTGGGCGACATGCCGGAGGTGGAGGTGATCCTGGTGGAAGATCCCGATCCGAACGGGCCCAGTGGCGCCAAGGGTGTGGGAGAGCCGGGTCTGGTGCCCACGGCGCCGGCTATATTGGCCGCCATTAAATCCGCAACGGGGATAGGGATGCATGAAGTGCCGGTGACGCCGGCCCGTTTGCGTGCCGCCATTCTGGCACAAGGCTCTTTGGCGGAGGCCGCGGCATGAGCGATACGGTTCGCTGTGACGCCTGTCCCGTGCTCTGCCGCATTCGCGAGGGCCGGGCCGGGGCCTGTGACCGTTACGCCAACCGGGATGGTGAACTGGTCCGGCTCGACCCCTTGCTGGTGGCGCAACGGGTGCTCGACCGGGACGGCGCCATGGTGCCTTTCCTGGAAAATTCCGGGGATTGGGACGGGGCGCTGATCGCGGGCGCCGAAAGCTTTATCACCGGCGTCGGCTCGACCACGACGTATCCCGACTATAAGCCCGCACCCTTTATCGTCGCCTCCAAACCCGACGGCGTGGATATGGTCACCGTGGTTTCGGAAGGCATTTTCAGCTATTGCGGCCTGAAGGTGAAGATCGATACGGACCGCTTTCTGGGCGCGGAACAACAGGCCGTACGCTGTGAAGGTGAACAGGTCGGCCATGTCAGCACCGCCGAATACGGCAGCCAGATGCTGGCCCTGGGCGGGGTCCGTCACCTCACGGGCGGCAGCAAGAAAGAGGGCACGGTAACCTGCCAGATGATGTTGGAGCTGTGCCAGGGCGGGGCGGTGGAATTGGTGGTGGATGACGGCGCCAAGGTGGTTGTTCAGGCCGGCCAACCGCCCATTGTCGATGACAGCCGGGAAATCCGCATGCGGGTCGGTTGCGGCTCCGCCACCATCGGTATGTTCGCCCCCCAATGGCAGGGCCTGGCGGATGAAGTGATTGTCGTGGACGATCATATCACCGGTGTCCTGAGTGAACATCAGGCCGGAAAGTTTCTTGATATGCCTACCGCGGGCGTGCGGGTGAGGGGGCGGCGCTCCACGCCGGGACGCTATTTCCAGGTTGCGGGCCATGGCGACGGCTGGGGCGGCACGGACATTCATGACCCCCTCGATATCATTGACCGGGTCGAGGAGAAGAACGCCTGGCCCGGCCTGCGCCTGTTGATGGTCAGCACCACGGGCGAGGACGCGGCCTATTTCGTCCTTGATGACGACCTAGAACCCCAAGCCGCCCCAATGCCGGATTCACTGCAAGCCGTGGTCGACCGCATTGCCGAGAATTGCGAGCCGGCTTTGTGCAGCGTGCTGTTCATGGCGGGGGCCGGTGGGAGCCTGCGGGCCGGGGTGACCGAGAA
>JAPYPT010000072.1 GCA_029937535.1 Alphaproteobacteria bacterium
TATCTTAATTCTCACTATTGCCGTTTTATTTGTATTCGAAACACCTTTCGCTAATCCTGCTGAAGTATGCAGGGTTGCTTTAACAGAGAAAGCTTATGATCGTGAACGGTCGAAAATTCGTTCGAACATTATGTTTTCTGCGCGGGATGAATTATGTAATCGTGAATATAACAACATCGGTGAAGCTCAGTCTGCCGCTCGTAGTCGTGGTTTCTCGTTAGGATACAGCGGTTTGTCAATCGGAGCATCCGATGCTAGGCAATCGAATAACAATAAGTGGAATATTTACGACACAAAATTTTGTCGCGCTACCTCAACTGAGCTGCAAACGTCCTATGCGAGTGATTATGAAAATCAAATTGCGAGCGTGGCCGTTCAAGCTTGGCTTGAATGTGTAAAGTCTTCCAACGAAAATCTTCTGTATTTGGATTATAAAATATCAGAGGATGGACAAAGATTTACCGGAACATTGCACACGACGGCGAGTACGGGTGCACTTGCAAGAAAAATTACTGGTATAGCCGTGGTTGGCGACGCTGCATCTAGTACGACCTGTAACATAGCAGGCAAGAAATATAATCCAGCAGATGTAGCCGCAAAACCAATTGAGGTAAAAACTACCGGAACGACAGTTGCCTGTGAGAAAAGTAGCGACAAAAGCGTGAGTATAGCCTTTCAAACATCGGTAGCAGGGGTTCCCTTCATCGACCTGCCGACCAAAAAGGAACTTAGAGCCACAGAGATTAAGGTTTTGAAAGCAGATTTGGCATCGCTGCGAAACAAGGTTGCTCCATTAGAAAGAAAACTTGCTGAACTGAAGGCCGCTATTGCCCATGCGGATGCGGCACGCATTGGTGGAGACAATGATTCAATTCAAGCGATTAGAAATTTGGGGGTCGAATACCAATGCCACCTGTCGGGAACAGGCGATGTTCCGGGAAGAAGAAATTGGGCCATTTGTGGAACAAGAGGCGAAGACAAACAAATGGAAGCTATTTGGATTAAACTCATAGGAAAACCTGAGTAAATTCAGGTTACGGTGACAATCCACAAAATTCAAAACAACCGGCTGTCCCACCACACCGGCTGATGCAAGCCATGCTCGATCCGATCAAACTCCGGATGTTCCGGGTTGATCAGGATGTTCGGTTCCATGCGCGCCACCACGCTGGGCACGATCAGGATGGCTGAGCGCCGCTCGTGGTGCCATTGGGCACCGTACGGGCGGGACGCGGCGTGGGTGGTATGGGCCCAGGCGGGGAGGATGTCGGGGGTGACCATTTCATAGGAAACACCGTTGGGGATGGTGATTTCGATGTAGTGCTGATGGGGCGGCAGTTGGCCGCTGCCGTGGACGAGCTTTTCCAGCATTGCCGTGGAATAGTGTCTCGAGGTGTAGATCATGGGCGTGGCCGTGGTGTTCCAGCGGCCCGGCGCGAGGGTCGATCCGGTGGCATCGTAGATGGGGTATTGGCCGTCCGGGTCACCAATTCGATAGCATGTGAGAACTTGGTCCAGAATCTGAGCTGCCATCAGGCGGCGGTGCCATGTTCAAGACGGCCAAGGATGTCTTCGACCATGCGGGCGCCGGCCTCGGTTTTCAGCGCCGCGTCCATGGGCGTCCGGCCCCCCAGCATGGCATGCGGTCGATTGAGAAAGGCCCGCGTATCGTCATCATTCCGCCAGACATCCAGCGCGCAACTCCAAACTTGCGCGATACGGGAAAGCCGGTTGCTTTCTTCCGCCGATAGCCTTTTGCTCTTTTGCCGCCGCGCCAGCGTCGCCTTGGCGATGAGGCGGTATTTGAAATCCTTGTCTTGCGGTGCAATTTGCCGCGTCACCCGCTCCAAACTGCCAATGGGTAACCCCCGCTCAATGGCTTCGATATACCCCATGGCCGATTTTGGCTTGCCAATACCAAGCAGGCTTGCGACGTTTTGTTCTTTCAGGGCCAGCATCAATATATCTCGCTTGTCTCATTTGAGGCTAAATATAGTATCAAATGGAATTTATCGCAATAGAAAGTGCAGTCGGGCTGTATCAGCGCGCCTTCCAAACGGGCGGGCGTTTTTCCTTAAATGCTAGCGGGCCTTCCTGGGCGTCCTCGCTGAGGTAAACCTCCCGATAGGCCGCGTCGCCGGCCTTTAGGGCTTCGCTCCAGCCGACTTCGGCGACGGCATAGACCATTTGTTTGCCGGCCCGCACGGACAGGGGGGCGTTTTGGGCGATGTTCGCGGCCATGCTCCGGGCGGCCGCCGGTAGCTCGGCCAGGGGGACGACCTGGTTGATCAGGCCCACCTGATAGGCGCGGGCGGCCGAGATCGGTTTGGCGGTGACCAGCAATTCCATGGCCACGCGGGGCGGGATCAGCCAGGGCAGGGGTGCGGCCCACGGCGCGCCGCGGCTCCATTTCGGCTCGGTGATGGCGAAGCGGGCGTTGTCCGAGGCGATGCACAGATCGCACATTTGCGAGAGGAAAAACCCGCCCGCATAGGCCAATCCGTTGACGGCGGCGATGACCGGTTTGTTGGTGTGGATGTTCTTGTTCAGATAGGGCAAAAAATCAGGCGGCGGGATCTTCAGGCCGGTATCCGACATCTCCTTTAGATCGGCGCCGGCGCAAAACACCTTTTCCCCCGTCGCCGTCAGGATCGCCACCAAGGCCTCGTCCTCGTCCACGAAACGGCGGAAGGCGGCCCACAGGCCCTCGCGCACGGCATTGTTGATGGCGTTCATGGCATCGGGCCGGTCGATGGTAATGGTGGCGATGCCGTCGGATAGTTCGTAATGGACGGGCTCTTCACTCATGTCTTGTACCTCTCTTGGGATCTGGCTCAGCCCTGCCCGGAGGTGAAGCGGTGTTGCAGGCCGCCGTCCACGTGCAGCAGCATGCCGTTGATATAGCGCGCCTCGTCCGAGGCCAGGAACACCGCCGCGTCCGCCACGTCCCAGGCTTCTCCCATACGGCCCGTGGGCGAGAGGGCATCGCGGGCGGCGACCATTTGTTCCACGCCGCCATCGCCGTAATTGTCCTTCATGGCGTCGGCCACCATGGGGGTGTTGATCAGGCCCGGCACCAGGGCGTTACAGCGGATGTTGCGATCGGCGAATTCCATGGCGATGTTGATGGTCAAGGCATTTACCGCGCCTTTCGAGGTGGCGTAGGCCAGTTCGGGCCGGGCCGCCTTCACCGCCGACAGGGAAGATACGTTGACGATAGCGCCGCCGCCCTGCTCCAGAAACAACGGCAGCACCGCCTGGCAGGTCAGGAACATGGAGGTGACATTGATGCGCATCACCCGCTCCCACTGTTCCAGGCTGGTTTCCAGCGGTCCACCAAGAGACGCTATGCCCACATTGTTGTGCAGGATATCCACCCCTCCGTAAGCTGCTTGGCAAGCCGCGACCATGTCCCCGACCGCGTCTGGGTTCGAAACATCGGCCCCATGCGCCGTGGCCTCATGGCCTTCGCCCACGATAATTTGGGCGGTTTCCGCCGCCGCCTCCAGGCTCAAGTCCACGGCGAACACCTTGGCGCCTTCGCGGGCGTAGGCCACCGCCGTGGCCTTGCCGTTGCCCCAGCCCGGCCCGATGGAACCGGCGCCGCAGACCAGCGCCACCTTGTCTTGCAGCCGCCCGGTCATGGCTTTCCCTCCGCCGCCAGTTGGGCCCGCAGCTCGGTCTTCAAGACCTTGCCGTAATTATTCTTGGGCACGGCGGCGACAAAGCGGTAGCCCTTGGGCCGCTTAAACCGCGCCATATGTTCCAGACACAGCGCGTCCAGCTCCGCCTCGGTAACCGATCGCTCCGGCGCCGTGACCACGAACGCCACCGCCTCCTCGCCCCAATCGGGATGATGGCGCCCGACCACGGAACATTCACTGACGGCCTCGTGGCGCAACAGAACTTCCTCCACCTCGCGCGGGTAGATGTTGGTGCCGCCGGAGATAATCATGTCCTTGGCCCGGTCCATCAACGTCAAAAAACCAAATTCGTCGAAGGCGCCCACATCGCCCGTATGCAGCCAGCCGCCGCGCAGGGCCTCGCGGCTGGCCTCGGGATTGTTCCAGTAACCGGCCATGATCACATCGCCCCGGCAGACCACTTCGCCCATCTCGCCCACGGGCAGGTCGTTGTCGTTTCCATCCACCACGCGGACATCCACATCCGTGCGCGCGATCCCGACCGAGCCGAGACGCTTCAAATAGTCCGGGTGCCGGGTATCCATATGCATGGCGCGGGACAGCCCCGTGATGGTCATGGGGCTTTCCCCCTGGCCGAATAGCTGCACCAGTTTCGGGCCCAGGACTTCCAGCGCCTTCAAGGTATCCTCCACGTACATGGGCCCGCCGCCATAAACAATGGTCTTGATGTTGGAGGTATCGGCCTCGCCGATGCCGGGCAGATTGACCAGACGGGTCAGCATGGTGGGGGCGAAGAAAAAGCTGGCATTGGGAAAATGCGGCAGCAGCGCCAAGGTCTCCTCCGCGTCGAAACCGCCCGAGAGGGGGATAACGTTGTTGGCGCCCTTGGCCACGTGGGGCAGGGCAAACAGACCCGAACCATGGCTCAACGGGGCGCCGTGGATCATGCAGTCCTGCGGCCCGATGCCATCCATGTCGGCGTAGTAGTTCATCACCATGGCCAGCAGGTTACGCTGGGTCAGCATCGCCCCCTTGGGCCGCCCGGTGGTGCCGGAGGTGTAGAACAGCCAGGCCAGATCGTCCGCGCCGCAATCGGTCATGGGTTCGGCCGGGCCCTCGAACAAGGCATCGTAGTCCGGCCCCGACGTCGCCACCACGGCCTGGAGAGAGCGAACCTCCGTGGTCAGGGGCGAAATGCCGTCGATCAGGTCGTCGGAGATAAAACAGACCTTTGTGCCTGAATTATCCAGAATGAAGGCGGCTTCGCGCGGGTGCAATTTCGCATTGATGGGCACGGCGGCAAGGCCCGCATGCCAGGTCGCATACAGAACTTCGAAGAAGCTGGGCGCGTTCTTCATCATGACGGCGACCCGGTCGCCCTTGTTCAGGCCGAACGAGTCCCGCAGCACGCCGCCAAGGCGCGCCGTCCGGTCGGATAGTTCACTATAGGTGTACTGGCATTCGGTGCCGGCGGTCACCGCCGGCCGGCCGCCAAAACTCAGAGCCACTTTGTGCAACAACGATGCTTGGTTCATGCGCCAAGCCACCTCCGGTTCAGACCCACGGAGGTTCTTTATGGCCCATTCCGAAGGGCCGCGCTACCAACGACCCCGGCTTGGGTGGAATCAGCCCTTGCTTTCGGGCTTGGCGGTTTGCGGAACAGGTGTCTCGGCGGTCGTGGCCGGCGCGGTGATCGGCGTCGACGATGCGGTCGTCGCATGGGATTTCCCGGAACAACCGCCCGCGCCCCAACCGCCCGCCAGGGCGCCGGTTGAGAGAAAGACGCCGGCAACGGCGATCAACAAGACTTTGGCCATGGTCCAATCCTTTACCATCCAGAATTATGGAAAAAATCTACCGGAAAGCCGCCGAGCAATCAAGTCACGGTTTCGGGAGAAATTATTGGCCATGAATAGCAAGATAGAGGTCCATTACCTCGGAGCCGAAACAGCAAAAGATGATGCGCTGCAGGCTGCCCCCACCTTCAAGGTAGGCTTTCGCCGCGGCCAGGGCGATTTCCGTCGCCGGGCCCAGGGGATAGCCGTAAATTCCCGTGGAGATGGCGGGGAAGGCGATGGAGGACAAACCGGCGTCGTCGGCCAAGCGGTAACAATGACGGTAACACTGCGCCAGCAAGGCCGCCTCGTTGGCATCTCCCCCCTGCCAGACCGGCCCCACGGCGTGGATGACGTGGGCCGCCTTCAGGCCGTGCCCACCACTGATGCGGGCCTCGCCCGTGGGACAGCCGCCAAGGGTTTGGCATTCAGCCGCCAGGCCGGGGCCGGCGGCGGCGTGAATGGCGCCGCAGACACCGCCGCCCGGCAGCAATTGCTCGTTGGCGGCGTTGACGATGGCGTCCACGTCCAAGGTGGTGATGTCATGGTCAATGATTTCGATCCTTGCCGTCATGGTCCGCTCTCCATGGAGCGGAATTGGTTACGTTCCGATGCGGGTACGATGCGGTGGCGGATCAGCCACCATAACAGGGCCAGGCCCGGCAGGGCGGCAATGGTCGTGAGCAGAAAGAAATTGACCCAACTGGTGCTGTCCGCCAAGGCCCCGCCGGGGGCCGAAAGCGCCGTGCGCGCCACCGCCATCAGGGACGAGAACAGGGCATACTGGGTCGCCGTGTAGGCGATATTGCAGAGCGAGGACAGATAAGCGACGAAGGCCGCCGTGCCCATGCCCCCGGCCACGTTCTCGACGGCGATGGTCGCGGCCAGCATGGTGACGTCGTGGCCCACCATGGCCTGCACGGCGAACATCAGGTTGGAAAACATTTGCAGAAAACCGCACCACAAAAGACTGGACATGATGCCGCGCCGGACCACCAGCAGACCGCCCAGGAAGCCGCCCAGCAAGGTGGCGCCCAGGCCGAAGATTTTCGAGACCGAGGCAATCTCGGATTTCGAAAAACCAATCTCGATATAAAACGGCCCGGCCATGATGCCGGCCAGGCTGTCGCCGAATTTGTACAACACGATAAAGGCCAGGATGTAGACGGCATGGCGCCAGCCGCCGCGGTTCAGGAAATCGGCGAACGGTTCGACCACCGCCTCGCGCAGCCATCTCGCCAGGTTGACGCGTCCCTGTTGCGCCGGCGCCTCCCTTCCCGCGCCCCCGCCCGGCTCCGGGTTCAGCAAGATCGTCGCGAGGCCGACGCCCATCAGGGCCGCCATGGCGCAATAGACCCAGAACCAACTGTACGCCTCGGCCAGAAACAGCGCGCCCGCGCCCGAAGCAAGCATGCCGATGCGGTAGCCGGCCACGATCATCGCCGCGCCGGCGCCGTACTGCTCCTCCTCCAGGATCTCCACGCGGTAGGCGTCGATCACCACATCCTGGCTGGCGGAGGCGAAGGTGACGAACATGGCCCAGGCCGCCATGGCCCAGGCGCCCTGGGCCGGGTCATTGGTGCCCAGGCCGATGATGCCCACCATCAGGGCTAGTTGGGTCAATACCGCCCAACCCCGCCGCCGGCCTAAATGCCTGGTCAGCAATGGCAGATGCAATCGGTCGATCAACGGCGCCCAGATGAACTTGAGGGAATAGGGCAAGCCGACCAGGGCGAACAGTCCGATGGTCGATTTCGAGATGCCGTCCTCGGCCAGCCAGATGGACAGCGTGGAAAAGGTCAACAGCAGCGGCATGCCGGAGGAAAAGCCCAGAAACAGAATGGCGATGACCCGGCGGTCCCCATAGACCCGGACGGCGGACAGCCAGCCAACCCGATCCATCCGCCCGCCGCGGGAAGGATCGTTCATTGATGAAAATCCGATTGCGGGATCACGACGCCTTGGACTTGGCGGATTTGGCGGATTTGGCGGATTTGGCGACTTCAGTACCGGGGATATCGGTCCATTGCAGGATCAGGCGCTGCAATTCCTCTTCCTCGACCGGTTTGGAAATATAGTCGTTCATGCCGGCGGCGGCACAACGCTGGCGGTCCTCGTCCATGGCCGAGGCGGTCATGGCGATGATCGGAATTGCTGATTTCCCGTCTTCCAAGGCCCGGATTTCCCGTGTCGCCTGCAAGCCGTCGACCACGGGCATATTGACGTCCATCAATACCAAGGAGAAATCACCCAGGCGCACCGCTTCGATCGCCTCGCGGCCGTTTTCCACGCATTCCGTTTCCAGACCAAGCCGGCTTAGCAATGCCTGGGCCAGCATCTGGTTGATGCGGTTGTCTTCCGCCAACAGCACGCGGCCCGGGTTTTTCACCGTTTTCAAGGTTATGCCGGGCCGCTTGACCGACAGCCGCGGATCAAGCCATACGCCCTGTTCGCTGCGGGTGCCGGTCAATACCTGCACAAGGGTCCGCCGCCGGATCGGGCGCACCAGGAAATAATCAAAACCGTTTCCGCGATACGGTTCCAGACGGGTATGCTGATCAACCTGCAACAACAGCACCAGGCGGCAGTCCCGCCCCGCCGGACCTTGCCGCAGGACCGAACCAATTTCCTTGATGGTGTCCGCTGGCAAGGCGCCGTCGATCAGGGCGGCGTCAATGGTTTCGCCCCGCGCCGCCATCTCGAACAATGCCGCCTTGGTTTCCTCCGCCCCCTGGAAATCGCTGACCTGTGCGCCCAGCGCCGATAAGCTGCGGCGAATAATCCCGCGCGAGGTGGCGTTATCATCACATAGCAGTATTTTTTTCCCGGCCAGGGCGTTGCCGTCGTGGTGCGTTTCGGGGGCCGCGGGATCAAGGGCCAAATCGATCATGAACCAAAAGGTGCTGCCTTCGCCTTGGGTGCTTTGAACGCCGATCTGCCCCTGCATGCGCTGCACGATGCGTTGGGAGATGGCGAGACCAAGACCGGTACCGCCATAGCGCCGGTTGGAACCGGAATCAACTTGGCTGAACTCCTCGAACAAGGTGTCCTGCACATCCGCGGCGACGCCGATGCCCGTGTCCTTGACCTCAAACAAAACCGTGACGCCGGCCTCGCTTTCGAAGGAGACCGAGACCGCGATCATGACGCCGCCCCGGTCGGTGAATTTGATGGCGTTGCCGCCCAGGTTCAAGATCACCTGCCGCAACCGGCCCGCATCGCCATGCAGAAATTCCGGCACTTCCGGCGCGAAGGTGGCGCCAATGGCGATATTGCGTTCCACGGCGCGGGCCGCCAGCAGCTCGCACGCCTGCTCCACCGTATCGACCAGATTGAAGGGCAACTCCTGCAGGGTCAGTTTGCCGGCCTCAATCTTCGAATAATCCAGAATATCGTTGATGATGGCCAGCAGGGCCTCGCCCGATTGCTCCACGGCGCCGGCATAGCCGTATTGCTGCTCGGTCAGTTTTGTATCCAGCAGCAACCGGGTCATGCCCAGAATACCGTTCATGGGCGTGCGGATTTCGTGGCTGACCGTGGCCAGGAAAGAGGATTTAGCCCGGTTCGCCGCCTCCGCATCATCGCGGGCGCTTTTCAATTGATCCTCGGCCTGTTTGCGGGCGGTGACATCCCGGCCGATGGATTGAACCTCCCGGGTCTGGCCCCGGTCGTCGCGGATGGCGTAGTCGACCCAGGCGATCCAGCGCCAGCCATGCTGGGTCAGCATCCGCTGGTCATAGCGGACACGGTAGGGCGGCGATTGCAGGCCAAAACGCAGCTCCTCGGCGATACCGCGGTCTTCGGGGTGGATTTCGGGCCAGAAATAGCTGCCCTCCAACTCCGTCGCCGCCAAAGCGAAATGCTCGCAAAAGGTATTGTTGACGAAGGTCAGGCAACCGTCGGCGGCGCGCCGGACGATCAGCGCATCCTGGGTTTCGACCAGGCCGCGGTAGCGTTCCTCCGATTGGCGCAGGTCCGCGTTGGCATCGTTCAACGCCTCGATCGCAACGGTAAGCCGGTCCGCCATTTCCGAGACCCGCTCGGCCTGATAATTTAGGCGGGCGAATTTGCGCCGCGTGTCGATGAACAAAACCGCCAGCACCACGGTGACGGTCAGGGCGATAAAGGTCAGGGATTTCGGGCCAATATCGTTGCTGGGCTGGCCCCGTATGGTGTCTATATTATACACCAGCACGACCAGAAGGATGCCAAGGCACGCCAGCAGCGGGCCGAAATACCGGTTCTGTGCCAGAATTCGCAACAATTCCATAGGGTTCCGCCGCTCACATGGCCATGTATCCCATGGCGCAACCATGACAGGGGTCGATCATGCCATGTTCCCCGCCCGACGGCAACGCGGCGCGGTCTCGCGGCATTTCATGATCAGCCCTGGCCCCCGTTCAGAAATTCGATGACCGCGGGAGCGACGACGTCCGGGCAATCATGATGGACGTTGTGCCCGGCATCCTCGACAAAGGTCAAGGTCAGGTCGGGGCGGTGTTTTTGCCAGGCCGCCGCGATATGGGGCTCGAAATCGAACGACTTGGCGCCGTATAACAGCATGGTCGCCGCCTTCAACCCTTCCAGATCCGCCGGGCTCACGGCAAAGTCCAATAAAATTCTATTGTGAGGCACCAGCAATGACGCCAAGGGGGCCAGACGCTCCAGACGATTGGCCTTCGTGGCCTCGTCCAGGGCGCCCCAGGCTTCACCGCCCAGTTCATCCATCATGAAACGCAGGGCGGCCATGTCTCCGCCCCGCGCGCTGGCGTCAATAGCCGCTTGCGCCACCGTCTCGCGGCCAGCCAAAATCTCCCTTGGCATCAATCCGAACAATGACGGCTCGATCAAAACCATGCGGTCGACCCGTTCGGGGCAGTCCCGGGCCAGGGCGAAGGCCGTGGCGCCGCCGGAGGAATGGGCGAGCAGATGAACCCGCTGCAAACCCTCCGCGGCCAATACGGCGGTCAGGTCCCTAACCTCGCTGGTCTCGAAGCCGTAATCGTCGGGCAGGGTCAATTCGGTGCCGTCATGGCCACGGGAGCTGGGCAGAATGACCGTGAAGTTTTCAGCCAGGGCCTTGCGCATGCGCGCGAAGGCGCCGCGCCCGACCAGGGCGCCGTGCAACACCACGACCACCGGCCCCTTGCCCAGCACTTCATAATGCAGCTCCACCCCGTCGTCGCTTTTGACGGCGCGTACATCGCCCTTGTCCTTCGGCCCCTTGCTCATAACCTGACCCTCCCCTGCCTTGGCGTGAAAAGTCTACAGGGAAAAGACTTAGTCAACCAAGCCCTCAAGCGACAGGCTTCAGGCAACCGTGCGCAGGCGGCGGTAACTCAAGGCTTCGGCCACATGGACCCGCCGGACTTGGTCACGGCCTTCCAGATCGGCAAGGGTGCGGGCCACCCGCAGGACCCGGTGGTAGCCGCGCGCGGAAAGGTGCATGCGTTCGCTGGCTTGGCGCAACAGGGCGCGTCCGTCGTCATCGGGGGTTGCCACCTGGTCCAGCAATTTGCCGTCCGCCTGGGAATTCAGGCGCACGGTGTCCCCGGCCCCGGCGTCCGCATAACGGCGTTTTTGCCGGGCCCGGGCCATTTCAATGCGCGCCGCCACCTCGGCCGAACCTTCCGGCGCCGGCGGCAGGTCCAGGTCCGCCGCCGAGACGTTGGGCACCTGGATATGCATGTCGATGCGGTCCAGCAGGGGCCCGGACAGTTTGCGCTGATAGTCTTCCGCGCACCGGGGCGCCCGGCTGCAGGCCAGGTCCGGGTCGCCCAGATGGCCGCAGCGGCAGGGGTTCATGGCGGAGATGAATTGAAAGCGCGCCGGGTAGGTGACATGGGCGTTGGCCCGGGCCACCACCGCGCGGCCGCTCTCGATGGGCTGGCGCAGGCTTTCCAGGACCTGACGGCTGCATTCGGGTAATTCATCCAGGAACAGCACGCCGCCGTGGGCCAGGCTGACCTCACCCGGCCGGGCCTTGCTGCCGCCGCCGATCATCGCCGCCATGGAGGATGAATGATGCGGGTTGCGGAACGGCCGGCGCCGGCGCAGGCGGCCGTCTCCCAACTGCCCGGCGATGGAGGCAATCATGGAAACTTCCAGCGCCTCGCCCGCGTCCAGGGGCGGCAGGATGCCCGGCAGCCGCTCCGCCAGCATGGATTTGCCCGCACCCGGCGGGCCGATCAGCAGCAGATTATGGCCCCCCGCCGCCGCCACTTCCAAGGCCCGCTTGGCGCTTTCCTGGCCCTTGATATCGGCCAGATCCAGGTCCCCGCCGTCCTCTTCCGCCAATTCCGGCACCGGCTGGGGCAAAACCTGGCTGCCCTTGAAATGATTGATCAGGGCCAAAAGATTGCCCGGCGCCAAGACCCGCAATTCACCCGCCCAGGCCGCCTCGCCGCCTTGCTGCAAGGGGCAGATCAGGCCGCGGTCGAGGCCTTGCGCGGCCATGGCCGCCGGCAGAACGCCCGCCACCGGGGTCAGGGCGCCATCCAGGCTCAATTCCCCCACGGCGTTGTATTCCGCCAGTTCGTCCACCGGCAGCACATCCATGGCCAGCAACAGCCCGATGGCGATGGGCAGATCGTAATGGCTGCCCTCCTTGGGCAGATCGGCGGGGGCCAGATTGACGGTGATGCGTTTCGGCGGCAGGGCCAGACCGATGGCGCCCAACGCACCGCGCACCCGCTCCCGGCTTTCCGCCACCGCCTTGTCCGGCAGGCCGACAATGGTGAAGCTAGGCAATCCCGAAGCAAGCTGTACCTGCACATCCACCGGCTGGGCTTCAATACCCTGAAACGCCACCGTTCCTACATGGGCCACCATGCCCCACCCTCCCAATCGGTTTCCATCCAGCCAGCATGGCGGCTTGACTACCCGCACCGATGCCGTACATCATCTATGACCGGCCCAGGCATGATTTTTCCAATGCTCAAAAAGCGTGGTCAGACGCCCGAGAATTCAGAATTCCAACGCACCGCACAAAGCCGTGGCGGATTTCTGAGGCGGGCTCAAGAATAACGGGGACGTAACCGCTTTACCGCAGGTAAGAGCGGATTACGTCCACGGTTTTCGCTCTTTCAGGATGATCTCGACCGTCATTGCAAGACCTGACCCCTAAACATTCATGGGCCACGATGCCGCAACCCCTTAATCGGCTCCCGCCTTCTCATTTACAATTTCGGTTGCAAGAAATTATGGCAGAACGCTCGTGCGCCGTCGAGCAAAAAGAACAAAAAGTAAACAAAACGTAGCGAGGGCCAAGCGAGGCGTCAGGTCGCCGCCGTTGCCGTGGCGGCGACACGGTCGGGGTAGTTGCTGTCCAGACGTTCCTGGAAGTAATCGCCGTAGCGGATCGTTGGATGCCGGGCCGGGCGGTCGGGGCCGGTGAAACGGTCCAGACAGCGGATTTGCGCATTAATGTCCGGGTCAAAAAACATGCCCACGGAATAGCGGCTGGCCCGTGCGGTGGGGCTGACGACACGATGGGGCGTGGAGTTGAAGATATCGTTGGTCCAGCGCGCCAGGGCATCGCCGATATTGATGATCAGGGTGCGGGGCAGTGGCGGGGCGGGCATCCAGCCGCCTTGCGGTGTTTGAATTTCCAGGCCGCCGGTATCGTCCTGGGCCAGAATAGTGATGAAGCCGTAATCGGTGTGGGGATGAATGCCGTAGGCCGAACCCGGCTGGCCGCCGGCGCCGGGTGGATAATGGATCAGCCGCAGGGCCGTCGAGGGATGTTCGAAAAAGGGTGGAAAGAAATCGCGGTCCTCGCCCACGGCAAGTCCGAACACGGGCAGCAGATCCCTTGCCAGATTTCTGACCGCGATGTCATAACGGCTGACCACGTCATGGAATTCGTCATCACCGGGCCATTGGTTCGGGCCCTTCAGGGTGGCGGTCAGATAGTCCGGATCTTCAGGGGAAACCTCGTGACGCAGAAAAAAGGATTCCAGTTGATTGGCCGTGGCCGCCGGCGCGAAACGGGCGGAAGAAACCAGCTTGGAGGTGCCGATGCCCTGATAGCCCCGGTGCCAGTGGTTCAATTTGATGGCCTGCTTCTCGGCCAGGGCCAGATCATGAAAGCGCCGGTTCGCCCGGAACACATCCTCCAACAGCCCTTCGTCAAGGCCGTGGTTCGAGAGATAGAAAAACCCGCTGCTCAGACAGGCCGCCCGCACCTGCCCGGCCATGGCTTCCTCGGTTTGGCCGCCCATGTCGATGATGGGGATATCCAAATTTGAATCCACCATAATCCATTCCCACTCACGTTTTCAGAAACCCAGGTTCCCACATGACGCGCGCCATGCCAATGAACTTGGCGACCCGGCGCAGTTCGGCGGCAAGTTCTTTTTCGCGGCCCTGGCTGAATTTCACCTCTCGTTCGAGCCATAATCCGGTCACGTGCAGGGCGTCGTCGTCCCGGCGCGCCTTCATGTCGATGCGGCCGATCAGGCGGTCGCCTTGCAACAGGGGAAAGACGTAATAGCCGTATGTGCGTTTGGCCTCGGGCACGAAGATTTCGATGCGGTAGTCGAAATTGAACAGCCGTTGCAGGCGCTTACGGTCCCGGATCAGGGGATCGAAGGGGCTCAACACGCGGAGACGGTCGGGGGGTTTCGCCAAAGCATCGATCTCTTCCAGCAGAGCGGGGCGGGCAAGGCATACCCTGGCCGCGCTGCCGTCGGCGCTTTCCACCAGGACCTCGATCAGCTCCGGCCCCAGATTTTCCGTGCACCAGGTCTTGGCTTGCGCCGCATTGACCGAAGCCCAATAGGCGGCCAGCTCGCCGGAGGTGGCGAAACCCAAGCGCTCCAGCGCCGTGCCGCAGGCCCAATCGACAAAGGCCCGTGGCGATTGTGTCCCGGTCGTCCGCATCTCATCGGGGATCACCCTGGCGCTCAAATCATAGACCTTTTGAAAGCCGTCCCGATGGCAGATGGACAATTCACCCGTGCGCCAAAGGAATTCCAACGCGGTCTTCGCCGGATGCCATTCCCACCAGCCGTTCTTTTTGGCCTTGCGGCCATTATTTGTCTTCAAATCGCGGGAGCGGGTGGGGCCGTTCGCGGCCACGTGACCCTTCACCTGTCCCATCAGGTCCTCGAAGCTGATGGTCTTGCCGTTGGCCATTTCCGTGGGCCGGACCCGGCGCCAGCGTTCCCGCAAGCGGTCCCCGGCCAAGGCGAAGCGGTGTTGCCAATGGGGGTAGAATTCCGTCGGGATCAGGGCCGCGTCATGGGTCCAATGTTCAAACAGCCGGCGGTCGTCCTCCAGCAATTGGCGCAGATGTTCGGGGCGGTAGGTTTGGTTGCGGGCAAACAGGATCATGTGGTGGGCCCGCTCCACCGTGCGGATGCTGTCCATCTGCACGAAGCCCAATTGATGGATCAAGTCGTGCAGATCATCCTTGCCCTGCCCTTTGTGGGGCGGCAGGCAAAGCCCCTGGCGCGCCATGAAAATCCGGCGCGCCTGGCGGTTGGTGATAATGGGTCGTGCACCTGTCATTCGGCCGCCACGGTCAGGGGCGGCTCTAGGCTTGGGTGTCCACGTTATGGCCGCCATCGGTTTTGTTCGCCGCTTCGCTATCCGCATTTGCCTTTGGCGCGCCCTTGGCGACGCCGACCATGGCGGCGCGGAGGAGGCGGCCGTGGATCACATAGCCGGGCTGCATGACCTGCACCACGGTACCTTGGGCGGCGTTGGGATCGTCAAGCTGTACCACGGCCTGGTGCAGGTTGGGGTCCAGCTTTTCGCCCAGGGGGTTGATCTCTTCGATGCCGTGCTTGTCGAAATGGCCCTGCAATTCCTTGCGGGTCAATTCAACCCCTTCCAGTAATTGCGCCACCTCGGCATTGCCCCCTCGGGCCTCGTCGCTGACGGAGGACAGGGCGCGTGCGAGGTTATCGGAAACCGCCAGCATGTCGCGGGCGAAATCGGCGATGGCGTATTTGCGCGTATCGGTCTTTTCCCGTTCGCCGCGGCGGCGGAGATTTTCCGTCTCCGCCATGGCGCGCAACAGCTTGTCCTTCAGGTCGGCAACCTCGCCATAGGCCAGTTCCAACTCGTCCGGCTCGTCCGGCGCATCGTCCTCATCCGGCCCGCCGGCAGTTTCCCCCTCGGCGGTATTCGCGGCACCGGCGGCGGCCCATTTGTTGGACCCCGCGACAGGCTCGCCCGGCTGTTCAGCCGCCTGAGGCATTGCGTCCGGCGCATCAGACATTGCGTCCGGCGTCTCGGGTGCAGTCGGTTTGGGCTCTTCCGGAGTCTCGGTATTATCAGCTTCGTTCATCTTGTCCTCGGTCACGGATACCGCAGCTACAACGTCTAGATTGGATATAGGGGTTCGGGGCCGCGTTTTTAACCCATTCGTGGTTCAGGTCAACAGGACATAAGACCGGCAGCAGGTCAGCCGCCCGTCAGCCAATGAGGCGGCCGATGACCCGCGCCGTGTAGTCCACCATGGGCACGATGCGGGCATAGTTCAAATGGGTCGGCCCGACAACACCGATGGCGCCGATCACTTCCTGGTTGGAATTACTATAGGGCGCCACGATCATGGAGGAGCCGGTTAAAGAGAAAAGCTGGCTTTCGGAGCCGACAAAGATCCGCACGCCCGGCCCTTCGTTGGCCAGCTCCAACACCTCGATCAGGGATTGCTTGCTTTCCAGATCGGCAAACAACTGGCGCACCCGGTCCAGATTCTCCACCGCCGTGACATCTTCCAGCAAATTGGCCCGGCCGCGCACGATCAGGGTTTGCTGCTGATCATCGCCGCCCCAGATCGCCAGACCGCTCTCCACCACCCGCGCGGTAACGGCGTCCAGCTCGGCCCGGTGGGCCTCGATCTCCGCCATTATATCCCGCCGGGCCTCGGCCAAGGTGGCGCCGCGCAGACGGGCGTTCAGGTAATTCGCCGCCTCCACCAGGGTCGAGGGCGGCAATCCCGGCGGCACTTCGATAATGCGGTTCTCCACGGCCCCGGCCTCGCCCACGATGACCACCAGGGCCCGGCCGTCGCCCAGAGAGACGAATTCTATATGTTTAAGGGGCGCTTCCAGTTTCGGGGCCATGACCAGGCCGGCCCAGCCCGACAGGCCCGACAGCATTTCCGAGGCCTGGATCAGCATCTCCTCGAAACTGCGGCCGGCGGCGGCGCAATTGGCGTCAATCTCGGCCCGCTCGTTTTCGCTCAGATCGCCCAATTCCAAAAAGCCGTCGATGAACAGGCGCAGGCCGCGGTCGGTGGGCAAACGCCCGGCGGAGGCATGGGGGGCATGCAGCAGTCCGGCTTCCTCCAGATCCGCCATGATGTTCCGTACGGAGGCGGGCGAGAGGCTGCGGTTCAGGCGCCGCGACAGGGTGCGGGAGCCCACCGGGGTGCCGGTTTCCAGAAACGATTCCACCACTTCGCGGAAAATTTCGCGGTTGCGTTGGTCCAGGGCGCCGATGCCGGGCTGATTTGATGGTCGTATGGCCATTGTTCAAGCAATGTAGTAACGCCCTTCCGGCACGTCAACGCGGCCCTGGACGTGTGGCGCCGGGAAGGCTAGACAGTGCGCCGGGATTTGTTCGGAAATGTGAGGAGAATGCGCCATGCGTCCATCGGGCCGCGCCGTCGATCAACTACGTGAAGTCAGCCTGGAGCCGGGCTTTTCGAAATATGCCGAAGGGTCCTGCCTGGTCCGCTTCGGCGATACCCACGTGCTGTGCGCCGCCTCCCTGGATGACCGGGTGCCGCCGTTTCTGCGCAACAGCGGCCAGGGCTGGGTGACGGCGGAATACGGCATGCTGCCGCGCTCCACCCACACCCGCACGGGGCGGGAGGCCGCCCGCGGCAAGCAATCGGGCCGGACCCAGGAAATTCAACGCCTGATCGGCCGCTCCCTGCGCGCGGTCACCGACCTGAAGGCCATGGGCGAGCGGCAGATCCGCCTGGACTGCGACGTCTTGCAAGCGGACGGCGGCACCCGCACGGCCTCCATCACCGGGGCCTGGGTGGCGCTGCACATCGCCCTGTCCGGCATGTTGAAGGAAGGCCTGGTGGAAAAGATGCCCTTGTCCGATCATGTCGCGGCCGTCAGTTGCGGCCTGTACAAGGGCGAGGCGGTGTTGGATCTGGACTATGCGGAAGATTCAAACGCCCAGGCGGATGCCAATTTTGTCCTGACGGGCAATGGCGGCATCGTCGAAATCCAAGGCACGGCGGAAGAGGATCCGTTTTCCAAGGCGCAATTCAACCGCCTGCTGGAACTGGCTGAACTGGGCGTTGACCATCTGGTCGGCCTGCAAAAACAGGCGATCGGGGACTAAGCCATGCCGCGCCGGTTTGCCGAGCCGCGCCTGGTGGTGGCCTCGCACAATGGGGGCAAGGTAGAGGAAATCGCCGACCTGCTGGCGCCCTTCGCCATTGATATCACCGCCGCCGCCGCCCTGGATTTGCCGGAGCCGGAGGAAACCGGAGCAACCTTCCTCGCCAATGCGGAGTTGAAGGCGCGGGCCGCCGTGGACGGCTGCGGCCTGCCATCCCTGGCCGATGACAGCGGCCTGGCGGTGGAAGCGCTGGACGGCGAGCCGGGAATTTATTCCGCCCGCTGGGCCGGCCCCGAGCGGGATTTCAACATGGCCATGGCCCTGGTCAACAAAAAGTTGAACGAAAAACTGGGGGACGGCGCCAACCGCCGTGCCTATTTCATCTCCGTCCTCTCGCTCGCCTGGCCCGACGGCCATGTGGAGAGTTTCGAGGGCCGGATATATGGCACCATGATTTGGCCGCCACGGGGGACGGGCGGTTTCGGCTATGATCCCTCTTTCATGCCCGACGGCCATGAACAGACATTTGGCGAAATACCTTATGAGCGGAAACAGCGCATATCCCATCGCGCCGTGGCCTTCCAAAAGCTGATCGATGGCTGCTTCCGAGACTAACCCCTCGCGTGGCTTCGCGGTTTATGTGCACTGGCCATTTTGCCTGGCCAAATGCCCGTATTGTGATTTCAACTCTCATGTCCGTGACAGGGTCGATCAGGACGCTTGGCGCCAGGCCCTGTTGGACGAAATCGACCGTGCCGCCGCCCGCCTGGGCCACCGCATTGTCAGCAGCATTTTTTTTGGCGGCGGCACGCCATCCCTGATGCCGCCCGAAACCACCGCCGCGCTGCTTGAGCGGATCGCCACCCATTGGACCCTGGACGGGGAGGTGGAGATTACCCTGGAGGCCAATCCCACTTCCGTTGAAGCCGGCCGCTTCAAGGGCTATGCCGCGGCCGGCGTCAACCGCCTGTCCCTGGGCGTCCAGGCCCTCAACGATGGCGACCTGAAACGCCTGGGCCGCAATCACGATGCAGGCGAGGCCCTGGCGGCCCTGGAACTGGCCCAGGCCACTTTTTCGCGCTGCAACTTCGATTTGATCTATGCCCGGCCCGGCCAGGATGTGGCAAGCTGGCAAAATGAGCTGCGCCGCGCCTTGGACTTGGGCCCGTCCCATCTCTCGCTCTATCAACTGACCATCGAAAAGGGCACGGCCTTCGAGGGCATTGTGGCGGCGGCGGAAGAGGATCTAGCCGCCGATCTGTATGAGGCAACCCAGGAAATGTGCGCCGGGGCCGGGTTGCCGGCCTACGAAATCTCCAACCATGCGGCGCCGGGACAGGAGAGCCGGCACAATCTGGCCTATTGGCGTTATGGCGAATATCTGGGCCTGGGGCCCGGCGCCCATGGCCGTCTGTTGATCGACGGCCAACGCCTGGCGACCAGCCAGCGCACCTCGCCCGAAGGCTGGTTGAGCGGTGAGCGGCGGGAAACCGAAACCTTGTTGTCGCCCGACGAACGGGCCACGGAAATGCTCATGATGGGCCTGCGCCTCACAGAGGGCGTCAATGGCCCGGCCTTTCTGGCGGAGACGGGTGTGCCGCTGGAGCAATGGCTGGCCGGCCCGGCCCTGGAGCGGTTCGTGGATTACCGCCTGCTGGTTTGGCGGGAGGGGTATTTGGCGGCCAGTCCGGAAGGCCGGCAGGTCTTGAACACTTTATTGGCGGATCTGTTGCCATGAGGGTGTTTCTGGGGCCATAACGGGTGATGGCGGCGGACAAACATCGGCAAACAGCCCTGATCACCGGCGGCGCGGTGCGGGTCGGGGCGGCCCTGGCCCGGGCCCTAGGGGCGGACGGCTGGCATGTGGCGATCAATTATCACAGCTCTCACGGGGAGGCCGAGGCCTTGCTGGGCCGGATACAAGCCGATGGTGGCGACGGCCATCTGGTGCCGGGCGATCTGCGGGACCAAGTTGTGGTCGACGGCCTGATCGCCGCCGCCGCACGGGGATCGCCGCCCCTGGGCCTTTTGGTCAACAACGCTTCGCTGTTTGAAAACGATTCCGCCCTGAACATGAGCCTGGAAAGCTGGAGCGATCATCAGGCCGTCAATCTGCGGGCGCCGGTCTTTCTGGCCCGGGATTTCGCCCGGGCCCTGGCGGGCGGGCAAACCGGCGTGGTGGTCAACCTGCTCGACAACAAGATGTTCGCCCTGAACCCGGACTTTTTCTCCTACACCATCGCCAAGTACGGTTTGCTCGGCGCCACCAAGGTTCTGGCCATGGAATTGGCGCCCCGCGTCCGGGTCTGCGGCATCGCGCCGGGCATCACCCTGCCCAGCACCAACCAGACCGAGGCGCGATTTGAGAAAGCCCACGCCCTGAACCCCATGGGCAAGGGCGCCACCCTGGAACAACTGGTGGCAGCCTTGCGGTTTATTCTGTCGGCCCCGGCCCTGACCGGCGAGGTGATTACCATCGACGGCGGTCAGTCGTTGCAGGGCATGCCCCGCGATGTTTCCTTTCTAGCCGAGGATTAGTCCATGCCCCTGATGGGACACCGTATCAAGTTCAACCAGCTTTCGTTTCCGGTTTCCATCGGCGTCCTGCCCCACGAACGGGACGGGCCGCAAACCTTGTTGATCGATCTTGAAATCGAACTGCGCCCGGACATGGCCGACCCGGTGGAGGACCTGGCCAATGTGTTGAACTATGACGGCATCCGCACCCGGATCATCGAACTGGCCCAGGCCCGCCACCACAATCTGCTGGAAAGCCTGGCCCGTGAATTGTTGACCATCTTCGAGGACGAGGGGCTGATCACGGCAGTGCGCCTGTCCGTGCAAAAACCCGACGTCTACGCCGATACCGCCGCCGTGGGCTATGAAATCGACTACGCCTGGGAGCGGTGAGCCAGCCATAGTCCCGCGATCACGGTTGTTAGGCC
>JAPYPT010000073.1 GCA_029937535.1 Alphaproteobacteria bacterium
CGGCTGAGCGATCCGGCGGGCCGTAACAATGTGAAGCCTGAGCAGGCCTCGAAAGCGACTATGCGGATGCCGACCCTCCTGCCATTTCGGGAAGGCAGCACACGCGGGGAAGAAATCGACAGATGCACCCGTTCGGTTCGGCGGGGTAGTGGGCGCGGCACGTCGGAAAGATGTTCCGGGTATCTGTCACGGTGTCATCGCAACGCACCAAGATTAGCGCCATTGGCCACATTGTTAAAGCGGTTCTGGGAAGAATTGGGCCGGGTGAAACTTGACGATATCGAGCACCAAAATCTGCGGGATTTAGGCCACCGGCACCACAGACCGTTTCGCCACTCCGCGTCGATAAGCCCTCCTAGTTTGAGGTGATCCGAGCAAATCGACGCTCGTCAAACGCCGAGCGTGGTCTAAGTTAGAAGCTGTTACTAACCATGGGGGCAGGTCACTGGATCAGGCTCGCCGCCTTGGCGGACGCCATCGCGCGCCATGTTTTGAAGGGACAGGCGCTCTTCGCCAATAGACTATAGTTATAATTGTTGTAGCCCAATCGATAATCGTGTAACAGTGGAAACAATTAATAAAGTTTAAAATTATGCAAAAGATGAGAGTACTGGAATTTGGTGCTGAATACGGGGTGCATTTCCTTGTAATTTTGTGAATCTATGGAAATTATTGAGAGTTATATAAGGAACAGTATTGCAGAATATCAACAGTATCATCCTTGCTGTGTGTTTATTTACTTTATAGTTTCAAAATAAAGGTTTTTATCTTTAACAGAGTTTTGATTTATCATGGCCAACCAAAAATTAATTACTTATTTGGTCGCATTATTTTCCTTAATTATATTCTATTCTATTCAAAATCTCAGCCGGTCTTTTTCATGGAGGCCCGATCTTGTTGACTATATACTTCCAGTCACTATATTGGCTTTTTTTATATCTGTAATTTTTTCTCGGACAAAGTATAGCGATTTTCCAACAGTATTTGTGGCTCTTACCAGGACCACTGCTGTTGGCATCTTATTCTACTTGATTGTCGAGCCGCCGGATTTCACTATCACCAACCCAGAGCGCAATACCCTGTTTTTATTTGTAAACTGGGGTTATTGGATTGCTTTTCTTGCAGCTGTCATAAGTATTTGGCGCCCCAGCTATCTTTATTTCGTTGCCTACTACGTAATGGGGACACGTTATGTAGTAGAAGAGATATCTGGTTTTACAATGTCTACTTTGGACATTGTTTATATGATGGAGATGGCACAGTTCTTAGCTATGAGCGCATGTGGCATTACATTGATCAGCGCTTTGACTAAGCAAGGTAAAGTGGGCTCATTGGCTCGAATTTTGCGCTACATTGATTTGCCATTACTTGCCGTATGTGTGGCTTTTATGGCGATTGGGTTTCATTTAGGTAACTACTTTTGGTCGGGGGTAGCGAAATTTTATCTAGGCCCCCAACCTTGGTCCTGGGCGCTGGAAAATTCAACCCATAATTTAATACTAGGCGCCCTAAAACGAGGTGTTTTGCCTTCAGGATCACTTCCGTGGGTCACGCAGCTATTATTTGATGGTAGCCGCAATGTAATATGGATCTCGAATATTTTGATAGTGCTTGTACAAATATTCGCAATAGCCTCAGTACTAATGGTCAGATGGTTGCGGCTCGCTGGCGCTCGAAACGTCTCGCGGATCGTCTCGCCACTTGGATAACACGGGAGCCCTATCACAACGCCCGTAATCCGTGGATGGAGCACGACGGCACCGAATGGGCGGTCGATCCAGTCTGGGACAAGTGCTATCCGAAGTTCCCTGGACCTACCAAGGAGGAAGCAATCGGCCAGTATTGGGATTATTATTATGAGGAAGCGGAGGAAATCAGTGCCGAGATCGGCGATATTTTTCGTATCTTTCCAACGGACAAACTAAATTTGCAGGAACATCAAACCGACATATTGAATTTTTGCGGCATAGTGGAAGCCGAACATATTTATACTGATGCGCACATCCATAAATCGGCGAAGCCGTAAGTCCCGATGGTATCCACAGAGCATTCGGATCGCCCCATCGACAACGGCTCGAAACCATTTTTTTCGGTGATAATTCCAACGCGTGATCGGCCAGATATCTTTGACGTAGCGCTGGACTCCGTCATGTCACAAACCTGTGCGGATATTGAGATTATCGTAATTGATGACGGCTCGCACCCAACAGCTCGTGCGCAATTGGACCTCCTCAAGGACAGACACAGTGAGCGCGTCGATTGGATTCACCTGCATCGACGGGTCAGGGGTCACGGTCACCCATTCGCCCGTAATCAGGCGGTCTCGCAATCAGCCGGGCGTTACATATGTACCCTTGATGACGATGATCTATGGATTGACGGGACCTATCTGGCACGCGCCAAACGTGTGATTGAGGGGGCGGCGCATGAAGTTGACATCTATTTCTCCAATCAGGTCGCCTTATACATTGATGGAAGGCAGTCGCGATCAATCTGGCTTGGCGACTTAGGCGAAATATTACAAAAGTCGGGACAAAAACCCGATGCCGATGGCGTATATTCGGTCACTATAGGCGATTTGCTTGCCACGGAGGGCTTCTCGCATCTCAACAACATGATCGTCCGCCGCGAAATCTATGATGCTGTTGGTGGAATGGATGAGAGCCTTCGTTACGAACCTGATCGTGATCTCTATTTGCGGATAATTGATCGTGCGAACAACATCAAGTTCGACCCGACATTCGTTTCTCATCATAACGTTCCCGACCAAACCAAGAACAAGAACGTCTCTACTTCAGTTTCTTCTTTGGAGAAAATTTTATATCAACTGTATTCTCTTCATAAAATTACGCTGTCTTGCGAAAATTCAGGGATCAAAGAGTTTTGCAAAAAGCACATTGCCTATAGTCAAAAGAAGATAGCGGAAGAGCTTGCCACTCAGCGCCGTTATCAAGACGCGGCATTTTACGCGCGGCAGGCATTCGGGGTGGGACCAACATTCAAGTGGGGATTTTACACGCTCTGGCTTATGTTGCGCCGCTATTTCGTCTAGAGCCTCGTGCGTTTAATCGGACGCATATTCGCTTGCCCTGAAGTAGTTCCAACATTCCTCCGGCTTGAACAGATTACATATGTTTCCCAGGGCTTGCCACAGGGACGGACCCGAGATCCAACATGGATGTCAACTGGTTTCGGATTGGCTGTCAATGACGCTGCTCCTCAAAAGATTTTGGAAAGAGTTTATTGTAACCGAACACAGACAAAAATCTAGGTGAGTGCCATGTCCCTTGTTGGCACTCTTCGATGGTTCAGGCAGCGGACCGCGACGTCCGGTGTTCTTCCAATACCGAGCTTTCGTGGCGGCAACCAATCAAGATGGATAACATCACACCGGCGCCGTTGCCGCGGAGCATCGTTAGCTTGTGTAGTCGGCGTCGGAGACCTTTTCGAACCATTTGGTGCCGCCGCCGTCCTCGCCGGTCTCGGACATGGCCAGGTGAGTGAAAATCCGGTCCGGTGCGGCGCCGTGCCAATGGCGCGCGTTGGGCGGGATGATCGCGGTGTCGCCGGGGCGGAGCTCCTCCACCGGTCCGCCTTCAACCTGGACCCGGCCGACGCCCGAGACCGCCCACAGGGTCTGGCCGACGGGATGCTGGTGCCAGGCCGTGCGCGCGCCAGGATTGAAGGTGACGTTGGTGGCCCGCATCCGCGACGGCGCGGCGCCCACCAGTACCTCGTCCTGGAACACATCGCCCGTGAACATGTCGGCGGCGGCCCTTTTCGTGGCCCGGTCTTCGGCTCTGTGTATTTTCAGCATTGCAAATCCCTCTATTTGACAGAATTAGGTCCAGCTAGAACTCGATGACAAGGCGTCCCCGCGTGCCGCCGGCCTCCAGCCGCCGGTGCGCTTCACCGGCCTGTTCCGGCGGGTATGTCGCAGCCACGCGGAGTGTGATCGCGCCGGCGTCGGCGAGTTCCCGCAGGCGGTCAAGTTTTTCGAATTCGCCGTCGTAACTGGTCACCCAGGTGGGGGTGAAGGTGATGCCGCGCTGCCCGTCGCCCTTGAAACCGCGCACGGCGGTAAAAGCGCCACCGTCGCGGACCGCCTGAATAACCAGCTCGTTCTGAACGGCGCCGTCGGCCAGGCCATCGACGCCGTCGGGGAAATGCTCCCGGAACCGCGCGGCGACGTCATCGCCCCGGGGCACGACGATATCGGCGCCGAGGGATTTGACAAGCTCGCGATCGCTCTCGGAGGCATCGGCGATGACGGTCAAGCCTTCCGTCTTGGCGAGCTGTATGACGTAGCCGCCGTAGGCGCCCGCCGCCCCGGTCACGGCGAGTGTCTGCCCCGACGACAGTCCCAGCAGGTCAAGCGACAGGCGGGCCGTCAGCCCGTTCATGGGCAGGGTGCAGGCCTGGACATGCGTGGTGCCCGCGGGTGCAGGGACCACCGCCCGGGCCTCCAGCACGATCTGTTCCCGGTAGGCGCCGTGGCTGGCTTTCGGGACCACCATGGCCATGACGGAGTCGCCGACTTGAACGCCGGTCGAGACACCGTTACCCACCTGATCGACGATCCCGGCCGCATCCATTCCCGGCACATAGGGCGGCGGGTCAAGCTTTTGCTGCTCGGCGCGCGAGCCGTTCCGGGCCATGGTGTCCGTCGGGTTCACGGCGGCCGCATGCACCCGGATGCGTACCTGACCAGGTCCGGCGTTGACCTCCGGAAGATCGACGACTTCCAGGGCTTCCGGGCCGCCGTGATTGATTATTCCTACCGCGCGCATCGATTAATCTCCTTCACTCGGCCCAGGGCGGGCGGGCGTCCCATTGATCCCAATGGGTGGTATCCGCCGTCTCAAAGCGCGACGTGGGGCCGAAATTACCCCGTGGATAGCCCAGCGGGATGCAACAGTAGAAATCCACATCCGACGGCACGCCGAACATCCCGTTCACGCGGTCCATCACACTTGGGTGCAGGGTGGTTAACACCGAACCAATACCAAGGGCCCGGGCCGAGAGCAGCAGGTTCTGGACGCCGGGGAAAACCGAACCGGCAAACCCGCCGGGAACCCCAAAGGATAGGATGACGACCGGGGCATGGCGCAATTCATCCGCCATCAGCGAGGCCATCCGGTAAGGGGACTCCGCCGGAATATCGTGTCCCGGCTCCCATCCGTAGGCATCCTTGCGCTTGGCCCACCAGGCCTCGTAATAGAGCTCGCCAAATTCGGCAATGCGCTGGCGGTCGCGAATGACCAAAAAGCGCGCCGGCTGGACGTTGCCGCCATTGGGGGCCTTGGACGCGGCATCCAGCACCAACTTCAAATCCCCATCGCTAATGGCGCGGTCAGGGTCCAGGCGGCGGATCGCGCGTTGGCTGAACATCGCCTCGCCGATCGGCATGTTCAATGCGGCGGGTGGCTTCAATCGGGCCATCTTCATGGTGTTCGGTCTTTCCTTCAATACTGGGGTCTAAAGTGCACGGGCAGGGAGTGTGACCGCAAATCCCGCCGTCATCAACGATTGTCTGAATTCGGTGATCTGATCAGGGCAAAACCGTATTGTTCCGGTTTGACAATGTTATCCCTCCGGCAAGCCGGCCTTGACGAGACCTTCTAGAAACCGCTGCCGGTCGGCGTCCCGCTTGAACGGACGCGTCAAACGTTCGTCGCTTGCCGTCAGACCGGGCATTCGCTTTAACAACTGCACGAGCGCTGCCTCCGCCTCGTCCGTTTGTCCCAGATGACCATGGCTGGCCGCCAGCACACTGTAATTGTCAGTGAATTCAGGGTTGTCCTCGATTGCTTGTTTGGCGAATTTTGCCGCCTGGTCAAATTGCCCCGCCGCCGCCGCCGCCCAACCCATGGCAATATGCCAGATCACCAGCAACGGATCCCGAGGGCTCATCTGAATGGCCTGCTCGAAGTGCTGCATGGCGGCGTCGTGATCGCCGGCAAAAGCATGGGTCACGCCTAAATAGCCCCGCGCGAAGACCAGATTGGGATCCAATTCGCAGGCTATATGCAACCGCCGCACCGCGTCATCGTGGCGATTTGAAAAAAGTTCGAAGATGGCGAACGCCGTATGGGACATGGCGTATTGGTCGTCCGCGGTGACTGCCTTGCGGGCCACTTCGCCGAAAAATTCGAAACAGCCGGCCGGGTCGTCGGTCCAGCCAAAGAGGGCTTCGAAATGAGAGGCGAAGGCAAGGTCGCAGAGCGCCATGGCATTGCTGGCATCCAAAGCCAGGGCATCGCGGAGAAATCCCTGGGCTTTGATGGTGTCGTCCTTGTTGAATTGCCGGATGTGCCAATGCGCCCGCATGATTAGGTCCCAGACTTCAAGGTGGCCGGCATCCTTGCGCTGGGCGCGTTGCATTTCCGCCGACATAATCCCCGGTGCGATCGCGCCGATAATGTTTTGGGTTATTTCATCCTGGACACTGAATATATCTTCCAGGTCCCGGTCGTACCGCTCGGCCCAGACCTGGTGGCTGACCGGTGCGTCGCTCAATTGGGCGCTGATCCTGACACGGTTGCCCGCCTTGCGGACGCTGCCTTCCAGCACGTAACGCACGGCAAGCTCATCGGCGATTTGGGAAACGTCCACCGCCGTGCCCTTGTATTTGAACGACGTGCCACGGGAAATGACGAAGAACGAGCGGTTCTTTGACAGCCCGGTGATAATGTCCTCGGTGATGCCGTCGGAGAAATATTCCTGTTCGGGATCCTGGCTCATATTGGTGAACGGCAGAATGGCGATCGACGGCTTCTCCGAGATGGGCGCGGCCGGAACCGCCCCGTGCGCCGCGGGTGCTTCGCCGGTGTCCGTAAACTCAAAATGTACGTGAAACGCCCGGACGGGCCGGGGCATGTTCTTCACTTGTTGTTCGCCAAGGTCTTCGAACCTGATCGGAACTTTGTCACGTACCTGGTCCCGGGCCGAGCGCGAAACACAGATGCCCCCCGGCTCGGCCAGGCCTTCCAGACGGGCGGCGATATTGACGCCATCACCATAAATATCATCGCCCTCGACAATAATATCGCCCAGATTGATGCCGATGCGGAAGACCAAGCGGCTGTCCCCGTCAATATTGGCGTTGTGGTCCGCCATGCCCTGCTGGATTTCGATGGCGCATTGAACGGCATCGACCACGGAGGGAAATTCGGCAAGAATTCCATCCCCCATCAGTTTAACAATGCGTCCGCGATAGGCGGTGATCTTGGGATCGAACAATTCTTCGCGGTGACGCTTTAGGGCGGCCAGTGTCGCGCCCTCGTCCGCCGCCATAAGCCGGCTGTATTCGACAACATCCGCCGCCAATACCGCCGAAAGTCTACGAGTTACCTGCTCGGAAGCCACCGCTTTCCCCATGTGCGTCAATGCCACAAATGTATTCCAACCGTTCAATCATAGCGATGGGTGTGAGGCAAATCCACCCATCCCGCCCACCGCGCCGGGCTTGAATTATTTGGCCGGCCAGACGCCATCGTCGGCGATGGGAAAGATATCGCGGGAAAGTTTGCCGTAGGTGAAGCGTTTCAGGTTCGAGGCACAGACGCCGGGGGTATCAACATAGATCTCTCCCTTGGCGAAGGCGCGGAAATGAGCCTGCCAGGCGATGGCGGACTTGACCACGATGATTTGCTGCGCCTCGGCCGCGATACCGGCGGCGGCAAGGTGATCGGCATCAAAGGGCATTGCCTTATATTGGGTGAGCATGACCGTAACGCCGCCCGCCCGGACCACCGCGACCTCGCCCAGATCGATCATTTGCCCGGTCATATAATCGCCCCGGCGCTGATATTGGACAGGCTGTTGAAAGACGATTTCTCCCACCAGGGGCACCGGCGGGCCATGCAGGTCATCCGACTTGCCGCCCACACTGCCGCTGAATAGGGCGCCGGGGCCCAGGGCCTTGGCTGTCCGGACGGCGCCCGGGTCGCACAGCACGATGACCGCCCCACTGGCTGACTGGTCCAGCAATTCGGCTAAAATGGTGGTGCCGTCGCCGGGGCTGCCGCCGCCCGCGTTATCGGCAACGTCGACCAGGATAATGGGGCCACTCGGCGCCTCGATGGCCGTTCGCACGGCGTCCTCCGCATCGATCAGACCGGCGTCGAAATCGCCGCGCTGACGCCAGATGGTCAGGGCCAGATCGTCGGCTATGCGGCTGCAATGTTGGAAATCATCGCCCTGAACCAGGATGCCCACGCCCAGGTGCTCCACATCCGCGTAGGGAAAGCCCCAGGCGATGGAGGCCGCCCATATACCGCCCCAATCCTTCGCCTCCGCCAGCCTGGCCATGATGCCGGCCACGGGGTCCGCATTGGTGCCCTGGACTTGGGGTGGTGGGGCAAAGGGTAGTTTTCGAAAGACCTTTTTCGGGCGCTTGGCGCTCCACAGCATACGATGGAGAATGTGGGCCGCCTCCCGCCCGCGCGCGCCCATGTCGTTATGAGGGTAGGTGTTATATCCCACCAGCGCGTCGGCGCCGGCTAGCAATCCCTCGGACAGGTTGGCGTGCAGATCGAAGGTGGCGACGATGGGCGTCAGGGGCAGCTTCTGGCGGATGGCGGCCAGAAAATCCGCATCCGCTTCGGCCGCGCCCTCGGCCACCGCGGCGCCATGCAAATGCACCAGCACGCCGTCAACCTCTCCGGCCGCTTCCAGCAGCTCGGCGGTCCGCGCGCGTATGAATTCGTAGGCTTCGGCGGTGATCATGCCGGACGGCACGGCGCCCGCGAACAGGCCGGGGACCAGGTTCAGGTCCAGCTCCAACGCCGCGTTCATGACGCCGCCGATTTCCGTATTGGTATCGGCGAAGGCCGCGAATAGAGCATCGCCCTCGGCATACTGATAGGCATGGAAATCATCCATGCCGGTTGGCGATTGTGCGAAGGTGTTGGTTTCGTGCCAGAAACCGGTGATGAAAATCCTCTTTGCCATGCACCCGTTATGACGCGAATGGCTGCCCTATGACAAGTTCATACGGCCGCCATCCCAGTTTCTGGCCAACAGCAGGGCGGCAAACATGGCGGCGGCGGCGATCCCGGCCATGAAATAAAACGCGCCATTGGCAAAGGCCTCGTACAATACCCCGGCTACTGCCATAACCAGACCGACCGCGATGCCCGCGCCGACGGCGCCATGCAGGCTTTGCGCCGTGGCCGACATTTCTTCGGGCGCCGCGAGGGCGATGAAATGCATGGCGCCCAGATGCGCCGCGCCAAAGGTGAAGGCGTGCAGGCCTTGGGTCAGCAGGGCAAGCCACAACGCATCCGATAGGCCCATCGCGGTCCATCTGACGACGCCGGCGGCCGCGCCCAGGGCCAGCAGGTTGGCGGCGCCGAAGCGGGAGAGCAGCCGGTTGCCCAGCCAGAACAGGATAATCTCCGCCACCACGCCCTCGGCCCACAACAGACCGATCAGGACGTCTGAATAGCCGACACTGCGCCAATGCAGGGTGGCAAAACCATACAAGACCGCATGGCTGGCATTCCCCAAGCCGCCGGCGACAAGGAACAGCAGAAACACCGGCTGGCGTAGAAGCGCCCATACCGCGCCCGATTTCTTAGGCGCCTGAGGTTGCTCGGGCGTGTGTTCGGGCAGCAGCGCGCAGGCCAACAACACCCCGAACATCAGTCCCAGTATGGCCCACAATACCGACCAGGAGCCGAACGCCGCCAACATCGGGCCACCGGCAAACGAAGTCGCGATGAAGGTCAGGGAGCCCCAGATGCGCAGCCGGCCATAATCAAGGCCCAGGCGGTAGACCGTGGCCAGCACCACGGTCTCGCCCAGGGGAATGATCGATGAAAATGCCACGGATGCAATCAGATTGACCGCCATCAACCCCCAAAAGCCTTCCGCGAACAGAAAACAGAGGAAGCCCCCCATGGCCGCCGCCGATAGGATCAACAGCGGCCGCCGGCGCTCGCCCCGGCGGTCCGCCCATTGGGCAATGAGGGGATTGAGGATGACCCGCAGCCACAGACCCGCCGACAGCAGCAGGCCGATCTCGGGCGCGGTCAACCCGCGGGCCGATAGAAATACCGGCCAGAACGGCGCCACCACCCCGACCACGGCGAACACCGCGCCAAAGAAGAAGGACAGGCGCCAGGCCCGTGCCGGTATTGGTGTTGCTTGCATGAACCTGAATTGACCTGTGTCGTTGCCAGCGTGCCGCCTGAATGTAACCATTGGACAGCATTGGTAAATGGAGGAATTTTGATGAACTACGACAAATATACCTGCTTCCTGGCCAGCCGACAGGGCCGTGTGCTGACCTTGACCATGAACCGACCCGATGACCTCAACGCCGTCAACAAGGACATGCACGACGAATTGGGCACGATCTTTTATGACGCACAACTGGATGACGAGGCGGATGTCATTGTTCTGACCGGCGCCGGGCGGGCCTTTTCCGCCGGCGGCGATCTGGCCATGATGAAACGCATAGCGGACGGCTCGGACGAGCCCATGCTGCGCCTGGTGGATGCCAAGCGGATCGTGTTTTCCCTGCTGGATTTGGAAAAGCCGATTATATCCGCCGTCAACGGCCATGCCATGGGGCTGGGCGCCACCATCGCCCTGATGTGCGATACCATCTTCATGTCGTCCAAGGCCAAGATTGGCGATCCGCACGTGAAAATCGGCGTGGTGGCGGGCGATGGCGGCTGCGTGATCTGGCCGCAATTGATCGGCTATGCCAAGGCCAAGGAATACCTCATGACCGGCGACCCCGTTGACGCGGTCACCGCCGAGCGCATGGGCCTGGTCAATCATGTAACCGAGCCGGAGGAAACCCTGGCCAAGGCCCAAGCCTTTGCCCAACGCCTGGCGGACGGCCCCACGGCGGCGATCCGCTGGACCAAGGTTTCGGCCAATATCGGCTTGAAACAATTGGCCCATTCGATCATGGATACATCCCTTGCCTACGAATGGCTGACCTTCCAGCATGGCAACGATCACCGGGAGGCGGTAACCTCATTCCTGGAAAAACGGGAACCGAAGTTCACTGATAGATAGGGACAAAAATATGTTGAAAGTTTATGGCCGCACCAGTTCGGTCAATGTGCAAAAGGTCATGTGGATCATCGGCGAACTGGGCCTTGAATACGAACGGGAGGACGTGGGCGGCGCCTTCGGCAGGAATGATGAAGACTGGTATCTGGCGCTGAACCCCATGGGTCGGGTGCCGATGCTGGACGATGACGGCTATATTCTGTGGGAGAGCAATGCCATCATCCGCTACCTGGCCCGGCGGCACGATAGCGATCTTTACCCCAGCGAGCCGCGGGCCTGCGGCGACGTGGACAAGTGGATGGACTGGAAACTCGGCTTTCTGCAACCGGCCATAACGCCGGCCTTTTGGGGTTTGATCCGCACGCCCGAGGCTGACCGGGACCTGGCCGCCATTCAGGCTTCGTCGGCGCAAACCGCATCGCTGTTGGCCGTCGTGGACAAGCATTTGCAGGGCCGTGATTACTTGGCTGGCGATGGCTTGAGTCTTGCCGACATGCCCGTGGGCGCCATGACTTACCGTTGGTACGGCTTGGATGTGGAGCATCCTGATTACCCGAACCTGCGTGCCTGGTACGAACGCCTGACCGAACGGCCGGCCTATCGGGAACACGTCATGCTGCCTATTACCTGAACGAAGCGGGGGCATGGGGATGAGCGATGTAGACACTGCGAATCTGGATTTCATACTGGCTGGCTTGAACCAACTCGATAGCGGCTACGCACTGTATGATGGTGGTCAAAATATGGTTTCGTGCAATCACCGTTTCGCGGAACTGCGGGATTTTCCGCCCGAGCTTTGCCGGCCGGGCGCGTCATTTCGGGCGATGCTGGATTTTAGCGCGGACCGTGGTGACTATGGCGAAGACCCGATGCCCGAGGTCGAGCGACGCTTGGCGACCTTCGGCGCCGCCGAAGCCATCCAACTGGATCAGGCGACCCGGTCGGGGCGCATACTGCGCATTCATGTCAGACCGGTTCCTGGCGGCGGGATGTTGACCAGTTATACCGACATCACTGATTTGCGTCAGGCCGAGGAACGGTTGCGGGAAAGTGAAACCCGTCATGCCCTGGTCACCGAAGCATCGACTGAAGGGTTATATGATTGGGACGTCGCCGAGGATATTCTTTATGTTTCGCCCCGCCTGAACGAGATATTCGGGTTCGAGGAAAGGCAATTGCGTTCCAAGGAATGGGTGGCCCGCATCCACCCGGAAGACCAAAATGCCTACCGGGATGCCATGGTGGAACATTTCAAGGGGGGTGTGGGGCGCCAGGAAGTCGCCTATCGGATCACCGCCCATGACGGTGCTATCCGCTGGGTGCAAGATAACGCCATCGCCGTGCGGGATGAGTCCGGCAGGGCCATTCGTCTGGTCGGCGCGATCACCGATGTCACACCGCAAAAACGCGCCGAAGAGGCCCTTCTGGAAAGTGAAGAGCGGCATATTCTAGCCCTGGATGCCGTGGGCGAATGGGTTTTCGACTGGGATGCGGTGACCGATGACGTGTATTTTTCAGACGGCATGTACAAGTCCTTGAATTTGGACCGGGAGCAGCTGAATACGGCGAAGGACTGGCAGGACCGTATCGTGCCGGACGACATTGCAGCCTATAACCGGTGTTTTGTGAGATTGCTGAAGGGCGAAGACGATCATTTCGGCGTTGAATACCGTTTCATGGGCGCCGATGACGAGGTGCATTGGGCCTCCACTCATGGTACGGCGGTTCGCGACGATGACGGCAAGTTGTTGCGGGTGGTGGGTTCGACGGGTGATATCACCGAGCGCATGAAAATGATGGAAGCTTTGGAAGGGGCCCAGCAGCGGCTGGTCGAAGCCGATAAACTGGCCATGTTGGGGCAGTTGACCGCCGGCATCGCGCACGAGATCAAGAACCCGCTGAATTTCGTCAATAATTTTTCGCAACTCTCGGCCGGCCTGCTGGAAGAGTTGAAGGAACTGGTCGAACCCTTGCTGGCCGGTCTGGACGAAGACGACCGCGACGACGCCGAGGATATCATCGTTACCTTGCACGATAATCTCATCAAGATTGACGAACACGGCAAGCGGGCCGACAGCATCGTGCAAAGCATGCTGTTGCATTCCCGCGAGGGTCCGGGAGAGCAGCGTACGGTCTCAATCAACGAGCTGGCCGGCGAGGCATTGAACCTGGCCTATCACGGAGCAAGGGCCGAAGTTCAGGGTTTTAATGTCACGCTCGAAAAAGACCTCGACGATGCCGCTGGAGACATCGAGGCCATACCACAGGATCTGACGAGAGTTTTTCTAAATGTCATCGGCAATGGCCTGGATGCCACTCATCAACGGGACGGCAAGGGCGAGGCCGGATACCAACCAACCTTGAAACTGAGCACCAGGAATTTAGGCGATCAGGTGGAAATCATCATCCGCGACAATGGCACCGGCATGCCGAAATCCGTCGCGGACAAGATTTTCACGCCGTTCTTCACCACCAAGCCGCCGGGGCAGGGTACCGGCCTTGGCCTCTCCATTTCTCACGATATCGTGGTCAAGCAGCACGGCGGGCAATTTGACGTTGATAGCCTTGATGGTGAATATACGGAGTTTCGAATCGTACTGCCCCGGGCCGGGTGATGACAGCGCCCACAATTGTGACCAAACGTAGTTTTATGGAAAGCCAACAATGGCACCGACCATTCTCGTTGTAGACGATGAACCGGATCTGCAAACTCTGGTGACCCAGAAGTTTCGCCGCCAAATTCGCAAGGGGGAGTTCTTGTTCCTCTTTGCCATGGACGGGGTCGAAGCCCTGGAACTGGTCGATGCCCATCCCGAAATCGACGTGGTCTTGAGCGATATCAATATGCCGCGCATGGACGGGCTGACCCTGCTGAACCGTTTGGGTGAAAAAGATCTTAATTTGCGCGCGGTGATCGTCTCGGCTTATGGCGATATGGGCAATATCCGCACGGCGATGAATGCGGGCGCCTTTGATTTCATCACCAAGCCCATCGACCTGAACGATCTCGAGGTCACCATTAACAAAACCCTGGACGATCTGGCGGTGTTGCGCGAGGCCATGGCACAGCGCCTGGCGGCGGAAACCGCCAAGGCCAATCTGGCGCGGTACTTTTCGCCCGACATGGTCGACGAGCTGGCCAGCATGTCCGATCCCTTCGCCGCCGCCCGGGAATGCCGGGCCGCCGTGCTGTTCGTTGATATCATCGGCTCCACGGCGCTATCGGAAAAACTGGGCGCGGAACCGACATTTTCCCTGCTGCGGGACTTTTACAATCGCATGGGCGGCGCGGTCTTCGCCGCCAACGGCTCCGTTGATAAATACCTGGGCGATGGCCTGATGGCGAATTTCGGGGCGCCGGAAAGTGGTGACGAGGACGCCTCCAACGCCATCCGCTGCGCCCTCTGCATGCAACGATCCATCGCGGATTTGAACAAGCTTAGGGCCGGCAACGGCAAACCGGAAATTTCCATCGCCATTGGTGTGCATTTCGGCCCGGTGCTGATCGGCAACATCGGCAATGAACAACGCCTGGAATTCGCCACCCTTGGCGACACCGTCAATAGCGCCGCCCGCCTGGAACATCTGGCCCGGCCCCTGGAGGCACAAGTGGTGATCAGCGATGATCTGGTCGAGGCCGTCAAGGCGGAGGGCAGTGAGGATCTGCTGGCCGATTTTGTCCGGCATGGCGAGGAAACCCTGCGCGGCAAGGACGAAGCCATGAAACTATGGATCCTGCCCCGGCCCGCTTAGCCGTTCGATAATCCTGAATTTCTGCACCTTGCCCATGGCATTGCGGGGTAGCTCGCTCACCACCTCCACACGGCGGGGGACCTTGAAACCGGCCAGGCGTTCCCGGCAGAAAGCTTCCAGTTCACCGCTGTCGATGGCCATGCCCGCCCGCGGCACCACCAGGGCGGTAACCAATTCGCCCCAGCGTTCGTCAGGCAGGCCGACCACGGCGGCCTCCAACACGCATGGATGTTCGTGGACGATGCGTTCCACCTCGGCCGTGTAGATGTTCTCGCCGCCCGAGATGATCATGTCCTTCTTGCGGTCGACGATACACAGCCGGCCGTCGGGTTGCCAGATGCCGATGTCGCCGGACATCACGTAGCCGCGGTGCCAGGCGGCTTCCGTGGCTTCCGGCTGGCCCAAATAGCCGTCAAAATGGGTCAGGCTTTTTACGCCCACTTCGCCCGCCTCGCCCAACCCGCAAGGCTCGCCTGCTTCGTCGAACACCGCCACTTCGTTGCCGAAGGTGGGCCAGCCCACCGAATGGGCCAGCAGGGTTGCCCTCTCCTTGACCTCGAAGGTGACCCAGCCGCCCTCGGTCCAGCCATAGGCTTCCGAGATCCGGGCATTGGGAAACATCTCCATGGCCGTGCGGGTCATGGACAACGGGCCCGGCGCGCCGGATGAGATCATGAAGCGGAAGGCGTCAATGGCGGGTCGGTCCTGGCGGCGCCATTCCTCCTCGATCATCGTGGTCATGGAGGGGACCAGAAAGGCGAAGCTGCAATGATCGCGCAGTTCGGACAGGGCCAGTTCGGCCCGGAACTCGGGCATGATGCGGACCCGGGCGCCGATGCACAGCGCCGCCATGGACAGCCCGGCATAGGAGAGGTGGAACAGAGGTCCCGGCACCAGCATCACCTGATCCGCCGTCAGGCCGAATTCCCAGCCCCAGCGCATCAGCGCGGTCAGATAATGATCGTTGGAATACAGCGCGCCCTTGGGAAAGCCCGTGGTGCCGGAGGTGTAGCCGACGACACAAGGCTCCGCCCCGCGCCCGCCCTCGCCCAATATGGGGCGGTCCACACTGTTTGGTGTTTCGATGTCCTCCACCCTGACGGCCTGGATGCCCAGACCACTGGCGATTTCGGTGGCGACGTCGGCAAACTCGCCGCCCGCGAGGATCAATTTCGCATCCGCGTCCTCCACCACGAACCTGATTTCGGGTTCCGCCAGGCGGGTCGAGATGGGCACCGCCGCCACGCCTGCCATCTGGCAGGCCAGGTAAGCCAGCACCGCGTCCGCTTCGTTGGGCAGCAGCAGCGCCGCCATGCGGCCATGCCGGCCCGTCGCGGTGGCGCAAAGGGCTTCCGCCAGCGCCGTTACCCGACGCCAGGCCTGCCCGTAGGTAAAGGTCGCGCCGCCGCCCAAGACCTCAATAGCCATGCGGTCCGGGTGCGCCAGGGCGCGGGCGGCGACATTTTCCGCGATGGAAAGGCGCATGGCTAGTCTCTGGTCAGCACCACGGAGGCATTCTGCCCGCCAAAGCCGAAGGCGTTCACTTGCAGGGTGCGGTAGCGCAAGTCCTTTGGCTGGCCGTGGACAATCTCAAAGTCCGCCTCCGGGTCCGGTTCATCGGTATTGGCGATATAGCTAAAGCGGTCCTCGTCCATGCCCAAGAGGCCGGTAATCATCGCCATGGCGCCCGAAGCGGCGCCGGAATGGCCGATATGGCCCTTGATGCCGCTGACCGCCAGGCCACGCCCGCCGTGTACCTTGTTGATGGCGCGGATTTCCGCCGTATCGCCCTTGGGCGTGCCGGTGGCATGCGCCAGCAGGGCATCGATGTCTTCCGGCGCCATGTCCGCATCGGCCAGGGCCAATTCCATGGCGCGGGCTTCCCAGATGCCCGTTGGTTCAGGCGAAGAGGGGTGGAAGCCGTCGGCGAGAGAGCCGTAGCCGCGCAGATAGCCCAGGATACTGGCGCCGCGGGCACGGGCATGATCGGCCCGCTCCAGCACCACCATGGCCGCCCCTTCGCCGACGACAATGCCGCTGCGTTTCACATCGAAGGGCAGCATGGCCCGGTTGGGATCGGGGGAGGGGGCCTCCATGCCGTAAACGTTGGCGGTGTGAAACAGCACGGGCACGAAATCACCGTCCCGCCCGCCCCCCGCCAACGAAATCCCGCCCTCGCTGCCGCCCGCGATGGCCACGTCCGCATCGCCGCGTTCAAGCAACCGTGCCGCCGTGCCGATGGCGTCCAGGGACGAGGCGCAGGCCGTGGTCACGGTCAGGGAGGGGCCGTGCAGTCCGTACCGCATGGCCACTTGCGCCGCCGCCATGTTGGGCCAGATCTGGATCTGTGTCTTGCGCGGCACCGCACCCGGGCCGTCTTTGTCCAGGGCATATTGGGCTTTCATCACCGCCCTCACACCGCCGATGGAGGTGCCGTTGACCACGGCGGTGCGCAGGGGGTCCATCTCGCCCATGTCGGCCTGGCGTACCGCTTGCGCGGCGGCGGCCAGGGTGAATTGGGCAAATAAATCCGTGCCTTCCTCGATGCGCCGGTCCATCCAATCGGCGGGATCGAAATCCTCCACCACCGCCTGCCAGGCATCCCGGCCCTCGACCTCTCCCGCCCAGGGCGAGGCCTTGATGGCGGTGTCACCCGCCTGCATGCGCCGGTGGAATACCGTACAGTCCGTGCCCAGGGCGGAGACGATGCCGGTGCCGGTGATGGCGATTTCGACCATTGGGATGCTCCTATTCGGCGGCTGCCTCCACCTCGATATGGGCTGAATGCAAAGCCTCCCGCTTGGCGCCTTCCAGATCGTAATGGCGCCGGGTGACGATGCGCTGGGCATAAAGGCCGCCGCCGGCTTGCAGATTGGTGACAAAGCGCCAGCCGCCATAGGCATCCGCCGTGACATCCCGGATGGCATGGAACAATTTCATGCGGTATTCGCCCGGCGCGCCTTTGCTTCCCGACATATATTTACGCACCAGGGCGCCGACCTCGTTATTTTCCAGATCGGCGATGGACGGCGCGGTGACGATGGAGCCGCCCGAGATATCGTGCAGATGACGGACCACCTGGCTGTAGTTGGCGGCGCCATGATATTTGCCGGCATTGATATACAATTCGTTCGGGAAGGCGGCGCCGTCGGGACCAAAGTCGCAATTGAAGATGGCCGCTTCCAGGGAGGCCCGGACCAGGGTTGCGTGAATGATCATGTCCGAAATTTTTTCCCGTACATGGCCGACCCGCTCCAGGCCGTTCGCCTCGGCGATCAACTGGGCGAAGCCGACCAGAATATCGGCGCTGTCCGCCAAGTGCGAGAGGCTGCCCAGGCGTTCCCACAGACCCAGAGAATGCGCGAAGGTGGCCGCGTATTTGATCTCGCCATCGAGGAAGATACGTTCGTTGGGCACGAAGACATCGTCGAAGATGACAAAGCCTTCGGGGCAATGATCCGTGGCGGAAATGGGGAAATCACGCACGTCGGCGTGCCGGGGCGCATAAGAGGTATTGACGATCTTCACCCCCGGCGAATTGACGGCGACGCAACAGGCGATGGCGTAATCGTCTTCGCCCGGTTTCATGGCCTTGGTGGGGATGGTCAGCAATTCATGGCCCAGGGAGGCGCCGGTGATATGCAGCTTGGCGCCGCGGATGACCACGCCATCCTCGCGCCGTTCGATCACCCGGCAATATGAATCCGGATCCGGCTGTTTGCCCGGCGGCAGGCTGCGGTCGCCCTTGGCATCGGTGATGCATTGGGTGATGCGCCGGTCATTTTGCTGCATCTTTTCCACATAGGTCATGATGCGTTCATTGTAGACGGGCATGTCCGGCATCCGCCCGGCGGCGGTGATCAGGGTCATGATCGAGCTGTAGGTGACATGCGCCAGCATATCGGCGCTGTGCAGCAGGGGGATGCGATCCTTCAATTCCTCGGCCGATTTCGGAATGCCCATCAGGGGGCTGCGCGCGTCGGGCCCGGGCGAATAAAAGCGGTCATAGCAATCGGCGACCACATCCGCCGCCACGCCCATGATCGGATGACTGGGAATGTCGTCGACCCGTTCGCCTTCGAAAAAGGTGGCCCGTCCGTCGTCCAATGTGGCGCGGTATTGTTCACCTGTCAGCATGTCCGTTTCCTCCGACTTTTATTTTTACATTTGACCCAGGATAGCATTCTTCGTGTGCATGGGGTCAATCGCCATAAGTCTTGTCGAATTCCCAGACCTCTTCAAAACCCATCAAGGTGTTCATGTCCTCGAACGGATACAGGCGATCGCGGACCTTGTCGGTGATGCCGTCCGCTTTCAGGGCGCCGTAGGCATCCGCTAGGGCCCTTGCCGTGGCCAAAAAGCCGGTGCCGGGGAAGATGGCGATGGAAAACCCGATATCCTGGAGCTCCTCCGCCGACAATAGGGGCGTACGCCCGCCCTCGACCATGTTGGCGAAGCAGGGTTTGTCGAAATTTCGGCAAACCGTCTTCATCTCGTCCACGGTCTCGGGGCTCTCAATGAAGATCACGTCGGCGCCGGCCTTCGAATAAGCCTCGCCCCGGCGCAGGGCCTCGTCCAGCCCCAGGGTGGTGCGGCTGTCGGTGCGGGCGATGATCAGGAAATCCTCGCTCTCCCGGGCCTCCACGGCGACCCTGATCTTGGTCACCATATCCTCGATGGGGATGACCAGGCGGCCCAATGTATGGCCGCATTTCTTCGGAAACTGCTGATCCTCGATCTGGATCGCCTGCACGCCCGCCCTCTCGTAGCCGCGCACGGTGTGCTGCACATTCAACGGCCCGCCAAAGCCGGTGTCCGCATCGGCGATCAGGGGCGTCGTGGTCCGCTCCACCACCTGGCTGGCGCGGCCGACCATATCGGTATAGGTGGCATAGCCCGCATCGGGCCGGCCCAGATAAGACGCCGCGATACCGTAGCCGGTCATGTAGATGGCGTTGAAGCCCAGGCTGTCGGCCATGCGGGCCGAGATCATATCGAAGATCCCCGGCGCCAAAACGAACTCCCCGTCGCGCAAACATTGGGCAATGGATTTCTTCGCGTCGGTCATGTGATTTCCCCTGAAAAGGCCTGGTAGGCGGTATTGTTACATCGGCCGGAACGACCGTTGCCGGCGAGCCTATGCCATTCCGGCGCGGAGTGCCACTTGATCCAACTCCGTGCATTCGTGGAGCGCGTTCAAGTATTCAGCGCGGCGGCGGCGGCTTCGCTTGGTTCGAGGTTGAGGTCCCAGAGCCTGGCGATGATGCGGCGGCCGGAGACGGCGTTGGATTGATCGGAACAGAGCCATAGGGCCGGCAGGCGCATGATTTCGGGGGGCAACAGCTTACCATCGGCGCCCTTTTTGTCCGGGCCTGGGGGGAGGAGGTCGGTGTCCGTGGCGCCGCCGGGCAAAAGAACATTTACGCTGACGCCCGTGTCCGTCAACTCCGCCGCCCAGGCTATGCTGCAGGCTTCAATTGCCGATTTCGACGGCCCATACGGCGTATAGCCTTGCCGGGTCATGGTGATATCGGAAGTGGAGATATTGATGATCTTGCCAAAGCCCTGGGCGACCATGTGTGGCGTCACCGCCCTGGCCATCAGGAATGTTCCGTTGACGTTGACGTCGATGATCTCTTGCCAGGCTGCCACATCGGCCTGCCAGAATTTGGTCGATACCGTATTGAAGGTTTCGCTGATCAGGCGCATGCCGCGCCCGGCGTTGTTGATCAAAACATGCACGGCGCCGAACCGCGCCATGGTCTCGGCCACCACCCGTTGACAGTCGGACCAGTCGGCGACATCCCCCTGCAGCGCCAGGATTTCTCCCATTCCCAAGGCCTTGGCCTCCCGCTCCATGGCCGCCAAGCTCTCGCCGCCGGCCTGGGAGGTAATTGCCACATGGGCGCCGCATTCAAGCAGGGCCAGGGCCATCTCCCGGCCCAATC
>JAPYPT010000397.1 GCA_029937535.1 Alphaproteobacteria bacterium
GTTCCAGGCATAGCGACCGACGTCGATGATCCCGAGCAGCAACAGCACGGACGTCTTGCCCAGTTGCACCAGGAAAAAACCCATGCCGAAACTAAGGCCCGAGAGCGAGAACAGGCCGATGATCATCCCGGCCACGGCGCAGATCAGGGCAATTTCCATGGCCGAACGTCCGGTTTCGAGGAACGCGTTGAGATAATCCCGCCACCTGGCCCGGCCGCCCCGATAGGTCACGAAGAGGGATATCACCGCTAACGAGACGAATGCAATAAGCGCCGCGGCCTCAGGCGGTTGGTTATATTGAAACAGGGCGAAGACCAATACGGCGAACGGCACAACGATATACCAACCCCGGCGCAAGGTGCCGCCCAGGGCGGGAATTTTGTCCGGATCAACGGGCGCGATGCCGCGGCGCCCGGCTTCCAGATCGGCGAAGAAGAACAGGCTGAGGTAATATAACAATGCCGGCACCAAAGCGGCGATAACGACCTCGCGGTAGGGCACCTGCAGGGTTTCCGCCAGCAAAAATGCGGCGGCGCCCATGATTGGCGGCATTAATTGTCCGCCCGTCGATGCCGTCGCCTCTATCGCCGCGGCGGTGGTGGACCGATAGCCGCCGTCCTTCATCAGGGGAATGGTGATGGTCCCCGTGGAGGCCACGTTGGACACGGCGCTGCCCGAGATTGAGCCGAAAAAACCCGAGGCGACAATGGCAATCTTGGCCGAGCCGCCGCGCGAGCGGCCCATGAGAGCGCAGGAGATATCGGAGAAGAACGCCGATCCCCCCGTCACCAGCAACAGCCGGGCCAATAGGATGAATGGCAAGACGATGGTGACGCCGATATACAGCGCCGCCCCCGCCATCGCCGCGCTATCCAGCACTAGAAAGGTCAACAGCCGGCCAGGCGGGATGGCGCGGCCTTGCAAGGGCCCGCTAAACTGATCCGAGAACAGCGCATACAGGCAAACCAAGGCCAGCACCACCAGCAGGCTATAGCCGATGGCCCTGCGCAGGGCCTCGAGCACGATAATCAGTCCGGCGGCGGCAACACACATGGCCTCCACCGGGCGATAATAGATCTCTTCCGAAAGCACGGGATAACGCCAGGTCATGAAGCAGCCGAAGGCGACCGCCCCGTAGGCCAGAAATCGGTCGGGCCCGGGCGCCGTACCAACCTCCCGGCGCTTGCCGCGGGCATTCGTGCCCAGGAAACAAATGGCGGCGGCAAACGATAGGACCGCCGTCAATACCTGCTCGGCATAGAGTTGCATGCCGATGACGGGCGGCAGGCCGGAGGACCAGAATACGACGAGGAGCGTGATAACAAGGGCGAGGGCCGGCTCGAGTTTTTCATCGAGCCGGCGCAATTGCCCTATCCGGGACACTTGTAAGGTCTTGCGGGCCTATTCCTTCCAGATGCCGATTTCCTTGTAGAATTTGATGGCGCCGGGATGGAAGGGCACGTCCACCTTGTTGGCCATGCGGCCGCCATGGAAGCCGCGCCAGAACGGGCCGGTGGCCAGAAGTTGTTTTTCGGATTTGTGCAGGGTCTTGACCGCTTCGTACACCGTTGCGTCCTTTGTGGCGGTGCTGGCAAAGAAGGTATAATCGTAAGTCATGACATTGGTGGGACCCTCGACGCCGGGCAGTTTCGGCGAAGGCTTGACCTCCGTCAGATACATCCCCGGCATCCAGTTCTGCATGCCGCCCAATTTACCTTGATCGAACGAGATGAAGCGCACGCCGCCCTTTAAGGTGGCGTCCATTTCCCGGTTGGTTTTGGAGCCGACGACAACGATGGTGGCATCCGTCGTGCCCTGCTTGAAGCTGTTCCACATGCGCGGGAAGTTCGGCACCGGCACCGCCTTGACGTCGTCCAGGGTCATGCCGGCATTGGCCAGGGGCATGTAATCAGCGGTATTGGCCATTTCCTGAGGCCGCATCTGCATCCCGGAGTTACCGGAAATGGCCGCCGCGATGGCCTTGCCGATCTGGCTGGTACCGCCGCGCACGGTGGAGCCCAGGCCGACGGTTTCGGCCACGGCTGGAACGGCCCCGAACATGGCAATCGCCAACCCAAGGCTCAGTAATTTCCGTTTCATTTCTCTTCTCCCCATCTTGTTTTGTTTTTTTAAAGTCAATGAGAATGTTACGCATTATTGCCAATGTTGTATACCTGCGGTCCCAATCAGCAGTAAATTACAGGTCAAGTTATGTCGAATGAGGATCGCGTTGTTATCGTTGGCGCCGGGCCGGTGGGCTGTACGGCGGCGTTGATCCTCGTACAACAGGGCATTCCGGTCGTCCTGGTGGAGCGGGAACCGGAGCTGGCGGAGGATCTGCGCGGCTCCACCTTTCATCCGCCCACCCTGGATATGCTGGAAGATCTGGGCGTGACCGAACAATTGCTGCCCCAGGGCCTTGTTGCGCCAACCTATCAATACCGCGACCGGGCCACGGGCGCCTATGCGGAATTCGATCTGAGCATGCTGGCGGAACACACCCGACATCCCTATCGTTTGCAATGCGAACAATACAAGCTGACCCGCACCATTCTACCCATGTTGGAGGCCAGCGGCCTCGCCGAATTTCGTTTCTCGACCCAGGTGACCACAATCACCCAAGGTGAAAAAAGCGTCGCCATCGGTGTCGAAGGCCCGGACGGTTTGGAAACACTGGAGGGGCGGTTCTTGATCGGCGCCGACGGCGGTCCTTCCAAAGTGCGGCAGAGCATGGATATCGAGTTTGAAGGCTTCACCTATCCCGAACGTTTTTTGGTGGTGACGACGGATTTCCCCTTTGAAGAGCATTTGGAAAACCTGTCCTACGTCAACTACATTTCCGACCCGGTGGAATTTTGCGTCATCCTGGCTGTACCGGGCCTGTGGCGGGTGCTGTTCCCCACCGACCCGGACGAGGCGGAGGCAGATGTACTGGCGCCCGACCGTGTCGAAGGGCTGTTGCAGGGCCTTGTTGCCAAGGACACGCCCTATGAGACAACCCACATAACGCTGTACCGGGTGCACCAAAGGGTGGCCAAGACCTACCGGCGGGGCAATGTAGTGCTGGCCGGCGATGCGGCCCATTTGAACAATCCCCTGGGCGGCATGGGCATGAACGGCGGCCTGCACGATGTTTTCAATCTATGTCCAAAACTGGTCGCGATCATGAAGGCCGGCGCCAGCATGGACCTGCTGGATCTGTATGAGCGTCAGCGCCGGGACATCACCATCGAGTTCATCCAAAACCAGACCATCCAAAACAAAAAGAACATGGAGCAGGTTGAGGAAGCACAACGCCTGCAGCATATCGCCGATCTGCGAACGATGATCGCGGATAAGGATCAGGCCGTCGCCTTCCTGCGCCGCAATAATATGCTCGACGCCTTGGAGCGGGCCAATGCCATCACCTAACGGTCCGGAAAACGATCTGCGCGACGATGCCTCACTGCGTGGCCGCGTGGTCGTGGTAACGG
>JAPYPT010000398.1 GCA_029937535.1 Alphaproteobacteria bacterium
GGTGCTTAGTTTGAGCGCCACATTGGCCGGAACCCCATCACCCGCCAGGGCCCGTAGGCCGGAAAGATCGGCGGCCGATATGTCGATCCGGGCATCCAGAGCGCCCGTTGCGGCCTTGGCGGATCCCTTGATTTTGGCGGTCAGGCCCAGGCCGGCGGCGACCAGATCGATTTGTAGCGCTTCATCCGGCAACAGGGCGTTTTTCAACGGCCCCACACTGCCATTCAATTTCAACGCCATGTCATTGAAGGTGGCCTGCACCTTGAGGTTCAAGGGATCGGACGGTGAGGCGGCATCGGCTTCAATGGATGTCAGCATGATCTTGGTGGTCTCGCCGCTGACGCCGTCGCGGTAGGTCAGCTGGCCCTTTTCGATCAACAGCCGGCCAATATGAGGTATGGCGCCATCACCCCCGCCATCGTCCGTCGTCTCGCCTTTTGCCGCCATGGTTTCGAACTGCCAGTTGCCCACGCCCTTGGCATCCGTTTCCAGTAGGATGTCCGGTTCCACCAGGATCAGGCGGTTTATCTGGATATCGCCGAACAACAGAGGCATCAGTTGCAGTTGTACCTCGAACCGGCGCAGGGTCAGCATTTGCGGGCGGGAGCCCCATGACGCGTTGGCCAAACTGATGCCTTCGCCCGAGACCGTCGGCGTCAACGAGATCGACAGGGACAGCGGACCCTCCAGCTTCAAGGCCCGGCCCGTGGCGTCCTGGGCGGCGCGGGCGATTTCCGGGCGGTATTCGTCCACGTCCATGGTCGCCAGATATGCCGCGCCGCCGCCAATGATGACCACGACTACGACAACGATAATGCCGATGATCTTTCCGATCTTCATGACCAAATCCTCCCCGCGGACCTGCTTAAGATAGTCTAAGCATACCCCGGCACGGGGAAGTTTGTCTTGTTTGTGTTTATGCGCGTTAGCCCGCGACGGTCGCCAGAATTCGGCCCTCGGGCAGGGGGCCGGTATAGCGCGAGGCCGGGCGGATCAGCCGGCCCGATTGCTCCTGTTCGAATATGTGCGCGGTCCAGCCCAGAACCCGTCCCATGGCGAAGGCCAGGGTGAACAACTCACGCGGCAGGCCCACCGCTTCCAGGGCCAGGGCGGTATAAAACTCCACATTGGTGTCCAGGCGCCTGTCGGGATAACGTTCGGCCAGCTCGGCCAGGATGGCCGCCTCCACCGCCTCTGCGAGCGCGATGCGGTTGCCGCCTCCACGCAGACCTTCCACGACGCCCTTCAGGACGTCCGCCCGGGGATCGCGGGTGCGGTAGACCCTGTGGCCGAACCCCATCAGGCGTTCGCCCGCGGCGAACTGACGGTCAAGCCAGGGCCGCACGCCGTCCAGATCGCCGATCTCGTCCAGCATATCGAGCACCGGTCCCGGCGCCCCGCCATGCAAGGGGCCTTTCAGGGCGCACAGCGCCGCCACCACCGCACTGACCATCCCCGCCTGGGTCGAGGCGACCACCCGCGCGGTGAAGGTGGAGGCGTTAAGACCATGATCGGCGACGGTCACCAGATAGGTTTCCAAGGCCCGCGCCGCACCTTCATCCACCGGGTCTTCGGTTAGCATGGCCAGGAAATCCTCACCCTGGCCATTATCCGCATTGGGCGCGATGGGCGGCTTGCCCTGGCCTTGACGCCACAGGGCGGCGGTGAAGACCGGAACAGCGGCGCAGAGCAGGACATGATCGCCGTTCCGGTCCGAAAACAAAGACAAGCCGGCGCGCAATCCCTCGATTGGAGATAAACCACGGGCGGCGGGCAGCAATTGCGGCAGCATCCCGGCGGCGCGCAGGCGGGCTGAACCCAGGTCCCGCCGGATGGCGGCGGCATCGGCGAATGGCGGCGCCAATCCGGCCCATAATAGCGCCGCCATATCGGCGAAATCGAATGTCCCCGCCAATTCCTCGATATCGCGGCCCCGGACGATCAAGCGCCCCGCCTGGCCGTCCACCTGGCTCAAATTCGTCACCGCCGCCACGACGCCATCCAGACCTTCGCTTGCCAGCCCCTCGCTTGTCATATTCATCTGCTCTGTCTCCATAATGGATTTCCTGGGGTTTCCCTTGCCGTTGCGCCTGTATCTGATAGTGTTGGTTATATCGTCAATATTGATTCATACAATCAATGTAAGGCCCATCATGCCGAAACCCTATCTGACGGCGCGGGAGGCGGCGGCGGAGTTGAACGTCTCCCGGGCCACGTTGTACGCCTATGTCAGCCGTGGCCAGGTCCGCTCGGAGCCGGTGGAGGGCAGCCGCAGCCGCCTCTACCGGGCCGATGATGTGCGCGCCATCCGCGCCCGCAAGACCGCCGATACCAGCTTTGAAACCATCGCCGCCACGGCCCTGACCCACGGCACGCCGGTGTTGGATTCCGCCATAACCCTGATTGCCGATGGCGGGCTGTATTACCGGGGACGGGATGTGATGGAGCTGGCCCGCACCTCCTCTCTGGAAAGCGTCGCGGGCTTATTGTGGCAATGCGGCGGGCAGGATCCCTTTGCCAACCCGGCGCCTGATATTGGCGCTTTCGCCTCCCCCCTGACCGGCATCGCCCGCTGTCAGGCCCTGTTGCCCCTGGCGGCGGAAAGCGACCTTCGCGCCTATAATTTGCAAGCCGCCAGCGTGGCCCGCACGGGCGCCGATCTGTTGCGCCTGCTGGCCGCCGGTTTTATCGGCAAGGCGCCCTCCATCGAACCAATTCATGCCCAGATGAGCGCCCATTGGGGCGGTGACGGTCCTAGCGCCCGGTTGATCCGCGCCGCCCTGGTGCTGTGCGCCGACCATGAACTGAATGCCTCCACCTTTACCGTGCGCTGTGTCGCCTCGACCCGCGCCACCCCCTATGGCGCGGTGATGGCCGGCTTGGCCGCCCTGCAAGGCCCGCGCCATGGCGGCCAGACGGCGCGGGTCGCCGCCCTGTTCGACGAAGTGGCGGGCGCCGACAGCCCAGGGGCGGCGGTGGCCGCGCGCATGCGCCGGGGCGAGAGATTGCCCGGATTTGGTCATATCCTTTATCCGGACGGCGACCCCCGTGGCCACATGCTGCGCCGTCTGCTGGCCGCCACCCTGGGCAGCAGTCCGGAATTGACCATGGCCGAGGAACTGGCCGAGGCCGCCACGGCCAACACAGGTCTGCCGCCGAATGTGGATTTCGCCCTGGTGATGCTGCAGCGCGCCCTGAAGCTGCCCGCGGGCGCGCCCATGGGCATTTTCGCCATCGGCCGCTGCGCCGGCTGGATCGCCCATGCCCAGGAACAATACGCCCGCCCGGAGCTGATCCGCCCCCGGGCCCGCTACGTGGGCGAGCAACCGCAACTGGCACGCCCACCCGGTAATGCCTAAAGCATTTTCAACTAACGTTGAATCGCCGGGCCACCCGCTCCCCCGCCCGGCCACCCATCGATCATAGTCCCAGGGGGTGGCCGGGAGGGGGAGCGGGTGGTTC
>JAPYPT010000074.1 GCA_029937535.1 Alphaproteobacteria bacterium
TATGGTCCGCCCCGGTCGGTGTTCGTAGACGTCGCCGATCACGAAATCCTCGTAATAGCGGCCAAAATCCTCGCGGTACCGATTGGGACCGACTTCCCGTGCTTCTGCTACCATATGATCTTACCTCCTACTTCCCATGCTGTTTGGCGGCGATTTGCAGGTCTTCGATTTCCTGATCCGACAGGGGAATGCCGAACTTTTTCCCAAACTTGGCATAGTGGGCCGCCCGTTCAATGTCTTTCAGACCCAAATAGGCCCGCACCAACCCGTAATAGGCGGGTGAAATGTTTTCGTCTATGGCCAGGGCGGCCTTGAATTTCATTATTCCGTCTTGGTACCGCCCGGCACCTTCCAGTATGCGGCCAAAATCAAGCAGGAGCGCGGGATCATTTGGCAATAGTTTCCGGGCCCGCTCGAACATGTTGATGGACCCCGCCAAATCGTTGTCCCTTATCTGCAATACAACCGCGAAACCCCAATAAACACGGCCGTTGTCCTTGTTCAGCAGCCAGCCCTGATTGAACCGTCGCATAGCCTTGGGCAGGTCATTGTCAGCAATGGCGCGCCAACCAATATCGACTGCTTTTTCCGACACCATCATCCGGTTCGCTTGGCCCAAGATGTCAAGGACAGCCTTGTTCGTTCGAAGTTCCTCGGGCGACGGCTTGGCATTGCCGTACATGGGCTGTTCATTGCGGGGAAATTCCTCGGCCTGGCCCGTGCCGGAGATCGAAATCAGCGCAAGAAGCAATAGAACGTAAAATCTGGCCATGATGTTTCCTTTCCCTTCAGCCTATGGACCACGTAGGGCAAGTTTATCTAGGCCCTATGAAGCCTAGTGTGCGATCCGTTATAAGGAAGTCAAATGTGGCAATATCAAGGAGCCGGCGGCCGCCGGAGGAGACATGGATTATTCCTTCACCGAAGAACAGATCGCGGTGCGCGATACCATCGCTAAGCTGTGCGAGAAGTATGACGACGCCTATTGGCTGGCCCGTGACACGGACGGCGTCTTTCCGGAGGATTTCGTCAAGGACATTGCCGACGGCGGCTGGCTGGGCATCGCCATGCCGGAGGAATACGGCGGCTCCGGTCTGGGCGTGATCGAGGCGGCGCTGATGATGCAGACCATCGCGCAAACGGGGGCGGGTTTCTCGGGCTGTTCCGCCGTGCATATCAATATCTTCGGCCCCCACCCCCTGGTCGTGCATGGCACGGACGAACAAAGAAACCGTCTGTTGCCGCGCCTGATCGCGGGGACGGACCGGACCTGCTTTGGCGTCACCGAACCGAACGCGGGCCTGGATACCTCGCGGATCGAGACCAAGGCGGTGTGGGATGGCGAGAAATACATCGTCAACGGGCGCAAGATGTGGACCTCCACCGCCCAGACCGCCAACAAGATCCTGCTGCTGGCCCGCACCGCCGCGCGCGACGAGGGCGCCAAGCCCACGGACGGCATAACGCTGTTTTATACCGATTTCGACCGGGATTATTGCGAGGCACGGGTGATCGAGAAAATGGGCCGCAAGGCGGTGGATTCCAACGCCACCTTTTATGACAACCTGCCCGTGCCCGAGGCGGACCGGGTCGGCGAGGAAGGCAAGGGCTTCTACTATTTACTGGACGGCATCAATCCCGAACGCATCCTGGTCGCGGCGGAGGCCGTGGGCCTGGGCCGCGCCGCCCTGCGCAAGGCGGTGGACTACGCCAACGAGCGGGTGGTGTTCGACCGTCCCATCGGCATGAACCAAGCCATCCAGCACCCCCTGGCCGCGGCCTGGGCGCATCTGGAAGCCGCCGACGCCATGGTCTGGAAGGCGGCCGCCCTGTATGACAGCGGCCAGCCGTGCGGGGCGGAAGCCAACGCGGCGAAATATCTGGCGGCGGAGGCCTGCTTCACGGCCTGCGAACAGGCGGTGATGACCCATGGCGGCATGGGTTATGCCAAGGAATTTCATGTGGAACGCTATATGCGGGAAAGCTTCATCGCCCGCATTGCGCCCGTCAGCCGGGAGATGATCCTGAACTATATCGGCCAGCACGTCCTCAAGCTGCCGCGATCGTACTGAGGGCGCCTCAAATATGGCTGGCGCACTGGACGGCTACCGGGTCGTCGATATTACCTCGATCCTGTCGGGGCCCTATGGCACGCAATTGCTGGGCGATGCGGGCGCTGACGTGATCAAGGTGGAGGCCCCGCCCAAGGGCGATTCCACCCGCTTCATGGGGCGCGGGCGCAGCGCCAACATGAGCGGGCCGTTTTTGAATGCGAACCGCAACAAACGCTCCATTGCCCTGGATCTGAAACAGGACGGCGGCAAGGCGGCCTTGACGGCGTTGCTCAAAACGGCGGACGTCGTGGTCCATAACATGCGGCCCCAGGCCATCGCCCGCCTAGGCTTCTCCTATGACGATGTGCGGGCCATCAAGCCCGATATCATCTATTGCGGCTGCTACGGCTATTCCCAACAGGGCCGCTACAAGGACAAGCCGGCCTATGATGACCTGATCCAGGCCTGCTCCGGCCTGGCGGGCCTGTTCGGCGATGTGCAGGGAGAACCGCAATTCGCCCCGACCGTACTGGTCGATAAACTGACCGGGCTGACCATCAGCCAGGCCGTGACCACGGCCCTGTTGCACCGGGAGAGGACCGGCCAGGGCCAGTTCGTCGAAGTGCCCATGTTCGAGAACATGGTCGCCTTTCTGATGGTGGAGCATCTTTACGAACATAGTTTCCACCCGCCCCTGGGCCCCTTGGGTTACAAACGCCTGACCACGCCCATGCGCCGGCCCAACCGGACCAAGGACGGCTATGTCGCCGTGCTGCCCTACAGCGATCGCCAATGGCATGAATTTTTCCGCATTGCCGGCCGCCCGGAGCTGGGCGAGGATCCCCGCTTCGCCGATCATGGCACCCGCACGGAACATGTGCACGCCATCTATGGCCTGCTCTCCGAGTTGATCGCGGAAAAGACCACCGATGAATGGCTGGCATTGTGTGAAGAGGCACAGATCCCCGCCATGCCGGTCCTGGGCCTGGACGACGTTTTCGCCGATCCCCATTTGGCCGACGTGGGCCTGTTCGAACACCACGATCACCCCAGCGAAGGCAAGATCGTGATGACCAGGCCAGCCGTCGGCTATTCCGAAAGCCCGGCCTCCATCCGCCGCGGGGCCCCCCGCTTTGGCGAACAGGGGGCGGAGATATTATCGGAATTGGGCTATGACGGGGATGCCATCGCCGCCATGAAGGCCAGCGGCGCGCTAACGGGAGAGCGGGACTAACATCGTTTCAATTGATGCGAATCGCCTATTCACTGTATTTTCCTGAATCTCGACCGCCGCCATTGCCGCTTCAATACTGGCGAAAAACCCCGCAATTGCCCTAAAACCCAGTCAGGCCGCGCGAATCCGAAGAGCGCGCTTGTCAACCTGGAATCCCTCTGATACATGGTGCGAATCATCAACCCTAGGCATCAGTGAGAATATAGATATGAGCAAAGCCGCACTTATCGAGCGTGTTGCCAAGAAAGGCAAACTCTCGAAAGCCGAAGCCGGTCGCACCGTCGATCTCGTCATGGGCGAAATCAGCGCCGGTCTGAAAGCCGCGAAGAAGGAAGGTAAATATACTATCGGTACCTTCGGTACTTTCTCCGTGACCAAGCGGAAGGCCCGCAAGGGCCGCAACCCGCAAACCGGGGAGCCCATCAAGATCAAGGCATCCAAGGTTTTGAAATTCAAGCCCGCCGCGCAATTGAAGAAAGCGGCCGGCTGCTGATCCGGCTGCCGGGCGTCTATGTGCGCCTGGCGTCTATAAGAGTTATAAATAGAGGGCTCGTGGCATCGCCACGGGCTCTCTGTTGTTTTCGATCAAGGTGGGAACGATGAACCAATTGAGCGGCGCCGAAGCCCTGGTGCATATGCTGCGCGGTCACGGTGTGGACTATATCTTCGGCCTGTGCGGCGACACCTCGCTGCCGTTTTATGACGCACTGCACCGTCTCAACCACGGCATGACCCATATCCTCAGCCGCGACGAGCGCTCGGCCGCATACATGGCCGATGGTTACGCCCGGGTCTCGGGCAAGGTCGGCGTTTGCGAGGGACCGTCGGGGGGCGGGGCGACCTACATCGCGCCGGGATTGGTCGAGGCGAATGAAAGCTCCATCCCCATCCTGGCCATCACCACGGATATCTCCGTTGCCGCGCGCGGCCGCTATGCCCTGACCGAATTGGACCAGTCCGCGCTGTTCCGGCCCCTGACCAAATGGAACGGCGTCATCGAGCGGGCCGAGGATGTGCCCAAGATGCTGCGCCGGGCCTTCCGCGAGATGACCACGGGCCGGCCGGGCGCGGCCCATCTGGCCCTACCGTTCGATGTCCAAAAAGGCGCCGTCGATCCGGCGGATATTTGGCACGATCCGGACCTGGGCCAGCATCCCGCCTGGCCCACGGGTCCCGATCCCGCCGCGATCACCAAGCTGGCGCAAGTGTTATTGGCGGCGAAGAACCCCCTGGTCGTCTGCGGCGGCGGCGTGGTGCTGGCGGGCGCCGAGGGCGGTTTATGCCGCCTGATCGAACAGCTTGAAATTCCCGTCGCCACGACGATCTCGGGCAAGGGCTCCCTACCCGAGGATCACCCCCTGGCGGTGGGCGTCGTGGGCAGCAATGGCGGCGTGCCCGAAACGCGGAGGTTCATGGAGGCCGCCGACCTGATCCTGCTGATCGGCTGCCGGGCCGGTTCCGTCACCACGGAACGCTGGCGCTATCCGGCACCGGGGCGTTGCAAGATTGCCCACATCGACAGCGACCCCGGCGTCATCGGCGCCAACTACCCGACCGAGGCCGCCGTGGTCAGCGACGCGAAGTTGGCCCTTGCCGCCCTGAATGCCGAGATCGGCGCGCCGACGCCGCCCGCCCGCGATCTGAACGAAGCCGCGGTGACCGCCGCCAAGACCGCCAAGTTCGCCGCCTTTCACGCCCTGGCGCAAAGCGACGAGCGGCCCATTCGGCCCGAGCGCCTGATCGCCGCATTGACGGAACTGCTGGACGACAGCGCCGTGGTAATCGCCGATCCGGGCACGCCGTGCCCCTATTTAGCCGCCTATTACCCGGTGCGGCGCGCCGGGCGGCAGTTCTTTTCCAACCGCGCCCATGGCGCCCTGGGTTATTCCCTGCCCGCCTCAGTGGGGGCTTATTACGGCCGGCCCGGCGCCAAGGTGGTCGCGGTGATGGGGGACGGCAGTTTCGGCTTCAACGCCGGGGAGTTGGAGACCGTGGCCCGCCTGGGCCTGCCGATCACCTTCGTGGTGGTTTCCAACGGGGTCTTTGGCTGGATCAAGGCAGGGCAGAAAGCCGCCTTCGATGGCCGCTATTTCTCGGTCGATTTCTCCACCACCGACCATGCCCGGGTGGCTGACGCTTACGGTCTGCAAACCTGGCGCGTGGAGGACCCCGGCGAATTGCGCGGCAAGCTCGAGGCCGCCCTGAACTGCCCCGGCCCGTCCCTGATCGACGTGGTCTGCCAACCCTTGCAGGAAGCCAACGCGCCGGTCAGCGAATGGATCGCGTAAGGGGAGCGGGTGGTTTGGAGATTCAACGTTAGTTGAAAACGCCTAACGGCCGTTTCGGCCCGTATCCTCGAAACCGACCGGCATCTCGGCCTCCACCTCTTCTTCTTCGGCTGGTTTGCGGTTCAGCATGCGCCGGGCCACCTGGCGGGCTTCGTTCTTGTTAACAACATCGCCGCTTTGACCGCTGGCCATGAAAAACCACGCCCGTGAGCGTTTCAGATCACGCGGCACCAGGCCGCCGTCGCGGTACAGCGCGCCCAGGGCGTATTGTGCATCAAGGTTGCCCTGCACCGCCGCCTTGCGCCACCAGGCGATCATGCGGACAAAATCCTTGGGCACCCCATGGCCGTGCATATAAAGATTACCAAGCCAGAATTGGGCCTGGCTGTGGCCCTGCCGCGCCGCCCGTTCGAGCCAGACCGCGGCCTCCGCCCGGCTTTCCTTGGTTGCCGGTCCAACGGCCAGCAAGGCGCCGAGTTCGTGCTGGGCGTCCGCCTGGCCCTGCGCCGCCCGCGTTCTTATCTCGGCCAGGCGGTCGGCGGTGAGCGGGTCATTCTCGTGGGGCGAGGCCAGCACTTCCCACGCTGGTTCCACGGCGCCCCGCGACGTCTCCGCCCAGGCTTCCCCCGGCCCGGCGAAGACCCCAAGCAGCCCAAGTACCATGGCCATCATGGCCATCACGGCCACCGGCATGATAAATTTTTGGCAAAACAAACCCATGCCGCCTACCCACTCTCTGAAATACAACTCTCGTAGAGTCCAGAATAGGGTGCAAACGTTACAAAACTCTTATTTTGACCTCTACCAATGCGAAGGCATTGTCAGCCTCGTTTTGCCTACCACCCCGGCGGATGCATGCGGTGCCAGTCCGTGGCGCCCTCGTACGCCGCGCCGGCTTGTACCAATAAGGGCTCCGTCAGGGCTTGGCCGACGAATTGCACGGATATGGGCAGGCCGTCTTCGGACAGGCCGCAGGGTAGGGATAGTGTCGGCAAGCCGGCGAAATCCGTGGGCACGGTGAAGCGCATGCGCCAGGGCTGCCAGTCGCCGGGGATCGGGCCATAGGAGATTTCGGGTGTCACGGCATGCGCGGTGCGCGGGGCCGAGGGGCAGATCAGCAGATCGATATCCGCCATGGTGCGGCGCAGATCGCCCACGCAGGCGGCGCGCAGGTTGTTGGCTCGGGCGTAATCGGCCGCCGTATGGGCCTCGCTACGCTGCAGCCATTCCCGGTACCAGGGGCCGTATTCATCCGCGCGCGTGGGGTAGGTGGCGCGGTGGGCATCCGCTGCTTCCGCCTGGCACAAGACGGCCCAGGCCGGCAGATATTCGGCCAGACGCTCGGGCATGGAGACCGGAATAATCTCCGCACCCAGCCCGGCCATGACCTCGACCGCCGCCGCCACCGCACCCGCATATTCAGGCGCCAAACCGTCGCTGCCATAAGTTTCGTCCCAGCCCAGGCGCAGGCCGCCGACGCCCTTGTCCAGCCCCGCCAGCATATCGGGTACTGGGTCCAGCAATGCGGTGGGATCGTCGGGGTCGGCGCCGGCCATGGCCTCAAGGATTATGCCGGCATCCGCGCTGGAACGGGTCAGGGGGCCCACATGATCGAGAGACTGCGCCAGGTCCAACACGCCGTGGCGGCTGACCCGGCCCCAGGTCGGTTTCAAGCCCACGGTGCCGCAGGCCGCCGCCGGCCCCCGGATGGAGCCGCCCGTGTCGCTGCCCAAAGTGGCGAAAGCCAGCCCGGCCGCCGTCGCCGCGCCCGAGCCGGAGGAGGACGCGCCCGCCCAATGGCTCTCCTTCCACGGGTTTTCCGGTACATCGAAAGCGGGGTTATAGCCCGCCATGGCGCCTTCCGTCAGATTAAGCTTGCCCAACAGCACGGCGCCGGCCGCGCGCAGACGGCTGACCACCGTGGCGTCGTATTCCGGCACATGGTCGGCCAGCACCGCCAGCCCGCCCATGGTGCGCACGCCTTTGGTGAAGCACAAATCCTTCACGGCGATGGGCACGCCATGCAGCGGCCCCAGGTAACGCCCTTGCGCAATCTCCGCCTCTGCCGCTCGCGCCTCCGCCAAGGCCGTCTCCGCCATCACCGTGGCATAGGATTTCAAACGCCCATCCAGTGCTTCGATCCGCGCCAGCATGGTCTCCGTCAACGCCACCGGCGACACCTCGCCCGCCTCGATCCGGGGGGCGAGATCTTGAATGGTCTGGTAATGGATTTCGTCGGTCATGGTTGCTAAATCCCTTCACTCTTGCAAAGTCGGCCCGTCGCCCCGGACGCGGGTTTGGCGCATGTAGCGGCGGTATTTATCGGCGTCGTAGCCGGAGCCGCGGTGCAGGAGGCAGCGGTTGTCCCAGATAACCAGGTCCTCGGGCTGCCAAGCGTGGGGGTGACTGTATTCGGGCCGGGTGGCGCGGTTTTGCAGGTCATCGAGCAGGGCGCGGGCCTCGTTATTGTTCCAGCCTTGAATGGTTTTGGCGTGGGAGCCGAGATAGTAGTTCTTGGCGCCGGTGCGGGGATTGGCCCGCACCAGCTTTTGCGGCACGGGCGGCAGGGAGGCGGCCAAGGATGGGCTGACCGCATCGGGGGCGACCTTGGAGCGGGAGAAGACGTAATCGTGGATCGCCACCAATGGATCGATGCGGGCCTGAGTCGCCCCGTCCAGGCGGCCGTGGGCGGCGCGCAGGCTGACGAATTCGGTGCTGCCGCCCGTTTCGGGGACCTCATAGGCGCACATGATGGAGAGGCGGGCGGGTACGGCCCGGAACGAGCTGTCGGAATGCCACATGTTGTTGCCGGTCAAAAATTTGGTCTTTCTGTGATCGTTGCCCAGCTTGCTGCCGTCGGGCTGAACGTTACCGATGGTGCCGAAATAGGTGACGGTGCCGCTTTCGCCCAGGGGTACGTGGCTTTCCTCCGGCGCGCCCAATTGTTTGGTGAAGGCCAATTGGCGGTCGTCGTCCAGGGGCTGGCCGGGAAAATGCAGGAATGAAAAGTCATCGATGGCCGTCTGAATTTCCCCTAGCGCCGCCGGCGGCAGCGGCTGGCGCAGATCGATGCCGCCGATGCGGGCGCCGAAATCCCCATGAATTGGTTCAATATTCAAAATGGCCATGTTGTCTTTCCCAGACTTCGGACAAGAACGGTGACCCCATCATAGGACGTGTTGATTGCTCCCACCAAGCGGGGGCATTACCATGCAGCGATTTTGTTCAGCATGGGGAGCGCCATGGCCGATCCGAAATACCTTAAATTCGACACCCTGAGCCTGCATGCGGGGCAAAAGCCCGATGCCACCTATGGCGCCCGCGCCGTGCCCATCTATCAATCCACCTCCTTCGTGTTCCAAGATACCGACCATGCCGCCGCCCTGTTCAATCTGGAGCGGGCCGGGCATATCTACTCCCGTATCTCCAACCCCACCGTGGCGGTGCTGGAGGAACGCATCGCGGCGCTGGAGGGCGGTGTTGGCGCCGTTGCCACCGCCTCGGGCCAGGCGGCGCTGCATCTGGGCGTGGCGACCCTGATGGGGGCGGGCAGCCATATTGTCTCGTCTGCGTCCATCTACGGCGGCAGCCACAATATGTTCGCCCATACCTTGCCTCGTTTCGGTATCGAAGCGACTTTCGTGGACCCGCGCGACCCCAAGGCCTATGCCGCCGCCATACAGCCCAACACCCGGCTGTTGTTCGGCGAGACCCTGGGCAATCCGGGTCTGGAGGTGATGGATGTGGCGGCGGTGGCGGCAGTTGCCCATGACCACGGCATCCCCCTGATGATCGACAATACCTTCGCCACGCCCTATCTGTTCCGCCCGTTCGAGCATGGCTGCGACATTATCATGCATTCGGCGACCAAGTTCCTGGGCGGCCACGGCGTGGCGGTGGCGGGTGTTTTGGTGGACAGCGGCCAGTTCGATTGGGAAGGCTCGGGCAAATTTCCCACCATGACCGAACCGTACGCGGGCTATCACGGCCTGGACTTCGCCGAGGAATTCGGCCCCGGCGCCTTCATCATGCGGGCCCGCACCGAAGGTCTGCGCGATTTCGGCGCCGCCATGAGCCCGCAGACCGCGTTCTACATCCTGCAAGGCGTGGAAACCCTGCCCGTGCGCATGCAGCGCCATGTGGAAAATACCCGCGAGATCGTCAAATATCTCTGCGGCCATGAGGCAGTGGCCTGGGTCATCTATCCCGAACTGCCCGACCATGCGGATCATAATCTGGCCAAGGCGTTGATGCCCGACGGCGTCGGCGCGATCTTCAGCTTCGGCGTCAAGGGCGGGCGCGGGGCCGGCGCCAAATTCATTGAAAGCCTGGAGATTTATTCCCACCTGGCCAATGTGGGCGATGCCAAATCACTGATCATCCACCCCGCCTCCACCACCCACCAGCAGATGGACGCGGCGGCGTTGAAGGCGGCGGGGGTCGGCGAGGACATGGTGCGCATGTCCGTGGGCCTGGAAGATATCCGTGATTTGATTGACGATCTGGGCGGCGCCCTGCGCCGTTCACAACGATAGGGGGCCGCAATGGAACTCACTGTAGAGGGCCGCAAGGTCTTCGCCGCGACGGGCGGCAAGGCATTCGATCCCAGCCTGCCGGCCATTGTTTTTGTGCACGGCGCCGCCGCCGATCATACGGTGTGGAAACTGCAAACCCGCTATTTCGCCTGGCATGGCCGCGGCGTCCTGGCCATTGACATGCCGGGCCATGGCCGCTCCGACGGGCCTTGCGTGCCGACCATCGAAGGCCTGGCGGACTGGCTGATCGCGGTGCTTGATGCGGCCGGGCTGGCGCGGGCCGCCCTGGTCGGCCACAGCGTCGGCTCGTTGGTGACATTGGAGGCCGCCGCCCGCTATCCGGACCGCGTCGAGGACTTGGCCTTGCTGGGCTGTGCCTTTCCCATGCGGGTCAACGATGAATTGCTCGACGCGGCCCGGGACAATGATGCTCTGGCCAACCAGTTGACCAATGCCTGGGGTTACGGCAGGGCGGCGCAGCGGGGCCGGCATACCATGCCGGGCCTGTGGATGTTGAAAGGCGGCATGCGCCTGCTGGAAGATGCCGGCGACGGTGTCCTGTACAACGATATGAACGCCTGCCACATCTACGAAGGCGGCGAGCGGGCGGCGCGGGCATTGAGCTGTCGAACGCTCTCGATCATGGGCGAAAAAGATATCATGACGCCCTTGAAACAGGCCAGAAAAACGGCGGCGCAAATTGACGGCGTGCGCGAGGTGGTGATCCCCGCGGCCGGTCACATCATGATGGACGAGGCGCCGGATAAAACCCTGGATGCCTTACGGGATTTTCTGCCACAACCTACCTAAATTGCCCAGCTAAGCTGCCAACCTAAATCCGAACACGGTCCGCTGGCAGATGAATTGTTACGGTGGTGCCCTGGCCCGCCGCGCTTTCGATATCCATGGCGCCGCCGTGCAATTCGATGAATTGCTTTGACAGGGGCAGCCCAAGGCCGGCGCCCTCATGACGGCGGACATAGCTGTCTTCGACCTGTGTAAAGGGCCGCAGGACATCGCTCAGGCGGTCGGCCGGTATGCCAATGCCGTTGTCGGAAACCTTAATCTGGATACCGCCATCCGGCCCGCGCAAGACGGCGATGGACACATGGCCCCGATCAGGGGTGAACTTCAGGGCGTTGGAGAGGATATTCAGCAACACCTGCTTCAGCAGCCGTTTGTCACCGATCAGTCGCGGCAGGCCGGCGGCCGGATGCCAGGCAATCTTGGTCTGCCCGCTGTCCGCGCGGCCTTGGGCGATGCGGACGCTGTCATCGATCAGGTGGATCAAATCCACTTCACTTTCAGACAGCGTCGTCATGCCGGCTTCAATGCGGGACAGATCGAGAATATCGTTGATAATCGCCAGTAAAAGTTCACCGCTGCCGTGGATATCGCCAATGTATTCACTGTATTGTTCATGGCCCACGGGGCCGAAGATCTCATCCTTGATAACCTCCGAGAAGCCGATGATCGCATTCAAGGGCGTCCGCAGCTCGTGGCTCATGTTGGCCAGGAATTCGGTCTTGGCGCGGTTGGCGACCTCGGCGTCCTCCAAGGCGCGCAGCAAATCTTCCTCGCCCCGGCGGCGCGCCGAGATATCTATGGCCGAGGCATAGTGCAAAGAGGGCCGGCCGTCGCGCCCAGCTAACTGGTTTACGCTGAGCATGCAGATTACTTTTTGCCCCTGGGCATCCTGCAGTTCCACCTCGCCAATCCCCTCGCCATCCAGCAAATATTCCGCCAACGGCATATTCCGGCCCTCGGCCGTCTCGATGAGCGGCAGGTCGAGGTGGTTCAACTGATCGATTTGGTCAACTTTGGATAACGCCAGAGCCGCGCGGTTGGCATAGACCAGGCGTCCATCGGGCTCGGCCGCGAACACCGCATTGGCGCTGTTATCCACCATGGCCGCCAGGCGTTCGCGGGCGGACCGGTGGGCGCCCGAAACCTGGTGCAGCAAAGCGTCGAACTGCCGCATGACCTCGCCCAGCTCGTCCTGTCTTGTCCCGCCAATTTCAATGGTTTGGGGGTTTTCCGGGTCCCTCGCCGCCGCCTTCAAATGGTCCCGCAGATATAACAATGGGGACAGAACAAAATGGCCAATAACTGCCATGGTGGCAATTGTAACAAATCCCGTAATCAATAAAACAAGGCCCACGATACGCCACAAAAAGGCCATGAGTTCGCCGGCAATCCAATCGGCGCGCAGATTGGCCACGACGAGAAATGGCAATTTCAATTCTTCGGCGGCATAGAGTACCGCATAGCGGTCACCGTTTTCACTCCGTTGACGGTCCGGCCCGTTGCCGGGGCGCACGTCCGGCGCCTCGCCAAAACTACCAATGACCGCGCCGCCGGGCCGGTAGACGGCGCCGCCTGCTATCTCCGGCGCCGCCAATATCAATCGCGCCGCCAGCAATACATTTCGATCGCTTTGATGCCCTTTGTCGCGCAGGGCGGCGCCGACGATAGCGCCGCCGACATGCTCCAACCGCAGCAACAGATCCCGTTCATAGTTGCGGTAGGAGGGCACCAAAATGGCGCCTTCAATGACCAGGATGCTGATCAGGACCAGCAGGGCGACATACCGGCATAAGCGGCAGGTCAAAATTTCGTGAAGATAACGTCGGAAACCGATCCGAGCCGATTTCATGTCGACGCACCTGGATTTTCGCCGTTTTGAATACCCATGGCACTTACAGTTCAGCGCGGCCCGGCCTTGTCAAAAACGCCGCTGCCCGCCGAAAATCCCCAAATTCTCTAGCCGATCGTTTGAGAGGCGAATGATTAATGCATGACTGCGGTTAATTTTTTACCAGTTCGTTAGAAATAGTGGAATTCAAGCTTTCGCGATGCCGATTACCAGAGCATGTTCTTTTGAAACATGCGCGGACTTAATACCAAGGTGCGGTGACAGAGCAGGGCAATTGAGCCAATCACTTGGGTCGCGCCAAATACGTCTTGGGCTCACCCGAGTAACTGAAAATTGCTCTAACTGAATCGCAATAGGCGGTCGTATCCAAGGATACACGGGCATTTTTGGGCTGAAGGCAGCAGACTTACGCGGCCACCTGATTTTTCCGCCCGGCGGACGGCAAGTCGTTTCAGCGCCAACGGCGAAAGTCGCGGAATTATGGGATTTGGCGGCCCTTGCGAGGCCGCCTCCAAAACCCAGATGACACTGCCGAATTGCAACACCCGTGTCAGATTCGACACAATTATACTTGTCAATCTAGCCAACACCATTTGCCTGTGGTACGAGATTTGCTGAATTCCGTGCCGGTTCGGCGGGCGAAGATGCCGTGGCAGGGTTGTAACGCCTTGTAAATGGGCGATAATGTTCGTTGTTACTGGAATGGTCGTGCGGCAAATGTTTGGATGACCGTTAAGACAATGGTTACGACCCCTGTATTAAACCAGGGTTTGGAAGCTTGTTCGCCGGCGGTGAAACCGTTTAGAGATTCTGGGGGCGCTGTTTTGCTGGAGAACTTGGAATTTTTCGAAGTAGCTTTGTGCGCGGCGTTACCAGACACGTTGCGGAGAATGCCCGACGAAACGTCGATTACAACAGTTGGGCCGAACGAGGACGGGACATGACACTAGACATCAAGGCCATCATCGTCCGGTCCAGGATTGCGGTTATTGGTCTGGCGTCAATCTTGGCCTTGGCCGGTTGCGCCACGCCGCCACCCGCCAGCGACGAGGAGGCGATGGCGGCGTTCAAGGAAGCCAACGATCCGCTGGAGCCGCTGAACCGTTATCTCTTTGAAGTCAACCGCGGCCTCGATAATTTGGTCCTGCGGCCGATCGCGGAAGTTTATCGTGGCGCCTTGCCGGATCACGCCCGCAACAGCGTCCGCAGTCTGATCAACAACATGGAAACCCCCAATATCTTTTTGCACGATATTCTGCAGGGCGAGATTGAGCGCGCCTCTGACAGTTTTGGCCGGTTGGTGACCAACACCGCTCTCGGACCGCTGGGATTGAACGACGTCGCGGCGGGCGACAATCCGAAAATGCCGGAAGCGGGCATCCCCTTCCATAATGAAGATCTGGGCCAGACACTGGCGGTATGGGGCATGGGCTCCGGTCCTTATCTGATGCTGCCGGTACTCGGACCGTCGAATGTGCGTGATGCGCTGGGCTCGGCCGTCAATTTTTATATAAATCCCATTAATTATGCGGTGCGGCAGGACAACCGATTTTGGTTTTCAGCCACCCGCCAGGTCGTGCGCACGATTGACAGCCGATCGCGGAATATTGAAAGTTTCGACGAGATTGAGCGTGGCGCGATTGATTTCTATGCCACCGTGCGGAGTTTGTACCGCCAGTACAGGGCGTCGGAAATCGCCAACGGCCGCGGGCCCGCCAACCCGCTGCCGGAAATGTCGGAAGAGTTAGAGGAAGACAACGAAGCTGAGCGCGTCTCGTCCGTCACCAAATAGGTTCACCCACGTGAATGTTCACCGCCGAGAGCTGATCCGCCGAATTGGACTGATTGTGGGCACGTTGTTGCTGGCGGCTTTCTTGTTTCCCGCCATCGCGGACGCCAAATCCAAGGGCCGCCCGCTGGAACCTGGTGAAGCGACAGCCCTAATCAAAACCCTGGGTGATGCCGCCGTGGCCATGCTCTCGGACAAGAAGCTGGGCCAGGTGGAGAAAATTCGCCGCTTCCGTCATCTCCTCAATGAAAGCTTCGCCTTGAAAGGGATCGCCCGCTTTGCCCTGGGCCGTTATTGGCGGCGCGCGGATAGCCTCCAGCGGCGGCGGTATTTGAAGCTGTTTGAAGACTATATTGTCAATTCCTATGCCGCCCGCTTCGGCAACTATGCCGGTGAACAATTTATCGTATCGAGCGAGCGCATCGATGAACGTGGCGGGGCCGTGGTGACGACCCGTATTCAACGCCCCGGCGGCGACCCGGTAAAGGTGTTGTGGCATCTCCGCGAACGCCAAGGCGCGGTCCGGATCGTCGATGTCATGGTCGAGGGGATCTCCATGTCCCTGACCCAACGATCGGATTTTGCCGCCTCCGTGCGCACGGCGGGTGGCAATCTGGATGCGTTTTTGGACACGTTGGAAGCCAAGGTGCGTAATATCAAGCCGTCGGGCTGAACTGCTCTATCTCTTAAGATGCGGAACATTTTCAATTCGAAATTGCCCGAGTGATCCGGATTACGCCGAAAGCACTCTAACTGTTGTCTGCTTCGGGTTTTCGCAAGGCAGGCGCCTTCAATTTTTCATCGTGGTATTGGTCATCGATATTCAAGGCCGCTGGTTCCAAGCCATATTCCTCGAAGCCAAGCTTTTCATAAGGTCCCGCGGCCGGGATATTGGACGCGACGGCCGTAAGGATGTCCTCTTCGACGGTTAACTCCGGCGCGGCCAGATGAACCAGATGAAGGCCAGGACCTGGGTTGCCGTGACCGCGATGAAGGCCCAGATGTAGGCGGCCTTGGGATAGCCGCCACCCGTGGCGGCCGGCCACAATTCGACGACCCAGCCGATACCCCACTGATAGACAAAGGCCATGCCGAAAACCAGAACGTTGGCCGCCGTGTTGGCGCGGGCGGCTTGTTCAAGGGGGAAATGGTGCGCCAGGGCGGCAAACACCAATGCCGTCAGGATCACCACCAGGCCGATAAAGCCCCAGAGCATGTAACTCGACGGCAATACATTGGAAATCAGAAAAAGCATGCCGAGGATGGAAAACACGCCGGCAAGGCCGCAGACCCCAACCATGTCAAAGCCCAGGCGCTGCAAGGCGGCGGCGAACAGGCCGCTGCCCATGACGCCGACGACCATGCCCACGGCCATGATGGTCAAGTGAGTGGCGGTTTCCGCCTGGCTGAAGCCATCCACCTCTGACAGCCAGGGGCCGGCCCATAGGCCTTGAATGGCCATGTAGGCGGCCGAACAGGTAAACATCAACGGCACGAGGCGCCAAAAATAGGGGTCGCGGTAGATCTGGCCGATTTCCTTGATCTGCTGGCCCAGACTGCCCGGCGCGGCGCTGTTCGGCTGCTCGGGCACCACCAACAGGATCAGGACGCCGGCGGCAAATGTTATCGCCGCCAGGATCATGAACATCTGCCGCCAGTCCATGCCTTGCATGGCGATTTCCACCGGCCCCGTCGCCGCCAGCACGCCCAGGCCGCCACAGGCCAGATACCAGCCGTTGACCAGGGCGACGCGGTTCAGGGGGAACCACATCACGATCGCCTTCAGGGCCGCCATGAGGCCGCCCGAAACGCCGAAGCCGATCAAGGCGCGGGCCAGGATCAGAGTGGTGACGTTATCGGCGAAGGCGAACAACAGGGCGCCCAGTGCGGCGATGCAATACAAAATACCCTGCACCCGGCGCGGGCCGTAACGGTCCAGCAACAGACCCAGGGGGATTTGAAAGGCTGCGAAGGTCAAAAAATAGGCCGCGCTCATCAAGCCCAGGTCGGCGGGGCCCAGGCCGATATCCTGACGCAAATAGGGCGCGACAACCGCATTGACGGTGCGAAAAAAGTAGGAAAAGAAATAGCCGCCCGCGAACGGCAGGAAGACAAGTAACATGGCCCGTGCCATGTTGCTTGCCGGTTCGGCACGTTCGTCTTCCGTCTTCAGGGTACTCACGGCCACCATGACTAAATCAATCAGCATGAAAAAGGAATCAATTTGATGCTGATAATGTGCGCAATGACACGATAGGGGCGGGTGCAAAACCCGCTGCCGGCATATGGGTGAACGAATGGCTGAAAATTTGCTGTTGGCGGCGGAAGTTGCCACCGCCTTGTCTGAAAACCGCGCCGTGGTGGCCCTGGAAAGCAGCATCGTGGCCCAGGGGTTACCCAGCCCCGATAACCTGATCGTTGGCCAGGCCATGCACGACGCGGTCCGCGCCGAGGGCGCCGTACCGGCCATGACGGCGGTGTTGGACGGCCGTCTGCGGATCGGTTTGACGGCGGATGAGATGGCCCGCCTGGCCGCGGCGCCCGACGTACGAAAATGTGGCGGCCGTGATTTGGGCCCGGCCTTGGCCCTGGGCCTGCCGGGCGCCACGACCGTCTCGGCCACGGTGCAACTTGCCGCCGCCACCGGTATTGCCGTATTCGGGACCGGAGGCATCGGCGGCGTGCACCGGATCGTGCAGCCCTTGGGGGTCATCGAGGGTGACGCGGCAACGGCGCGGATAGATATTTCGGCCGATTTACTGGCCCTGTCGCGGGCGCCCGTGGCGGTGGTCAGCAGCGGTGCGAAATCCTTGCTGGATCTACCCACGACCCTGGAAAGCCTGGAGGCCCTGGGCGTCCCTGTCCTGGGCTATGGCTGCGATGTGTTCCCGGCCTTTTACACCGCCGAGAGCGATCTATCGGTCAGCTATCGCTTTGACGATCTTGGGGCATTGGCCCGGGCCTTGCAAAGCCATTGGTCATTGCCCAACGCCGGCGGCGCCCTGGTCTGCAATCCGCCCCCCAGGGATCTGGCAATGACCGCCGAGGCGGTGGAGGCCCTGGTCCGGGACGCCAATGGCGCCGCCGTGGCGGCCGGGATTTCCGGCGCGGCACTGACGCCCTTCGTGCTGGCGCATATGCGCCAGGCCTCCCAGGATCAAACCTTGCGCCTGAATGGCGCCCTGGCCATCGCCAACGCCGCCCTGGCCGGCCAATTGGCTGTCAGCCTATCGCCTTGATCATGGCAGCCGCAATGACGGTGATAATTTTGTTGTGATCACGCTGAATTTAGGTTCAGTGATATAAAACTGGTTCCATATGAAAGCGTATTTGGTTAAAATTAAACATCCAATTTGATTGGATGTAATTCACAGGTATCAAATATCGGGATGAAAAAGTCGATTGGGGTTTCTAAATATCAACGTAAGATTGATATTAATAAAGCAATATTTGTAACATATACTTCAATTACAAAGTAAAATGGTTGGAAAAATGGGCATTTCTGGAAATAGATGGACATTATCTTTCCCACTATTCTGGTTTGTATTTGCGGTGATTTATCCCCCTGTTGCGATTTCGGAAACCGTTCAAATCCGCTTCGGCACCTTTGATCTGGCACCCTACGGATTTTATGACGGCACGAATGACCGCCGCGGCATGTTGCGCGACATGAACAGCGCTGTCGCCACCAGAGCCGGTCTAAGCCATAGCGACCGCGTGATGCCCCTAAAGCGCCTTCACAAGGAACAGGCCAAGGGCAATCTGGCTTGTTCCACATTTATTCCGCTGGCGCAGACAAGGCGGGATTTGATCCAAGTTGCGGAGATAACGGCGAACTTGAATTCTATCGTCATACCGAAAAAGGGCCTGTCCGTTTCGAAACTGGAAGATCTGCACGGTTTGACGATTGCCCTGCCCCGGGGCAGTTACGCCGGCATGGCCATCCAGACGGATCCAAAGATCAATCGCCTGTTGACCAACGGCTACGATCAAAGTGCCGCGATTTTGAAGGCCGGCCGCGTCGATGCCATGGCCGGCTCCGACATCGCCGTCTACCACAGCCTGGCCGCCGCCCGTGTTCCTAAATCCGAGATCGGCCAGCCCTTCGTGTTTCTAAGATCGTCGCTCTGGCTGCAGTGCCGCAAGGATACCAAGCCCAGCTACATCAAGATAATGCGGGCAGCGGCGCGGCAATTGCGCACCGAAGGCGTTTTTAAAAACATCAAGGCGCAGTACGCGCCCGGATACACCGAGTGAGCCCGCATGGACGCCAGTGAGCCTAGGGTCGAGAGCGAGCGGGCGGACACGGGCACGCGGCTGGCCTCGCTGTCGCGCAGCCTGTCGTTCCGGCAGGCCCGCGTCGCCGTGTTGGTGGCGTTCTCCCTGGGCGTGGTGTTCAGCATTTTTCAGATCCAGGCCGATCTGCGCAGCGAGCGGGAACGCACCGAGGCGACCTTTCAACGCATCCTCCGCGTTGCCGATTATTCCGCCGTGCAGGCCGCATTTGGCCTTGATGACGTTCTGGCGCAACGGGTTGTTGACGGCCTTTTCGAGTACGGGGCGGTGTTCCAAGCCGAGATTATGGATAATCACCACGACAGCATGGCGCGCCGGCAGCGGCCTGAAAAACAAGGCCGGATGAAGCCCTTGGCGGTGTTTCTGTTTGGCCCGGCCAAGACCTTCAGCTTGCCGTTGCAGGTCCGCGAAAACAATTTCGACGTGGGCACCCTCCAGGTTTCAGTGGATACGTTTGTTATTGCCGAAACATTTTTCGAACGCTCCGGCTTGATACTGCTGTCGGGCGTGGCGAGAAATTTTTTGCTGGCCGGCATTCTGGGGGTTTTGTTCCATTTCATGCTGACCCGGCCCTTGAAGGCGGTCGCCGCGCATATCAATACCCATCATGCGTCGGTGCCAATACCAAAAACCCATGAGGAGGATGAACTAGGCGAATTGATAACCGCCTATAATGATCAGTTCTACCAGCGGGCGGCAGCGCAAGAACGGCTGCATCGATTGAACAAGGGACTGGAAAACCGCGTAACGGAGCGTACGGAACAGATCGAGTTGGCCAGGGCGGAATTGGAGCGGCGGGTCGCGGAACGCACGGCGGAGTTGATGAAGGCCATCGAAATGGCGGAAAACGCCAGCCGGACCAAATCCGAGTTCTTGGCCCATATGAGCCACGAACTGCGTACACCGCTGAATGCCATCATGGGTTTTTCACAAATCTGGAAGGACGAAATGTTCGGCGCCCTCGGGCATCCGAAATACAAGGAATATGCCGGTGATATCAATACGGCGGGCGAACATCTGTTGTCCCTGATCACCGATATCCTGGACGTGTCCAAGGTGGAAGCCGGCGAGATGAAACTGGATGAAACCACGGTCAACGTCAGCGGCCTAATTGCCGATTGCGAGATCCTGGTGCGGGACACGGTGGCCAAAAAGAACATCCGGTTCACCACCGAAGTGGCGCCGGAGGTCAATGACATTACCGCCGATGCCCGCTTGCTGCGCCAAGTGGTCCTGAATTTACTGACCAATGCCGTGAAATTCACGGCGGAGGGCGGCGAGATAGGCGTAAAGGCCTGTCTGACCGCCCACGGAGCGGTGGAAATTATCATCACGGACAATGGCTGCGGCATCAAACAGGACGATATCGCAAGGGTGCTCGAGCCGTTCGGACAGGTGCGCCGTCAATCTGAATTGAGTCACGAAGGGACCGGTTTGGGATTGCCCCTGGCCAAGCGCTATACCGAATTGCACGGCGGCCTTCTGACGCTGGAGAGCATATTCGGCGAGGGCACCACGGTCCGCGTCATAATGCCGGCAAGCCGAACGTAGCCTCATACCAGTTAGAGCAATTTTCAATGAATTGGGGGCGCTATTGCGTAAGCGGGGCAAAACACCGGGCGGGTCCCAAGTTAAGTCTGCCGCCACACACTTCCAATGTCATACCCGCGCAGGCGGGTATCCAGATT
>JAPYPT010000399.1 GCA_029937535.1 Alphaproteobacteria bacterium
ACTTCCGCCTCCCGCCCCAGACTGCCTAAAGGCACGAATTTCTCCAAAGAGCGCATATTATCGCCCCAGTCGCTGCCGTAGGTATCAAAGCCCGAGGTGATGATCCAACCCGGCGCCACGCTGTTAACCCGAATGCCATGCCGGCCCCATTCCACGGCAGCCGTCATGGTGAAATTCTCCATGCCCGCGCGGGCGGCGCCCGAATGCCCCATGGTCGGCAGGGACATCCAATGATCGGCGGTAATATTGACGATGGCGCCGGCGCCCTGTTCCTTCATGCATTGACGGTAGAGCTCGCGGCTCATCAAAAAGCCGCCCGTCAGATTGGTCCGGACCACCGTTTCCCAGCCCTTCTGGCTGATATCCTCCAAATCGGCCGTGTACTGACCTCCGGCATTGTTGACCAGGCCCTGGACCGGGCCATCGCGGCTTATGATCATATCGATGGCGGCGATAACGTCCTCTTCGATGCGGATATCCAATACCTGGATATCGGCCTTGCCGCCGTCCTCGATGATCTCCGCCTGAACCTGGAGCAAATTCTCCCGCCGCCGGCCGATCAGCACCACCTTGGCCCCCAGATGGGCCAATTCATGGGCCGTGCACCGGCCCATGCCGCTGCCGCCCCCCGTCACGATGATAGTCTCTCCATCAAACAATCCAGGGCGGAACACAGTGCCGTAGGGCATAATTACTCTCAATCATTTAGCTGCGGGCCGGCGCATCAAACGCGGCCCTTATTCATTCCGAAGCTACTGAACACCCTCCACAAGGTCAAGAAATGGCGCAATAAATGAAGCACGATTGAAGCGTTGCTTTCACGCCAAAGCAAGGCTATGTGAAGACCTGGGAAAACAATCTGAAGCACGAATTTTGGGAGATTGAAAATCATGTCCTTGGAACAAGTGACGACTGGGATGCGCGAAACCGTGGGCGAAGATTGCGGCCTGGGCGCTTCGGTGAAATGGGATTTCGGTGACGGCACATTCCTGATGCTGGACGCCACCCAGGTTCCCAACGTGATCACCAACGAAGATGGCGAGGCGGATTGTACCTTGAAGATCTCCATGGATGATTTCATTGCCATGTCCCAAGGCGAGCTCGACGGCACCTCCGCCTTCATGTCCGGCAAACTGAAGATCGAAGGCGACATGGGCATCGCCATGAAGCTGCAAGGCGCCTTGCGCAGCTAGATCCAGCGGCGCACCCGGGCCTTATAGGCCCGATAGGGTTCGCCGAACTTGCCGGCCAGATAGCGTTCCTCCCGTGCGATCACGCCATAGCGCATGACCGCCAGAACGACCGGCAAAAGCAGAAGCAGCCACAAACTGTTGGCGGCCACCGCGATGCCGCCGAAGATCAATGTCATGGCCAGGTATATGGGATTGCGGCTGTGACCATAGATGCCATCTTCCACCAGCGCCGTAGCCGGCAACGGCGTCGGCACATTGGTCCCCGCCGCCTTGAAGCGGCCAATGGCCAGGCCCATCAGCGCGATACCGCCGGCGATCAGGGCCAGACCAAGCGGAAATTGCACGGTGTTCGGCAGCCAGGGCGCGGGTTTGAAATAATCCAAAATCAATCCCAAGGCCAGGGCGCCAAGGAACAGTCTTGGCGGCCGAATAATAACGCCGGGGTTGTCCGGCTGTCTGGTTTCCATAACAGAACTTTCTTTGTTGCCGATTAAGGGGGACGGGCTGTTTATGGCCCGCCCCCTCCAGATCAGCCGTGATGACGCCGGGACAGCAGATCATCCAGGGACTTCTGCTGTTTGCTGTTCAAGGTCTTGTAGAATTGATCGAAAGCCGGACGGACTTTCATCACAATATCAAGACCGGCACTCAATACCGTCTCGGCCATGGCGAATTTTTCCGTCGCGCTGGTCGGCATCTTTCCGTCTTTCAAAGTGGCGCATGCTTCATCAACCCTGGCGTTTCCGGCCCGGACCGCCTGTGCCAGGCCGTCCCAAGCCTGTTGCTGGGGCGTGGTGAAGTTCATGAAATTCTCCACGAAGACGATTCCGTGCTCAACCTTCTCGCCGCGCGCCGGAGAACAGATCCGCGCGATGCGGTTGCCGCCATGGCGCCAACCATGATGGCGTCCGAACATGGACGAGGCGGCCGTGGTCTCGGCCGCCGCCATGGTCACCGCGCCAAGGGATAATGTTGTCGCCGCCACTCCGGCCACGGCCACCAGACCGATGGCGGAGGAAATCAAAATGCCTAACTTGCTCATCTTCATGCTCCTTGTTTCATCGTACGAAGGCCGTACGCAAGGATAGATAGGCGGCTTATGTTACGGGCGCATTGCCGCCCGAATAGTGTTTGGTAAGCCAATGTTGCACCCGTCCCTGCCGCAACACTTTGTTACAAGAAAAATCCAGCTAGGGCGTGTGATCCCGCCGTCCCTGCCCTAATATCGAATCATGGAAGCGGCACCGCACATACTGGTGGTCGATGATGACCGGGAAATCCGCGATCTGTTGGCGCGGTTCTTGCGTAAGCATGGCTTCCGCGTGGACAGCGCCGCCGACGGCAAGGCCATGTGGCGCCTTTTGGAAACGGGCCGCTTTGATCTGATCGTGCTGGATCTGATGTTGCCGGGCGAGGATGGATTATCGCTCTGCCGCCGCCTGCGCGCCCAAACCACCAATATGCCCATCATCATGCTGACCGCCATCGGCGAAGAGATGGATCGCATCATCGGCTTGGAAATGGGCGCCGACGACTACCTGGCGAAACCTTTCAACCCCCGCGAATTGCTGGCCCGCATGCGCGCCGTGCTGCGCCGCAGCGGCGCGGCGCCGAACCCCTCGGAAGCCGCGGGCGCGGATGATTTGACCTTTGCCGGGTGGCGGCTGCGCCCCGGTCCCCGGGAACTGCTGGCCCCCGATGGCAGCCTTGTTGAACTAACGGGGGGTGAGTTCGAGCTGCTGTGCGCCCTGGCCGGCCGTCCCAACCGGCTGTTGAGCCGGGAGCAGTTGCTGGACCAGACCCGTGGCCGGGACGCCGTGTCCTTCGATCGGGCCATCGATGTCCAGATCAGCCGTCTGCGCGGCAAGATCGAGGCCGACCCCAAGAACCCGGCCATTATCAAGACCGTGCGCGGCGCCGGCTATATCTTCGCCACCAAGGTGGAGCGCCCATGATCCGCCGTCTCTGGCCCAACACCATGGCCGGGCGGGTGGCCCTGGTCCTGGTCGCCGGGCTGCTTATCCTCAGCGCCGCCGGAGCCATTTTGTACCTGCACGACAGGGGAGAGCGGACCCTTGGCCTGTTCGCCCGCAAAATGGCGGTCCAACTCTCCGCCATGGCTGAGCTGGTAGAGGCCACCCCGGAGGCTGACCGGCCGGGCGTCCTGGCCGCCCTGGGCGGGCCGATGATGCGGGTGCGGCTATCCGCAAGGGGGCCGAATAGAGAGGAAGATTACTGGAAAC
>JAPYPT010000075.1 GCA_029937535.1 Alphaproteobacteria bacterium
GGCCTGGGCACCGAGGACGGCGTCGTCATCGGGCCCCTGATCGACCAGGCCGCCGTCGCCAAAACGGAGGAACATATCGCCGACGCCGTGGCCAAGGGCGGCCGCGTGGTGGTGGGCGGCTCGCGCCATGAAAGGGGCGGCAATTTTTTCCAACCCACCATCGTCGCCGACGTCACCGCCGACATGATCGTCGCCAGGGAGGAAACCTTCGGCCCCATGGCGCCGATCTTCCGCTTTGGCACGGAGGCGGAGGCCATTCGAATGGCCAACGACACGGAATTTGGCCTGGCCGCCTATTTCTACGCCCGCGACATCGGCCGCATCTGGCGCGTGGCCGAGGGCATTGAATACGGTATTGTCGGCGTCAACACGGGCCTGATCTCCACCGAGGTGGCGCCGTTCGGCGGCATGAAGGAATCCGGTTTGGGCCGGGAAGGCAGCAAATACGGCATCGACGATTATGTAGAGATTAAATACCTCTGCATCGGCGGCATCGATCAGTAACAGCACGTCGAAAAGGATAGAGAATATGAAAGTCGGCTTCGCCATCCCCAACAATCAAGGCGTGGAAAATCCCAATGACCTTGTCGACATCGCGGTCAGGGCGGAAAGTTTGGGATATTCCAGCGTTTGGGTGCGCGAGCATCTGTTTCATTCCAGCTATGTGGCCAAACGCCTGGGCGAGAGGCCCTATCACGACGCCCTGACCATTCTGACCGCGATCGCCTGCGCCACCGAAACCGTCCGCCTGGGCACCTCCGTGCTGGTACTGCCCTGGCACGATCCAGCACGGTTGGGCAAGATGATCGCCACCCTGGACCAGCTATCGGGCGGCCGGGTGGATTTTGGCGTCGGCGTCGCGGTGACCGAGGACGAATTCGAAAACCTGGGCGTGGATTTCAAAACGCGCGGTAGGCGCACGGATGAAATACTGGGCGCTCTGCAGGCCCTATGGACCCAAGCCATACCGGAATTTTCCGGCGAATTTTACAACTACAAGGGCCTCGCCTTCTCGCCCAAGCCGTTGCAATCCCCCTACCCCCCGATCCTCATCGGCGGCTCCAGCCCGGCGGCCCTGCGCCGCGTGGCCCGCTTCGGCGACGGCTGGCACACCCTGCGCCAATCCCCCAGCCAACTGGCCGAGGGCCGCCGGAAAATCATCGAACTGACAGAGGCCGCGGGCCGGGATCCAGACCGTATACGGATCTCCATTTCCGTGCCCCTCGCCTTTACCGGCAAGGCGCCGGGATCGCCCCTACCCGAGCGCACGGCGCTGACCGGCACCGAAGACGACATCATGGACACCATGCGGGCCTATCGGGAGGCGGGGCTGGACGAGATGGTCATCAGCGTCGATACCGCCGATCTGAGCCGGCAAAACGACGACATGAGCCGTTTCATGGAACAACTCTGGCCCCGGCTCTGACATTTCCCAACTATGCTGTAGACTGACCTTTTTTTGGGAGAGCAAACCATGACCAAAGCCAAGGCCCGCGCACGGGCAAAGGCGAAGGCCTCGCAAAAGGCCAAAAAGCGGGAGGCCGCCGCCGAACAACCCAGCCAAACCCGGCCCGGACAATTCGACCCGGGCCCCGGCACCATTAAAAGCCCGCGTTACAATGAGAACACGCGGCGCGCCGGCAGCGGCCAGCGTGGCTCTGCTCGGTCACGATAGGCGCGGCCATCGAAGAGTGAAACATGCCTAATCCCACATCCACATCCGTATTGATCGTCGGCGCGGGCCCCGTGGGCCTGACCTTGGCCATGGATCTGGCCTGGCGGGGGATCGATGTGGTGGTGGCCGAGACGCGGGCCCGGGGGGAGCCGCCGCCGCCGAAGTGCAACCATGTGGCGGCCCGCAGCATGGAGATATTCCGCCGCCTGGGCGTGGCGGGCAAACTGCGCAACGCCGGGCTGCCGCCCGATTACGTCAACGATATCTCTTATCGCACCACCTTCACGGGACAGGAGTTGACCCGCATACCCATTCCCTGCCGCCGGGACCGTTATGACAGCCGGGATGGGCCGGATACGGGCTGGCCGACGCCGGAGCCGGCGCACCGGATCAATCAGATCTTTCTGGAGCCGATCCTGTTCGATCATGCGGCGCAGATGGGCAAGATCACCATCCTGACCCGGACGGCGGTGACGGCAATGGAGCAGGACGACGATCAGGCAACGGCGACCCTGGAAAACCTGGATAGCGGCGAGACGGCGCGGATCGATTGCCGCTATCTGGTAGGCTGCGATGGGGCCAGCTCCATCATCCGCAAGTCCATTGGCGCCATGTTGGAAGGCGACGCGGTAATCTCGCGCAACCAATCCAGCTATATCCGCGCGCCGGGACTGATCAAGCTGCAAAAGGAAACGCCGGCCTGGGCAACCTTTTCGTTGAACCCGCGCCGATCGGGCAACGTCTATGCCATCGATGGGGAGGAACGCTGGATCATTCACAATTATCTGCGGCCCGGCGAGACGGATTTCGACGCCATCGACCGGGACGGAGGCATCCGCACCATTTTGGGTGTCGATGACAGTTTTGAATACGAGATCCTGGCCAAGGAGGACTGGATCGGCCGCCGCCTGGTGGCGAACAAGTTCCGCGACCGCCGGGTCTTCATTTGCGGCGATGCAGCGCATATTTGGGTGCCCTACGGCGGCTATGGCATGAACGCCGGCATCGCCGATGCCATGAACCTATCCTGGCTGTTGGCCGCCCATCTGAACGGCTGGGCGCCCAGCCCAATTCTGGAGGCTTATGAGGCCGAACGCCTGCCGATCACCGAACAGGTCTCTCAATTCGTCATGAACCATGCCCACGCCATGGCCAGCCAGCGCGGTGCCGTGCCGGACAATATCGAGGACGCGGACACGGCGGGCGCGGCCGCGCGGGCGCAACTGGGGCAACAGGCGTACGATCTGAACGTGCAGCAATATTGCGCCGCCGGCCTGAACTTCGGCTATTACTACGACCATTCACCGATCATCGATCACGCCAGCGCCAATGGCGAAACCGCGCCCGGCTACTCCATGGCGGACTACACCCCCGCCACCGTGCCGGGCTGCCGCCTGCCGCACCTGTGGCTGGGCGATCCCCGCCATGGGCGCAGCCTGTATGACGCCCTGGGTCCGGAATACACCCTGCTGCGGAGTGATCCAGAAATCGACGCCGCGCCCCTGATGATTGCCGCCGCCGCGCAAGGGCTGCCGCTGGCCCTGCTGGATCTGCCAAATGGCGCCTATGATGATGATTTGGTCATCGCCCGCCCCGATCAACACATCGCCTGGCGCGGCAATGCCGTGCCGGGTGATCCGGAGGGCTTGATCCGAAAGCTGGGCGGCGCCTCAGCCTAGAGCAACCTGCGTTCATTTGAACGCAGATAAGTTGCTCTAAACCCTTGAATTAGATCAAATTATCAGCCTAAAAACGATTCCGTTTTTAGGCTGTTCGATCTAGCCAGGACAAAGGCCAGGTTTTGTGCCAATCCCGCAAGCGCGTCTCCACTTCCCTAATTTGTGCCTCGGACATTCGACTTTTTAACTCGTCCCGCGCACGAGTGACACGTTCATTTTGGGGCTCGGCGGTGTCGCCATCGCCGTCGGCGGAGAGTATCAACCATTTCAGCGCTTCAACATGATCCCGCGCCACGCCCCGGCCCATCCGATAGACGATGCCAAGTTCCACTTGCGCTTCCGTATGGCCCTGGCGGGCCGCCATTCGAAACCATTCCGCCGCCGCGGCAAAATCCACCTCAGTCCCCTGGCCTACCGTACTTCGCACGGCCATTTGATATTGTGCCTCCGGGTTTTCTTGCAGTGCCGCTGCCCAAAACCAATTCGTGGCCTCTAGGTCGTTTTGTGCAACACCGTGACCGTTGTGATACATCATCGCCAAATAAACTTGCGAGGTCAGGTCGCCTTCGGCCGATAGGGTTAGAAAAATCCTCGCAGCCGCCTTGTAGTCACGGGCATCATAGGCTTCCACGGCGCGGCGCAGATGGTGATCGACGTCGAGGTTATCCTCGACGCATGGCCGTATCAGGACTTGCATGTTATTTTTCTCCCGAGTCTGAGTTTTGGCTCGAAAGAAGTTATGGGCCTGCCAGGCGGTGTTTTTCCATTGCTCCAACATTTGGCGTGAATATTCTTCGCCTGCCTAAGGTCGTCGGCTATATTTGTCCGTTGGACACATCGCGATAGGACCCATCATGCCCTCATTTCCAACCACGCCAATCGTGCCAAACCTGCCCATGCTGCCCACCATGGGGGTTGGCAGTTATGCAATCCCCGGCTGGATGCACCTGTTCCGCCGGCACATGCGGGATGCGGCGGCGCCCATGGACGTGGCGGAGGCGTTCGAGGATGCGACGCGGCTGGCCATCGCCGATCAGATCGAGGCGGGCATCGATATTGTTTCCGACGGCGAATTGCGCCGGCAACGCTTTGTCTATGAGATGTATGACCGCATCTCCGGCATCGCGCGGCAGGAGCGGCCGCGCAAGCTCGGCGTGCCCGGTTATGACATGGCGCCGAAATTTTATGCCACGGACCGGGTCGACGCACCGAATGGCCTGGGTCTGGTCAAGGAATATGAGGATCTGGCCCGTTTGGCGCCGGGGCGGCGGCTGAAGATCGCCTTTCCAGGTCCGCTTACTTTTGCCTCCAACATCCTGCCCGGACCCCACTACAGCGGCGTGGAGCCCTTGATGGACGATATCATCATGATGCTGCGGCGGGAGGTCGAGGCCCTGCGTCTGGCGGGCGCTGATTTTATTCAGATTGACGAGCCCGGCCTGACCTTCGTGCCGGAGCGGCGCAGCCTGGACGAGGCGGCCAACTGCATCAATCAGGTCACCCGCGGCCTCTCGGCACACACGGCGGTACATGTCTGTTTCGGCAACAATGCTTCCCGCCCCTCCTCGCCGCGCGGCATGGCGCGCCTGCTGGGCGCCATGGAGCAGTTGGAGACCCACATGCTGGTGCTGGAATTCGCCAACCGGGAGATGGCGGAGCTGGACATCCTTGGCCCCCTATCGGAGCGTTACAATATCGCCGCCGGGGTGGTCGATGTGAAATCCTTCCATGAAGAGAGAGCCGAAGATGTGGCGGCGCGCATCCGTGATGTCTTGCGTTTCGTGCCCGCCGATAAATTGACTATTACCGCCGATTGCGGCTTTTCCGCCATTCCCCGCTGGCTGGCGCGCAGCAAGACCCAGGCCATGGTGGCCGGCGCCCGTTTGGTGCGCGAGGAATTGTAAAAATCCATTAACCACATCCCTTTACCGCTTGTTAGGAACCTCTGCAGGATAATGCCGAGTTAGCTAGAACAATTTTCAATTAATTGGAGTCGCTATCGCGACCCAAGTGATTGGTTCAATTGTTCTTTGCTTAAGAATCGGAGCATGTTCAAAATGAACATGCTCTCGGCGGCGCGCGCCGTCCGTAAACTGGACGATGGGATACATGACCTCAAACGTGATTGCACTACCAGGTATTGGAATGAGCCCGCACACGCCCGTGCGCGCCGTGGCCAGGCCCGAGGCTGAAGATCATGGCAAACGCAATCCCTTTGCCAATGGCGATACAGCCAAGCAGCAGCAGCCAGCCAACAACAATACTCAAGCCGCCCGGCCCACATCGCCCGTCGATCTGAATAGTTTGCTGGCCGCCCAGGAAAGCTCCGCCGAACCAGGCGCCCAGGCGGCGCCAAAGCAGGATGGCCAACAGGCCCCACAGTTGAGCGAAGAACAACAAAAACAAGTTGAACAGCTGAAGAAAAACGATGCCGAGATACGGCGCCACGAACAGGCCCATGCGGCGGCGGGCGGACAATACGCCGGCGCCCCGCAGTATAGCTATACAGACGGCCCCGACGGCAAGCGCTATGCCAATTCCGGCCATGTCTCCATTGACGTGACACCGGTCGCGGGCGATCCGAAGGCGACCATCGCGAAAATGGACGTCGTGCAGCGCGCCGCCAATGCACCGGCTGAACCATCGGGCGCCGACCGTTCCGTCGCCGGCAAGGCGGCGGCGGCCAAACAGACGGCGCAGATCGAGCTGGCGCAACTCAAGGCCGACGAGTTGGCCGAGACTAGAGGCGGCACAACTAGTGGCACAGCTGGCGCCGCGACGGGCGCAGAGGCGGCATCGAAACCGGTTGATGGAATTGCCAAGATCGCTGACACAGTCCAGGAAAACCAGACCCCAGCCACCGCCGCGATCTCTCATGCCGCCGCGGCCGCCGCCTATGCCGCGCCCCTGAACGCCATCGCCGGCACCTAATCCAGCAGCAATCCCGCCAAGTGTTTGCGGTGATGGGCGCCATCGCCGTATTGCTGCTCGCACCATAGGGCGCGGCGGCGATAGAGTTGGGCATCGCATTCATGGGTGAAGCCAAAGGCGCCATGAAACTGGATTGCCCGATCGGAGGCGAAGGCAAAGGCATCCGCCGCCTGCGCCTTGGCCATGCGCACGGCCACTTCGCCCCGGCCTTCCGCCATATCGAACACCGTCGCCGCATGATAAAGCTGCGAGCGGGCCTGCTCCAACCCGACCAGGGCATCGACCATGGGGTGTTTCAGGGCCTGATAGGCACCGATAAAATGATCGAACTGCCGCCGCGTGGTCAGATAGTCCAGGGTGACGTTGATAACCCCGGCCATGCCACCGCACATTTCAGCCGCATACAACAGACAGGCGGCCAAATGCAGGCGGTGCAGATTGGCCGCCGGTAGCAGGTTGTCCATGGGGACCGATAGACCGTTCAGGTTCAGGGCATGGCTGCGCCGGCTTTCATCGATCACAATCTCCCGGCGCAGGGCGCCTGGGCCCAGATTTGCCGCCTCGACGATGACCAAGGCGGGCTCTCCATCAAGCGATACGGAGACCAGGAACAGATCCGCCAACATGGCATCCGTGACGAACGTTTTGCCGCCGCTCAGGACCAGATTGCCGTCCTTGCGCTCCGCCGCGCAGGTCAAATTGGACAGATCCCAATCGCCATGGGCCTCCGTCACGGCCAATGCGGCAACCGTGCCACCCGCCAATTGCGGCAGCCATTGCGATTTTTGCTCGTCACTGCCGCCCAACAGGATCATCTGGGCGGCCAGGGTGGTGGAGATCAAGGGTGAAGAGAACAGCTTGCGGCCCATGGGCTCGACAATCGTCACCACTTCGCCCAAGCCTAGGCCACTGCCGCCATATTCCTCCGGAATGGCGATGCCCAACCAACCCAGATCGGCAATTTGCCGCCACAACCCGGCCTCGATCGCATCATCGGCCTCCAACTGGCGGCGCACCGCGTCCATGGGCGATTTGTCGGCCGTGAAAGTCTCGGCGATTTCCAGCAACTGGGCCTGCTCGTCCGTGAAGATGATATCCGCCTGTTCGTTCATCACACCGACCGTCTAGTCTTGTTTCGGCAGGCCCAGGACCCGCTCGCCGACGATGTTTTTCTGGATCTGGGAGGTGCCGCCGCCAATGGTGCCGGAGAAGGCGTTGAAATAACCCCGCTGCCACCGGCCCCTGTCCATCACCGCCCCGTCACCAACATAGCGGGAGGCATTGGCCCCCTGCAGGGTCACCGCGAACTGGTTCAAACGCCGCCGCCATTCAGAACCGACCAGTTTGCGTGACAGGGCGATGGATGCCGGCCGCTCGGCTATCAGTCCCGGTATCTTGGCGCGGGAATTATTCAGGGCCATGCCCCGCTCCTCCATCAGAAATCCCACCAGTTGATCGCGCACCAACGGATCCTCGATAGCGGGGCGGCCATCGCGCATGGCCTGGCGGGCCAGTTGCACCACTTCCCAGGCACTGACCGGCATGGAATGCACGCCGCCGGCCTGACCGCCGCTGACCGCGCGCTCGAACGTCAGGGTCTTCATGGCCACTTGCCAGCCGGCACCTTCCGCGCCGATCAAACAACTCTCCGATATGCGGGCATCGTTGAAGAAGGTTTGGGTGAAGCCATGTTCCCCGGTCAGCTTTTTAATCGGCGCGGGATCGACGCCCTCGATTTTCATGGGCGCCAGAAAATAGCTGAGGCCTTCATACTTGGTATTGGTCTGCGTATCCGTGCGGGCCAGCAGAATAATGTAGTCCGCATAGGCCCCAAGGGAGGTCCAGATCTTGGAGCCGTTCAAGACGAATTCGTCGCCATCGCGGGTCGCGCGCAATTGCGCGTTGCCCAGGTCGGAGCCGTGATCGGGTTCCGAGAAACCCTGACACCAGATATCCTCGGCGCTAAGAATCCGCTTGATATACGCCTGTTTCTGCGCCTCCGTCCCCATGTTCAAGATCAATGGCCCGGCCCAGCTAAGGCCGATTGTATTGGTCATGAAGGGGACATTCTGGCGTACCATTTCCGCCGTGGCGATATCCTGAAAGACCTGGTCCTTGCCGCCGCCGCCAAATTCCGCCGGCCAGGCCAGCCCGAGGTAACCGGCCGCGTAGACCTTGTTCTGCCAGGCGCGGAGGAATTCGAACTGCGCATCAGTGCCGACTTCCATGAAACTTTGCGGCAGCAGAAAGCCCGGATCGGCCGGCTTGTTTGCGCTGAACCAGGCTGCGGCTTCGGCCCGGAATTCGTCCAATTCGCTGGCTGAAATGTTCATCTCTCCCAACTCCTAGCGCATTTCCGAATTGGAAATGCTCCGACTCTTAAGAATAGAGCAGTTTTTCCAATCACTTAAAATCTCTTCGTGATTCACAATTGATCGGAACAGCTCTAGGCGGCGGTGCGGATGCCGGAGAACGCGGCTATTTTCCACACCCCGTCCCGTTTTTGCAGAATATAAAACGCCTCGATATATTCGATATGGCTGTCGTCCTCCCGCATGCGGGTCGCCGTGATCAAGACGTGTGCCTTGGTCTCGTCAACATGCATGACCTCGTATTTGGATTCGCTGTGGTGAAAGCCCATCAACTCGCGCAGTTTTTGCGGATCGAACGGATAGCGTTCCCGCATCTGCACATCGTCCTCGGTGATATAGGCCACGGGCAAATGAACATGGGCCTGCATATCTTCCCTGGTGCCGGTCTCCAAGGCGCCTTGATAGTCATTTAATACGGCCATGACATCAGCCACCAACTCATCACGTCTGGACATTACGAAATCTCCCATTGCTCACAAAACAGCCGTTATCACCGACGATGGAACAAGGATAACCATGGCGAACGGATTTGACCACGGTGTCATTCGTCCGCCCATTGCGCCCATGTTGCGCCTCATGGCTGCGGGGGGTACAAGAGTCCTTAGGATTTTGACGCGGACCGGGACTTCATCGGAAAAGGATAACTAAGAATGGCACGGAACAAGATTGCATTGATCGGGGGCGGCAATATCGGCGGTACGCTGGCCCATTTGGCCGGCTTGAAGGAACTGGGCGATGTGGTGATGTTCGACATCGTTGATGGCCTGCCCCAGGGCAAGACCCTCGATTTGGCCGAATCTTCGCCGGTCGAAGGGTTCAATGCCTCGCTTTCCGGCAGCAGCAAATACACCGCCATCAGAGGCGCCGATGTGATCATCGTGACGGCCGGCGTGGCCCGCAAGCCGGGCATGAGCCGGGACGATCTGCTGGGCATCAATATCAAGGTCATGCAACAGGTCGGCGAGGGTATTAAAAAGCATGCGCCGGGCGCCTTTGTTATCTGCATCACCAATCCCCTTGACGCCATGGTCTGGGTCCTGCGGGAAATTACCGGGCTGCCCGCCCATCGGGTTGTCGGCATGGCCGGCATACTGGATTCCGCCCGCTTCCGCTATTTCCTGGCCGAGGAGTTCGGCGTTTCGGTCGAGGATGTGACGGCCTTTGTTTTGGGCGGCCACGGCGACACCATGGTGCCGCTGGCCCGCTACTCCACCGTCGCCGGTATCCCGCTGCCCGATCTGGTCAAGATGGGCTGGACCACCAAGGAACGACTGGACAAGATTATTCAGCGCACCCGCGACGGCGGCGCGGAAATCGTCGGCCTTTTGAAAACCGGCTCGGCCTTTTACGCCCCGGCCTCGGCCGCCATTCAGATGGCGGAAAGCTATTTGGGTGATCAAAAGCGGGTGCTGCCGTGCGCCGCCCAACTGACCGGCCAGTACGGCGTCAAGGACATGTATGTGGGCGTGCCCGTGGTAATCGGCGCCAAGGGCGTGGAGCGGATCGTGGAAATTTCCATGAACAAGACCGAGAAAAAGGCCTTCGACAATTCCGTCCGTTCGGTCAAGGAACTTGTCGCCGCCTGCAAGAAGCTGGACCCATCCCTTGGCAAGAAGGCCAAACCAGCCAAACGGGCCAAGCCGAAAAAGAAGAAAACCAAATAGCTCAACCGAAATCTGAATACCAGTAGTAAGTACATGGAGTTGCGATGAATATTCATGAACATCAGGCCAAGGACGTCTTAAAGGAATACGGCGTCAGCGTGCCCAGGGGCGGGGCGGCCTATAGCGTGGACGAGGCGGTGAAGATCGCCGAGTCCCTGCCCGGACCCGTCTATGTGGTCAAGGCGCAAATCCACGCAGGCGGCAGGGGCAAGGGCGGCGGCATCAAGCTGGCCAAATCCATCGACGAAGTACGCGCCATCGCGTCCGCTATCCTGGGCATGAACCTGATTACCCCTCAGACCGGCCCAGGCGGCAAGGAGGTTAAGCGGCTCTATATTGAAGAAGGCTGCGACATCGCGCGGGAGCTTTACCTCTCGGCGGTGATGGACCGGGGCACCTCGCGCATCGCCATCATGGCCTCCACCGAAGGCGGCATGGATATCGAGGCGGTGGCGGAAGAATCACCGGAGAAAATCCAAACCCTGGTTATCGATCCCATCGCCGGCCTGCAGGGCCATCATGCCCGGCGCCTGGCCTTTGGCCTGGGCCTGGAAGGCAAGCAAGTGGGCTCCGCCGTAAAATTGATCGTGGCGCTGTATAAGGCTTTTGTTGATACCGATGCCTCGTTGGTGGAGATCAACCCCCTGGTAGTCACGGGCACGGGCGAGGTTATCGCCCTGGACGCCAAGATGAATTTCGATGACAACGCTCTCTACCGCCATGCCAACATCGAGGCTTTGCGGGACCCGGATGAGGAAGACCCGGCGGAGTTGGAAGCGGCCAAGGCGGAGCTGAATTATATCCGCCTGGACGGCAGCATCGGCTGCATGGTGAATGGCGCGGGATTGGCCATGGCGACCATGGACATCATCAAGCTGCATGGCGGCGAACCGGCCAATTTCCTGGACGTGGGCGGTGGCGCCACCAAGGAACGGGTCACCCAGGCTTTTAAGATCATCCTTTCGGACGAGAATGTAGAAGGTATTCTGGTCAATATCTTCGGCGGCATCATGCGCTGCGACATTATCGCCGAAGGCGTGGTCGCGGCGGCGCGGGAGGTTGCCCTGACCAAACCGCTGGTGGTCCGCCTGGCCGGCACCAATGTGGAGAAGGGCAAGGAGATCATGGCCAATTCGGGGCTGACGATCATCGCCGCGGACGATCTCGGAGACGCTGCCGCCAAGGTGGTTGCTGCCGTGAAGGAGGCCGCCTGATGTCTGTATTGGTCGACAAGAACACCAAAGTAATCTGCCAGGGCTTTACCGGTAATCAGGGTACCTTCCATTCCGAACAGGCCATCGCCTACGGCACCCAGATGGTGGGCGGTGTTTCGCCGGGCAAGGGTGGGGAAAAACATCTTGGCCTGCCGGTGTTTGACACCGTGGCGGATGCGATCGAGGCCACGGGCGCCAATGCTTCGGTCATTTATGTGCCGCCGCCCTTTGCCGCCGATGCCATTTTGGAAGCCATTGATTGCGAGATTGAGTTGGCGATCTGCATCACCGAGGGCATCCCCGTGCTCGACATGGTGTCGGTGAAGCGGGCTTTGCAGGCCTCCTCCAAGACCCGGTTGATCGGGCCCAACTGCCCCGGCGTTATTACGCCGGATGAATGCAAAATAGGTATCATGCCGGGACATATTCATACCCGCGGCACGATTGGCGTGGTCTCCCGTTCCGGCACCCTGACCTACGAGGCGGTCGGACAAACCACGGCGGCCGGTCTGGGACAGAGCACCTGCATCGGCATCGGCGGCGATCCGATCAATGGCACGAACTTCATTGATTGCCTGGAGATGTTCCTCGGCGATGACGAGACCGAGGGCATTGTGATGATTGGCGAGATTGGCGGCACGGCCGAGGAAGAGGCTGCTGATTTCATCAAACAGTCGAAGACCAAGAAGCCCATAGTTGGCTTTATCGCCGGTGTCACGGCGCCGCCCGGACGGCGCATGGGCCATGCGGGCGCCATCATTTCGGGTGGCAAGGGCACGGCGGGCGACAAAATGGAAGCCATGCGGGGCGCCGGCATCGAAGTCGCTGATTCTCCAGCGGAATTAGGCCGCACCATGTTGAAATTAATGAAGGGTTAACCATGTCCCGCGCAGTATGCGGGAACCAACAATCGTATTGGGAGCGGCGGTAGAAAACCGCCGGTAGCGATATGTCCATAACGGACGAGACGGGCGCGGACCTTGAGGGGTCGTCATTCCTGTTCGGGGCCAACAGCGCCTTCATAGAACAGCTTTACCAGCGTTATCTGACATCGCCGAATTCAGTCGATGCCTCCTGGCAGCAATTCTTCGCCGAACTGGGCGACAAGGCGGAGGCCGTGGTGGCGGAAGTACGTGGCGCGCCATGGGCGCCGCGATCGGGCCTGGATAGCCGGCCCGATGGATATTTGGCCGATGACGAAGGCGGCGCGATCCTGGACGGCGCGCGCCAGGCAGCCGGCGCCATGGGCGCGGTCACATCCGCCCAAGTCCGCCAAGCCACCTTGGACAGCCTGCGCGCCTTGATGTTGATCCGCAATTACCGCGTGCGCGGGCATCTGCATGCCCGGCTGGACCCGCTGGGTCTGCAAAAGACCGTGCATCATTCGGAACTGGACCCGCGCAGCTTTGGCTTCACGGAAGCCGATTTGGACCGGCCGATCTATATCAACTATGTCCTAGGCCTGGAGAACGCCACGCTGCGGGAGATTCTGGACATCGTGAACCGCACCTATTGCGGCAGCATCGGCGTGGAGTTCATGCACATCATGGGCGCCGATGAAAAGTCCTGGATCCAGGAGCGTATTGAAGGCCGGGGCAAGGAAATCAGCCTGACCGACCATGAAAAACGCCAGATCATGCGCGAACTGGTGGAGGCGGAGGGCTTTGAGAGCTTCCTGCAGGTCAAGCATCCGGGCACCAAGCGGTTCGGTCTGGACGGCGGCGAGAGCCTGATGCCGCTGTTGCATTCCGTGCTGATCCGGGCGGCGCAACTGGGGGTGCGGGAAATTTCCCTTGGCATGCCGCACCGGGGCCGCCTGAACGTGCTGTCAAACCTGATGCGCAAGCCGTTCACGGCGATCTTCTCGGAATTTCAGGGTCAGTCCGGCCATCCCCAGGACGTACAGGGATCGGGCGATGTAAAATATCATCTGGGCACTTCCGCCGACCGGGAATTGGGCGGCCATATGGTGCATTTGTCCCTGGCTGCAAATCCATCGCATCTGGAAGCCTCCGACCCCGTGGTGCTGGGCAAGGCCCGGGCCAAGCAGGACCAGATAAACGACCATGAACGGGGCAAGGTTATGGCCCTGTTGATGCATGGCGATGCCGCCTTTGCCGGACAGGGCCTGGTGAGCGAATGTTTCGCGCTGTCGGATCTGGACGGTTACACCGTCGGCGGCACCATTCATATTATCGTCAACAATCAAATTGGTTTTACCACCAATCCCAATCTTTCCCGCTCCTCGCCCTACCCTTCGGATGTGGGCAAAAGTGTGCAGACGCCGATTTTCCACGTCAACGGCGATGACCCGGAGGCGGTTTGCTACATCGGCAAGATCGCGACCGAGTTCCGGCAACAGTTCAAAAAAGACGTGATCATCGATATGTACTGTTATCGCCGCCACGGCCACAACGAAGGCGACGAACCGGCCTTTACCCAACCCTTGATGTACAAGGCCATTGGCCAGCATCCGACCTCGCGCCAGATCTATTCCGAAAAATTGGTGGCGAATGCGGTGATCACCCAGGAAGAGGCGGACAATGCGGTGGCCGACTTTCAGGCCCGCATGGAGCAGGATTTCGAAGCGGCGTCGGGCTATAAACCAAATAAGGCTGATTGGCTGGAAGGGCAATGGCAGGGCCTGGAAAGAGCCCGTGGCGAGGCCCGGCGCGGCGATACGTCCGTCAAACTCAACACCCTGCGCAAGATTGGCAAGGTACTGACGGAAGCGCCCGGCGACTTCAATATACACCGCACCATCAACCGCCAGCTCACCGCCAAACGCGCCATCATTGAAAGCGGCGAAGGTATCGACTGGGCCACGGCGGAGGCCTTGGCCTTCGGTTCGTTGTTGATGGAGGGATTTCCCGTCCGCCTGTCGGGTCAGGACAGTGCGCGGGGCACATTCTCGCAACGGCACTGCCAGTTCATCGATCAAATGGACGAACACACCTACACGCCGCTGAACAATCTGAGCAACAAACAGGCAAATTTCGAGGTTATCAATTCAGCCTTGTCGGAAGCGGCGGTTTTGGGTTTCGAATACGGCTATTCCATGGCGGAACCGCGCGGCCTGACCATGTGGGAGGCCCAGTTCGGCGATTTCGCCAATGGCGCCCAGGTCATCATTGATCAATTTATCTCGTCTGGCGAAAGCAAATGGCTGCGCATGAGTGGTCTGGTCATGCTGCTGCCCCATGGTTTCGAGGGCCAGGGACCGGAACATTCCTCCGCCCGCCCGGAACGCTATCTACAACTTTGCGCCGAAGACAACATGCAGGTCGCGAACTGCACCACGCCGGCGAATTATTTCCACATTCTGCGCCGACAACTACATCGAAAATTCCGCAAGCCATTGATTTTAATGACGCCCAAATCCTTGTTGCGGCACAAGCGCTGCGTCTCGCTATTATCGGAATTGGGGCCCGGCTCCACGTTCCATCGGGTGCTGTGGGACGAAGCGGACGGTGAGCGCGATCTGCTTGCCGACGATGACAAGATCCGCCGGGTGGTCATATGCAGCGGCAAAGTCTATTTCGATCTTGAAGAACAGCGCAACACGGCCAAGAAAAAGAACGTCTATCTGCTGCGGCTGGAGCAGATGTACCCCTTTCCCAAGGCCGCATTGACCAAGGAATTGGCCCGCTTTCCCAAGGCAGAGGTGATCTGGTGCCAGGAAGAGCCGCAAAACATGGGCGCCTGGTGGTATGCCACACCCCGGTTGGAACAGGTTTTGGTGAAAATGGGGCACAGGTGCAAACGGCCGAAATATGCCGGCCGGCCGGAAAGCGCCGCCACGGCCGCCGGTAGCATGGCCGTGCACGTGAAGGAACAGGCTACATTGGTGGCCAACGCGCTGGGACTTTAGGCGCATTCAAATGGACGAGGGCCCTTAGATGATCGATATCCTGGTTCCCACATTGGGTGAATCCGTGACCGAGGCGACCGTGGCCCGCTGGCTGAAACAGCCCGGCGAAGCGGTTGCCCAGGACGAACCACTCGTGGAATTGGAAACGGACAAGGTGGCGGTGGAAGTTCCGGCCCCCGTAGCCGGCGTACTGACCGAAATTTCCGCGCCCGAGGAAGCCGCCGTCGCCGTCGGCGGCCTGTTGGGCCGGTTGGACGAAACCCAGACGGCGGCCGCGGCACCAACAGCGGCACCGCCGCCGGCCGCGGCCCCGGCGGCAACCCCCGTGACAGCACCTGCGGCACAAGCGCCCGCCCCTGCCCCCCCGGCGCCAGCGCCGGCGCCCCAAGCAGCGGCGCCATCCCTGCCGCTTTCACCCGCCGTGCGGCGGCTGGTGCAGGAACATGGCCTTGACGCCAACATCATCCCCGGCACGGGCAAGGACGGACGGCTTTTGAAGGAGGACGTGGTGAACTACGTCAAGGCCGGCGGCGCTCCGGCCGCGCCGACGGCATCCTTGGCGCCTGCCCCCGCCGCACCAGCAGCCGCACCAGCAGCGGCACCGGCAGCGGCACCGGCAGCGGCACAACAGGTTATACCCGCGGCCAGCGTGGCCGCCGCGCCGGCCGGCAACCGGGACGTGGGCGCACGGCCCAATGCCGGGTTGGAGGAAATCGTCCGCATGACCCGCCTGCGCAAGACCATCGCGCGGCGTCTGAAGGATGCGCAAAACACCGCCGCCATGCTGACCACCTTCAACGAGGTGGATATGAGCGCGGTGATGGCGGCGCGGAAAAAATACCGCGACGTGTTCGAGAAACGCCATGGCAGCCGCCTGGGCTTCATGTCCTTCTTTGTCCGCGCCTGCACCCAGGCCCTGGCTGAAGTGCCGGCGGTAAACGCGGAAGTCGATGGCGATAATTTGATCTACAAGAATTACTACAACGTCGGTGTCGCCGTGGGCACGCCCCAGGGTCTGGTGGTGCCGGTACTGCGCGATGCGGATAGTATGTCGTTCGCCGATATTGAAGGCAGCATCGTCGATTTCGGCCGCCGCGCCCGTGATGGCAAATTGACCATTGACGAAATGCAGGGCGGCACGTTCACGATCTCCAATGGCGGGGTCTATGGCTCCCTTTTGTCCATGCCGATCCTCAATCCGCCGCAATCGGCCATCCTCGGCATGCATAAGATCCAGGACCGGGCCATGGTGATCGACGGTGACGTGGTGGCCCGGCCCATGATGTATCTGGCGCTCAGCTATGACCACCGCATCATTGACGGCCGCGAGGCGGTAACCTTCCTGGTTCGGGTCAAGGAATGCATCGAGGAACCCGAACGCCTGCTGTTTGAAATTTAGCGGAACGAAAATTATGAGTGACGACACATTCGACGTGGTTTTCATCGGCGGCGGACCGGGCGGCTATGTGGGCGCCATCAAGGCGGCGCAATTGGGACTTTCCACGGCCTGCGTGGAAATGCGCGGTACCCTGGGCGGCACCTGTTTGAACGTTGGCTGCATCCCCTCCAAGGCCTTGTTGCAGTCATCCCATCTCTATCACGAGGCGGAAGCGGAGTTTGCCCAACACGGCATCAAAACCTCGGGCCTGTCCGTCGATCTAAATGCCATGATGGCCCGCAAGAATGGGGTTGTCGAAGGCCTGACAACGGGTATTGAGGGGCTGTTCAAAAAAAATAAGGTTACATATATCCCTGGGCGCGGCCGCATCACCACGCCGGGTTCGGTTCAGGTCGAGATGAACGGGGGCGGCGAACGCACCTTGACGGCGGAAAATATAGTTATCGCCACGGGTTCGGACGTCATGGGTCTGCCAGGCGTGGAGATCGATGAGAAAACCATCGTCTCCTCCACCGGCGCCTTGTCCTTGGGCAAGGTGCCGAAGCATTTGGTGGTCATCGGGGGTGGCTATATCGGTCTTGAAATGGGCTCCGTCTGGGGCCGCCTGGGCGCCAAGGTCACCGTCGTCGAATTTCTCGACCGCATCACCCCGGGCATGGATGGGGAATTGTCCCGCCACCTGCAGCGGGCCTTGACCGCGCAAGGCATGGACTTCCACCTGGGCACCAAGGTCACGGCTGTCAAGAAAGCGCGCGGCGGCGTGGAATTGACGCTTCAGCCCGCCGCGGGCGGCGATACCGAAACCCTCAAGGCCAATGTTGTCCTGGTCTCCATCGGGCGCAAACCGTTCACGGACGGCCTGGGCCTGGCCGAGGCCGGCGTCGTTATGGACGACCGCGGTTTCATCCCCGTGGACGAAGATTACCAGACCAACATCGCCGGCATCTTCGCCATTGGCGATGTCCTGCCGGACCGCCCCATGCTGGCCCACAAGGCGGAGGACGAAGGCGTTGTGGTGGCCGAAAAAATCGCCGGCCATGCGGGCGCCGTCAACTACGACGCCATTCCCGGTGTCTGCTACACTTGGCCCGAAGTCGCCACGGTGGGCAAATCCGAGGAAGAGCTGAAAGCAGCCGGCATCGCCTACAACAAGGGCCGTTTCAGCTTCGCCGCCAACAGCCGCGCGCGCAGCAGCGGGGGCAGCGAAGGCGGCTTTGTCAAATTGCTGGCGGACAAGGAAACCGACCGCCTTTTGGGCGCCCATATCATCGGTCCCGACGCAGGCACCCTGATCGCCGAACTGGTCCTGGCCCTGGAAATGGGCGCCTCGTCGGAGGATATCGCCCTGACCTGCCACGCCCACCCGACCCTGAACGAGGCCGTCAAGGAAGCCGCCCTGGCGGTCACGGGCAAGCCGCTGAATATGTAAAATAGGTTTTTCTCGAACTTTGGAGAGACGATGACGGACTTTGCGATGGATCACCTGCACCTGCTAAGCCGCGATGCGGTGGCGGCGGGCCGGTTTTATGAAAAAATGTTTGATGCGAAAATCACCATATCAACGGGTGCCAACGGGCTGCCGCGCTGTGATGTGGACATCAACGGCCAGATCATCCGCGTCACCACGGCCGCCGGGGATGCGGGCGGGCCGGCGTCGGGACCTCATCAACAGCTGGGGCTGGATCATATTGGCTTGCGTGTCGACAATATGGACGATGCCGCCGCACGGCTGGAACAGCGCGGAGTGGAGTTCAGCAGAGCGCCAAGCACGCCGCGCCCCGGCGTCAGGATTGCCTTCATTCGCGCACCCGACGGCGTCAGCATCGAATTGGTGGAGAGTGACGAAAGCTGATTTCGCCAGCGAGAAAGTGAAACGACCGCTATTCGATCTGGTCGGTGATTTGGCGGGATAACTCCAGTACACGCGGCGCGATATCATCGAGCCGTTCGGCGGCCTGCCGCAGGCCGGCGGAGGCAGAGCGGACCATGGTCTGGTTTAGTCGGCTTTGTGATACCGTCTCGAGGAATACCTTGCATTGTTCGGCGACCAGCTCCGCTTCCATCAAGCGATCCTCCGGCAGCCGGGTCAGAATATCGCGCAGGCCGCTAAACGAGCGGCGCAGGTTTCGCTGAACCGCCGCATCCCCATTTGACATGTCATCAATGCTGTCAATCACGACTTTCATCGTGCGTCTTATTTCACTGGTATCTGCCATGAAGCCCGTTCGGAAAGTTACCTATCGATATTTACGCATTTTGCCAGCGCCAAGGAAATGTTGCGAATAGAAAATGATCCCCATTACCCAACATCACAATATTTTACGGCATTTTGCGCCAAGGCTAAAGCCCCATGCGTTTGCCGATGACGTTTCGCAGAATTTCAGAGGTACCGCCGCCTATGGGACCAAGTCGGGCCTCGCGAAATAGCCGTTGCATCTCGCCCGCCATATAGCCCGCCCCGCCCATGATTTGCATGCCCAGATCGGCCACCTTGAAATTGTTCTCCGTCGCCACGATCTTGGCCGTCGTCGTCTCCAGCACCGCGTCCTCGCCCGCATCCAACATTGCCGCCGCATGAAAGGTGGCCAAACGGGCCATCTCGCACAGCATATGCATATCGGCCAGTTTGTGGCTGATCGCCTGATAGGCCGTGATGGTTTTTCCAAAGGCCTTGCGGTTGGTGGCGAAGTCTTGCGCCAATTCCAGAATACGCATGCTGTGTCCCGCCGAAGTGGCGGCCAGCAGCAGGCGTTCCTGGTTCAGGCCCCGCATTAACATGGGCCAGGCGCCACCCTCATCGCCCAGACGAAATTCGGCGGCAACGCGCACATCGTCAAAAAAGACCTCGTTGGGCAGCGAGGTGCGGGAACCCAGGGGATCCATGGGGCGAATGCTCAGACCAGGTAATTTGCTATCCACCAGGAACAGGCTCAGCCCCTTATGGCCGGCGTCCGGATCGGTCTTGGCGGAGACCACCATCCAGTCACTGACATGGGCGTTGGTGATATAAATCTTCTGTCCGTTGATGACATAGTCATCCCCCTGCCGCACCGCGCGGGTGCGGATGCCGGCGGCATCGGAACCACCGTCAGGTTCGGAATAAGCGATACACATCTTCAATTGCCCCTTGATCAGGGGCGGCAGCATTTCGCGGCGCTGGGCCTCGGAGGCGTGGTATTGCAGGTGCGAGGCGCCATAGATCGAGGTGGTCATGAACGAGGAGCGAATCCCATAGTGGAAATAGCCCATGGCTTCGATAAACACAGCCATATCCATGTTGGAGGCCCCGGCCCCGCCATACTCTTCACCAATGGGCAGGCCCAGCCAGCCAGCGGCGGCGATGGCCTGAAAGGCCTCTTCCGGAAAGGCGGACGCCTTGTCCAACTCAAGCATTTTTTCCGCCGGCAGCACCCGGCCGAGGAGACCGAGGATGCTGTCGCGCATGAGGATTTGATCGTCGTTGAAACCGAAGGTTTTGTACGGCATGTTTCCGGCAGTCCCCTTTAGAGCATGTTCTCTTTAAACATGCTCGGATTCTTAAGAAAAGAGCAATTGAACCAACGACTTGGATCGCAAGAGCGAATCCAATTCAGACTACACGACACACGGCCATTTTAACGTCATTGCCGGGCTTGACCCGGCAAT